>JBKPRS010000262.1:0-2371 GCA_046734695.1 Actinomycetota bacterium | reverse complement strand
CCGGCGATGAGGCTCCGGGCCACGTCGAGGTCGGGGTGGCAGCCCACGTTGACGTAGGTGCCGATCGACAGCTCGTCCGGGTCGCGCCCGGCGCCGGCCGCGGCCTTGCGGGCCAGGTCGACGGCCCAGGCCATGCGGTCGGGGTCGGCGCCGACGCCCAGCGTGATGCGCTCGGCCAGCCGCCCGCCCAGCTCGATCATGCGGGGACCGGAGCAGGCGATGTCGAGCGGCACCTTGGGTTGGCGGGCCCGCTCGAGCCAGCGCAGGCGGCTCTCGAAGCCGTCGCAGTCGACCGTGCCGCCGCCCAGGTAGCTCTGCACGTCGGCGGTCAGCGCGCCGAACCGGTCCACCGGCATGGGCTTGAGCCCCAGGTGGAACAGCGCGGTGTCGCCGCGGCCGATGCCGAGCACGAAGCGCCCGCCCGAGGCTTCCTGCACGGTGGCGGCCACCGTGGCCAGAGCGGCGGGATGGCGGGTGTAGGCGTTGGTGACCCCGGTGGCGAACAGGATCGTCGACGTCGCCTCGGCGGCCAGGGCGATGGCCACGAACGGGTCGCCCACGAGGTTCTGCGAGTCGGTGTAGGTGACCCCGTCCCAGCCCTGGTCCTCGGCCCGCTGGGCCTGGGACACGGCGGTCCCCGTCTCCGGGATCCGCATGGTCCACAGCTCCATGGTCCGACCCTATAATTGAACGGTGTTCGAATCAAACGCTGTTCAAAAACCTACCGCCACCAAGTGGGGCGACCGGGAGCAGCGTCGCATCGACATCCTCGACGCCGCCCGGGCGCTGATCGCGGACCGCGGCTACCTCGAGCTGAACATGCGGGACCTGGCCGCGGGCGCGGGGGTCAGCCCGGCCACGCTCTATTCGTACTTCGCCACCAAGGAAGTCCTGTTCGCGACCCTCTACGCCGAGGCCATCCGGGCCCACACCGAGGCGTTCCGGCCGGTGGCAGCGGCCGGCTACGACCTGGTCACGCTGCTGCAGGAGGTGATCGAGCGCTACCTGCCGCTGTACCGGCTCTACGGGCGCCACTTCACCCTGTGGTCGGAGCTGCGCCGCGACGCCGACACGAAGTCGTCCCGAGTGCCCGAGGACCTGGTGGCCGAGCTGCGGGCCGCCACCGTCGAGCACAACCGGGTGGAGATGGACGCCATCCGGGCCGCGGCCGCCCGAGACGGGCGCCGGGTGGTGGACGACCGGGTGGTCCCCAGCTTCCTGTGGTCGGTGCTCAACGGCCTGGGGGACCACTTCGCCAGCGAGCGCCGGGCGCTGGACCGCTACCCGGCGTCGACGCTCATCCGCTTCTCGGCCGAGCGCCTGGCGGTCGCCATCTCCGAGCCCGGCGGGTAGAACTTCCGCCATGGCCGATCTCCCTGGCGTCGATCGTCCGCTCACCATCGTGGCCGTGGGGGCCCACCCCGACCCCTTCGACATGCCCTACCAGGCGGGCGGGACGCTGGCGAAGTACGCCAAGCGGGGCCACGACGTGGTGATGGTGTCGGCCGCCTTCGAGGACGAGTGGGCCGAGGAGGTGCGGGGCATCGCCGCCCGGCTGGGGGCGAGCCAGGAGTGGCTCGACTTCGAGGAGGGCGCCATCTTCGACGACCCCTCGCACACCCAGCGGATCATGGACCTGCTGCGCCGGCACAAGGCCGACGTCGTGATCACCCACCAGCCGACCGACTACCACCCCGACCACCGGGCCCTGTCCCGGGGCGTGCTGGCCGCCGCGCTGCTGGCCCGGGTGGACGAGATCCGCTCCGACCACGAGCCGCACAAGATCGGCAACCTCTTCTACTCCGAGACCACCAGCGGGCTGAACTCGCAGGGCTCGATCTACGTGGACGTGGAGGAGACCTGGGAGGTCAAGATCGAGGCCCTGCGCCTGCACGCCGGCCTGTCCGAGCGCCGCGGGGTGGCCCACCTGGAGTCGATCGAGCACCTGATCGAGCGCGAGATCGCCACCATGCGCTTCCGCGGCCTGCAGGTGGAGCGGGAGTACTGCGAGGTGTTCGCCCCCGCCCTCAACTACCGCGTGACCTGGGCCCACGAGCTGCTGCCGCTGGCGACCCTGCCCCCGATCGAGGAGTGATCGTGCGCTCCTACTGGTTGTCGGCCGGGTAGGTGCCCGACCAGTCCTCGTCGTAGCTCCAGTCCGGCTGCTTGCGGCGCTGTTCCTCGTCCACTGCGACCGTGCCCCCGGCGAGGGACGTCAGCTCGGCGACCAGCAGCGGCTCGATCGGCTCCGTGCTCGCCGCCTGGCGGACCAGCTCGTCGAGCCAGCCGTCCACGATGGCCCCCACCACCGCCTGCTGCTGGCGGGCCAGGTTGCAGCGGGCGCTGTCGCCCACCGTGGTCAGGGCCTTGG
>JBKPRS010000261.1:0-12817 GCA_046734695.1 Actinomycetota bacterium | reverse complement strand
GAGCGCGGTAGCGGCGCCAGCAGCGCGTCCAGGCGGCGGGCCCGCGCCCTGAGCACTGCCGCGGTCGCGGCGAAGGCGAACAGCGCCACGAGATGGCGGGCGCCCAGGGTCCCCAGCGGCCAGCCGGCGGCGGCGCGGGCCACGGCGTCGACCCATCCGAGGAGGAGGCGGGTCGGGAGGTGGATCAGCGCGGCGACCGGCCCGGGGAGCACGCCCGCGGCCAGCCCGGCCGTCAGGCCCCACACCATGATCGGACCGGCGGCCGGGACGGCCAGGAGGTTGGCCGGGATGGCGGCCACCGGCACCGGACCGAACACGGCCACCAGCAGGGGCGCCACCGCCGCCTGGGCCGCGAGCGTGACCGACAGGGGTGCCACCAGCCAGCGGGGCCCGGGCAGGAGGGCGGCGAGCGGCCCGGCCAGGACCACGATGCCCGCCGCGCCCAGGACCGAGAGCTGGAACCCCAGCGAGGTGACCAGCAGCGGGTCGACCAGCACGATGGCCGCTACCCCGAGCGCGAGCGCACGCACCGTGGACGCGGGACGCCCGATGGCCGTGCCGACCGCGGCCACGGACGCCATGGCCGTCGCCCGCAGCACCGACGGCTCGGCCCGGGTCAGCAGCGCGAAGCCGGCGAGCACGGCCAAGGTGAGGGCGAGGCGAGGTCCGAAGCGAAGCCGGGACAGCAGCGGGGCCGCGATCACCAACGCGAAGGCGACGTTCTGGCCCGACACGGCCAGGAGATGGCTCAGCCCGGCGGCCCGGAAGGCGTCGGTCATGTCCGGCGGTTGGGCCCGGTCGTCGCCGAGGGTGATGCCGGCCAGCAGGCTGCGCTGGCGGGCGGGGAGGGACTCGGCGCCGGACGCCAGCGTGCGACGCAACCCGTTGGCGGCGCGGCTGAACGGATCGCCGGTGCGCCAGCCCACCACGGCGTCGACGTCCAGGCGCCCGGCCAGGTGGCGGTAGCGGGCACGCCGCTCTCGGTCTCCCGGGAGCCGCACGTCCGCGACCACCGTGACCTTCTCCCCCGCCAGCCGGTCCTCGAGCGCGGTGGCAGCCGCGCCCCGGGCGTGGGCCGACAGGCGGCGCCGTTCGAGCCGCACGTCAGCCGAGACGCCGCCGTGGCCGTCGGGGACCGGGTCGCCCACCAGGGTCACCTCGGCGGTGACCGGGCCGGTGGTGAGAGGTGCCGCCAGCCCGTCGAGCGAGCGATGGGCCAGCGTCACGGCCGCCAGCGCGGCGGCCAGCACGAGCAGCTCGGGACGGAACCATCCGAGGCGGTACAGGGCCCACGCCAGCGCCAGCAGCCCGAGTGAGGCGCCCAGCGGGACGCGCCCGACGAGCCCGTCGACGGCTGCGAGGGCCGCGGCAAAGGTGGCGACGGCGAGGACGACGGCCCAGCGATCGGACATCGTTCACACCGTGACCCGGTCGCGCAGCTGCTCGAGCTTGGCGTCGCCGATGCCGCGCACGTCCAGGAGGTCGTCGACCGAGGTGAACGGGCCGTTGCGCTCCCGGTGGTCGATGATGGCCTCGGCGGTGGTCGGCCCGACGCCGGGGAGGTCGTCCAGCTCGGTGGCCGACGCGGTGTTCAGGTCGACCAGGGGCATCGGGGCACCAGGCGAGTCCGGCCCGTCCGCAGTGACGGCGAGCGGCGGGGTCTCGCCCACGCGGGCGACGTAGACCTGCTGCCCGTCGACGAGGAGGGCGGCCAGGTTGATGCGGGCCGGATCGGCATCGGGCGCCAGGCCCCCGGCGGCGTCGAGCGCGTCGACCACGCGGGCGCCCGTCTCCAGGTGATGGACCCCGGGTGAGACGACCGCTCCGGCCACGTCCACGACGACCTCCTCCGCTTCGGCGGGAGGGCCGACGGTGGCGACCGGGTCGGTGGCCAGCTCGGTGGCGTCGACCGCGGGTCGGGCGAACGGGATCTGCATCTCCGGCGGTGGGGCGGGAGGTGCGAGCACCCGCCAGGCGACGACCACGGCGAACCCGAGGGCGGCCCCGCCGGCCAGGAGCCGGGCGGGGGTGAGGTTCCAAAGGGCGAACATCGCGGTGAGCTGGTCCCGCCAGGCCTGGGCGGGCGGCGCGGGTCGGGGCGGGTCGGGGGTCAGCGGGGCGGGATCGGGATCGGACATCGCCGTCCTTCGGGGCGGGCGCGTGGGCGCGCACGAGCGACAGGGAGGCCGCGACGAGCGGCGATCGGGAGCACCGGCCGGCGGAGGACCGTGTGCGGGCTGCGCTCGCCCCGAGACGGGCGACTGCGGCGATATCCGGCCCCGAGGACCGGCGGAGACGCACCCTAGCCCATACGAACAGACGTGCGCGCGCGGCCCGGCATCATGGTGCGATGGATCCTGCGGCCGTGCGCGCCATCGCCAACGCCCATGCGTGGTTCGAGGTCAACAGCGGCTGGGCGCCGCCCGATCCGGACACGCTGGCCGAATGGGTCGACGACGGGGTGTGCCGCTGCCCGGACGACTGCCTGGTGGCCCCCGACGCCTGGTGCGAGCACGGACTGGCGTCGTGGTGGCTGATCCTCGGCACCCTCGACGGCGCTTGAGCCGAGCCGGCCGGCCCGAGGGAGAGCCCGGGCTCAGTACAGGCGGGCGGTCAGGCGCTTGCGGTAGTCGGCGGTGCGGGGGTCGTCGCTGCCGAGGACCTCGAGGAGGTCGACGTACTCCTGGCGGGCCGCGTCGTCGACCTTGACCTGGTCGAGCAGGTCGTCGAGCTTGGCGGTGATCTCGTCGCCCGAGGACTCGCCGTCGGTGGCGCCGGTGCGGGCCAGGGCGGCGACACGGCGCGTCTCGGCGGTCTCGGGGATGCGGCCGAGCAGGGCCAGGGCTTCGTCGGTGTCGCCGTCTTCGCGGCGGGTCGCCAGCAGCTCCGCCAGGGCGACGATGGCGTCGTGGTGGTCGGGCTGCAGCTCCAGGACCTGGCGCAGCGAGGCCTCGTCCCCGGCGGCCAGGAGGGCCGACAGGGCCTTGTCCGACTCGGACGGCTGCAGGCCGGAGACGAACTCCTGGACCCGCGGGGCGGGCTGGGCGCCGAGGAACCCGTCGACCACCTTGCCGTCCACCAGGGCGTACACCGCGGGGATGCTCTGGACCTGGAAGGCGGCCGAGACCTGGGGGTTCTCGTCCACGTTGATCTTGACCAGCTCGACGGCGCCATCCGTGGCGTCGACCACGTCCTCGAGGATCGGCCCGAGCGTGCGGCAGGGGCCGCACCACGGGGCCCACAGGTCGACCACGACCGGGACCTGGGAGGAACGCTCGATCACATCGGACTGGAAGGTGGCGTCGGTGACGTCGGTGCTCATCCCTAACCAGGCTATCGACGACCCACCGCCTCGCCTCCGGGCGGCCGAGGGCCCATAGCCTCTACGGTGATCCCTCGATGACCGACGCGCCAACCGCCGACAGCGCCGACACCGCCGAGGGCCCCCGCGGGGTCGACGTCCCCCGGGTCACCGAGTGGTTCCAGGCGCACGCGCCGGAGGTCGAGCCACCCCTGGACTTCGAGCTGATCGCCGGGGGGCGCTCGAACCTGACCTTCCGGGTGACCGACGCCGCCGACCACGCCTGGGTGCTGCGGCGCCCGCCGCTGGGCCAGGTGCTGGCCACCGCCCACGACATGGGCCGTGAGCACCGCATCATCTCCGCCCTCGCCCCCACCGACGTGCCGGTCGCCCCGACCATCGGGCTCTGCACGGACGAGGACGTCAACGGGGCGCCGTTCTACGTCATGGGCTTCGTGGACGGCCTGATCGCCCGCAACGCGGAGGCGTCCCGGCGGCTCGATCCCACGGCCCGGGCCAACGCCGGCCGGCAGCTGGCCGAGGTCCTGGCCCGGATCCATGCGGTCGAGCCCGCGGCCGTCGGCCTCGGCGACCTGGGCCGCACCGAGGGGTACATCCAGCGCCAGCTCAAGCGCTGGTACTCGCAGTGGGAGAACTCCAAGACCCGCGAGCTGCCCATCGTGGACGAGGTCCACGAAGCGCTGGCGGCCCGCATCCCGGAGCAGGGCCCCGCGGCCATCGTCCACGGCGACTACCGGCTCGACAACTGCATCCTGGGCCCGGACGGGACCATCCGGGCGGTCCTCGACTGGGAGCTGTGCACGCTCGGCGATCCGCTGGCGGACGTGGGCCTGCTGCTCGTCTACTGGAACGAGGCGGGCGACGCGCGGTCGGCGCTGATGGAGGCGTCCACCGGGCTGGAGGGGTTCCCCACCAGGGCCGAGCTGATCGCGATGTACGCCGCGGCGTCGGGCCGGGACGTCAGCTCGGTCGAGTACTACCGGGCGTTCGGGTATTGGAAGCTCGCCTGCATCCTGGAGGGCGTGTACGCCCGCTACAAGGGAGGCGCCATGGGCGACGCCGCCGGATTCGAGGGATTTGCCGCTCAGGTCGAGATGCTGGCACGGCAGGCGCAGGCCGCCATCGAGGACCTGCCCGCCGCCTGACCGACCACCGCCGCACCACCGACAAGCCGCCCACCAGCCGCACGAGACGACGAAGGCCCCATGGCGCTGTACGAGCTGATCGAACAACCCGACCTCGACGACCCGCTCCTCGTCCTCGCGCTCGACGGCTGGATCGACGCGCGCATGGCGGCAGCTGGGGCCGCCGAGGTGCTGTGCGACCAGCTCGACACGGTCACCGTGGCGCGTTTCTCCACCGACGAGCTGCTCGACTACCGGGCCCGCCGGCCCATCGCCCACCTGGTCGACGGGGTGCTGCGCGGCCTGACCTGGCCGTCGCTGGAGCTGCGGGCCACCACGGACAACGACGGCAACGAGATGCTGCTCCTGGTGGGAGCCGAGCCGGACCGGCTGTGGCACCAGTTCACCGACGAGGTCGTCTCGCTCGCCCTGGACTTCGGCGTGCGCATGTGCGTGGGCCTCGGCGCCTACCCGTTCGCCGCGCCCCACACCAAGCCGCCCCGCGTGGCCTGCACCGCATCGACGGCGAGCCTGGCCGAGTGGGGCTTCCTGCGGGCCTCGCTGGACTTCCCCGCCGGCATCCAGGCCGCGGTCGAGCAGGGCTGCGACGAGCGGGGCGTGCCGTCGCTCGGGCTGTGGGCCCAGATCCCCCACTACGTCCCGGCCACGATGCCGTTCCCGGCCGGCAGCCTCGCGCTGGTCGAGGCGCTGGCCCGGGTGGGCGAGCTGTCCCTGCCCGTGGGCGACCTGCCCTCCCTCGCCCAGGCCACCCGGGACCGCCTCGACGAGCTCATCGCCCAGAACTCCGAGCACGCGGCCATGCTGCGCCAGCTGGAGACGGCGTGGGAGAGCGTCGAGCCCGCGGCCGAGGTCCCGTTCAACGCCTCCGACCTGCCCAGCGGCGACGAGCTCATGGCCGAGCTGGAGCAGTTCCTCCGGGATCAGCGCGACGACACCTGAGATGCTTGACCGTGCGGTCAAGCCGGCCAGGTGGCGCCGCGCTAGCTTCGGACCATGAAGATCGACGGTGGCATCAGGGGTGGCTTCGACAGCGCGGCGCGTGACGCGGCCCGCCAGGAGGAGCGCGGCTACGACGGCATCTGGTTCGCCGAGACCGCGCACGACCCGTTCCTCCCCCTGCTGCTGGCCGCCCAGGGCACCGAGCGGGTCGACCTGGGCACCGCCATCGCGGTCGCCTTCGCCCGCAACCCCATGACGCTGGCCCAGACCTCGTGGGACCTGCAGGCCGCGTCCGAGGGTCGCTTCATCCTCGGCCTGGGCAGCCAGATCAAGGCCCACATCACCCGGCGGTTCTCCATGCCGTGGTCGCATCCCGCGCCCCGCATGCGGGAGATGATCCTGGCCATCCGGGCCATCTGGGACTGCTGGAACACCGGCTCCAAGCTCGACTTCCGGGGCGACTTCTACCAGCACACGCTGATGACCCCCTTCTTCAACCCGGGCCCCAACCCCCACGGCGACGCCCGCATCTTCCTGGCCGGCGTGGGCGAGCTGATGACCGAGGTGGCGGGCGAGGTGGCCGACGGGTTCATCTGCCACGGGTTCACCACCCGGCGCTACATCGACGAGGTCACCATCCCCGCGCTCGAGAAGGGCCGGGCCAAGGCGGGCAAGACGATGGAGGGCTTCGAGATCTCGGGCCCGCTGTTCGTCGTGACCGGGCGGGACGAGGCCGAGATGGCGGCCGCGGCGACCGGGGTCAAGGGCCAGATCGCGTTCTACGGATCGACCCCCGCGTACCGCAAGGTGCTGGAGCTGCACGGCTGGGGCGACCTGCAGGACGAGCTCAACCGCATGTCCAAGGAGGGTCGCTGGGCCGAGATGGGCACCCTCATCGACCAGGACATGCTGGAGGCGTTCGCCGTCGTGGCCCCGCTGGACGAGATCGGTCCGGCCCTGGTGGACCGGTGGGCCGACGTGGTCAGCCGGCTCAGCTTCTACACGCCGTACCAGACCGAGAGCGGTCAGTGGGACGGCGTCATAGAAGCCATCAAGGCTGCGTGACGGACGCGGGCTGACGAGCGGCGCTCAGGCGCCGACGAGGTCCAGCTGGTCGTCGTGGTAGCGGCGGCGGCACAGCGAGCGCTGCAGCTTCCCGGAGCTGGTCTTGGGCAGCGTGCCCGGGGCCACCAGCACGATCGCCTTGGCGGGGACGCCCACGACGTCGCGCACCCGCTCGGCCACCGTCTTGCGCACCAGGGCGAAGTCCTCGGCCTTGGACTCGGCCACCACCACCAGTGACTCCCGGCCCCGCTCGCCGTCCACGCCGAAGGCGATGACGTTGCCGGCCCGGACGCCGTCCAGGGACCCCACGGCCCGCTCGACGTCCTCGGGGAACACGTTGCGCCCGCCCACGATGATCACGTCCTTGATGCGGCCGCACACCACCAGCTGGCCGTCCAGCGTGTAGGCCAGGTCTCCGGTCCGCAGCCAGCCGTCGTGGAACAGGTTGGCGTTGGCGTCGGCGCGGCGGTAGTAGCCGGGCGTGACCGACGTGCCGCGGATCTCCAGCTCACCGACCTCGCGGTCGCGCAGCGGGCCCCCGGACTCGGGGTCCACGATGCGGATCTCCAGGCCGGGGACCGGGCGGCCCAGCAGCGCCAGGCGGCGGCTGCCGTCGGTTCCCGGCGCCACCGGCGCGGCGTAGCGCTCGGCCTCCAGCACCCGGCGGTCGACGCAGTCGATCACCATGCCGGTCCCCGGCTCGGGGAACGTGCCGGCGATGGCCACCTCGGCCATGCCGAAGGCCGGGAACACAGCCTCGGGGCGCAGGCCGTGGCGCCGTCCGGCCTCGATGAACGCCTCCACCTGGTCGGGGTCGATGGGCTCGGCGCCGTTGAGGGCGATCCGCAGCCGGGACAGGTCGAGCTGCTCGGAGCGCTGCAGCGCCCGGGTGGCCAGCACGTAGCTGAAGTTCGGGCCCGCGGTCGCCGTGCCGCCGTAGGTGGACAGCCAGTCCATCCAGCGGGCGGGCCGGGACGTGAAGTCCTGCGGCGCTCCCAGGACCAGCGCGGTGCCGGTGGACATGGGCAGCGTGAGCAGGCCCACCAGGCCCATGTCGTGGTACAGCGGCAGCCAGGACACAAGGACGTCGTCGTCCGGGTCGAGCTTGGCCGCCACCGCGATGGCGTCGAGGTTGGCCCGCAGCACCCGGTCCGGCAGCATCACGCCCTTGGGGTCCGAGGTCGAGCCGCTGGTGAACTGCAGGATCACCAGCCGGTCGGGGTCGTCAGGCGGACGCTTGTAGGCCGTGGCGTCGCCAGCGGCCAGCTCGGCGACGCCCACCATGGGCGGATCGCCCGGCTCGGGCTTCACGAACGCGGCCAGCTCGGGATCGATCACGCACACCTTGGCCCGGGCGTTGCGCATGCGCTGGCGGGTCTGGGTGACGAACTCCTCGATGGTGGACAGGCGCATCGGCAACGGCAGCACCACGATGACCGCTCCGACCAGCCAGGTGGCCTGGATGGCGGTGACCAGCTCCCGCGTGGTCGGCGACAGGAGGGCCACGTGGTCGCCGGGCCGGACGCCCTGGGCCTGGAGGGCGGCGGCATAGCCCTTGGCCTGCGCGTGGAGCTCGCGCCAGGGCACGACGTCCTCCTCGCCTCCGACGACGAACGTGACGGTGGCGTCGCGCTGCGCGGCGCGCTCCAGGCGGCGGAGGAGCGTAGGCATCACTGATCGGACTTACCGGTGAACGCTGGGGTTACACATCGCAACGCTTCTGTCGCGCGTCTGTCGGAATGACTTCCAGGGGACCGTCGCCGGGCCGGTACCCTTCGCAGTCATGGCCGAAGACGCGCCGACCAGCACCGATACGCCCCCGCACCGCTACACGGCCGAGCTCGCGGGGCAGATCGAGACTGCGTGGCAGGACCGCTGGGAGCGCGAGGGCACGTTCAACGCCCCCAACCCCGTGGGCGACCTGCGCGCCGGGTTCGACAAGGTGGCCGACGCGCCGCACCTCTACATCCTGGACATGTTCCCCTACCCCAGCGGCGACGGCCTGCACGTAGGGCACCCGCTGGGCTACATCGGCACCGACGTGTACGCCCGCTACCAGCGGATGACCGGGCACAACGTGGTCCACACGATGGGCTACGACGCGTTCGGGTTACCGGCCGAGCAGTACGCGGTGCAGACCGGCCAGCACCCACGGGTCACCACCGAGCGCAACATCGCCACCATGCGTCGCCAGTTACGGCGCCTGGGCCTGGCGCACGATCCGCGCCGGTCCATCTCCACCATGGACGTCGCCTACTACCGCTGGACCCAGTGGATCTTCCTGCAGATCTACAAGTCCTGGTACGACCCCGACGCCGACCGCGCCCGCCCCATCGCCGACCTGGAAGCCGAGCTGGAGGCGGGCACCCGGGAGCCGGCCGAGGGCACCAACCCAAGCGGCCGGCCGTGGGCCGAGCTGTCCCCCACCGAGCGGCGGCAGGTGGTCGACAACCACCGCCTGACCTACCGCACCGAGGCCATGGTCAACTGGTGCCCCGGCCTGGGGACCGTCCTGGCCAACGAGGAGGTCACGGCCGAGGGGCGCAGCGACCGCGGCAACTTCCCGGTGTTCCGGCGGCCGCTGCAGCAGTGGATGATGCGCATCACGGCCTACGCCGACCGGCTGCTGGACGACCTGGAGCGCCTGGACTGGCCCGAGCCGATCAAGCTGATGCAGCGCAACTGGATCGGCCGGTCCGAGGGCGCCCGCATCACCTTCCCGACCCCGGCCGCCGGCGGGCCCGGGATCGAGGTGTTCACGACCCGGCCGGACACGACGTTCGGCGCCACTTACATGGTCCTGGCGCCGGAGCATCCCCTGGTCGACGGGTTGACGACCGCCGGCTGGCCCGACGGCACCCCGCCGGGGTGGACCGGTGGGCACGCCACGCCCGCGGAGGCCGTGGCCGCCTACCGGCGCCAGGCCGCGTCCCGCTCCGACGTCGAGCGCCAGATCGAGTCCCGGGAGAAGACCGGCGTCTTCCTGGGCAGCTACGCCACCAACCCCGTCAACGGCGAGCCGATCCCCGTCTTCATCGCCGACTACGTGCTGATGGGCTACGGCACCGGCGCCATCATGGCCGTGCCCGGCCAGGACGAGCGGGACTGGGAGTTCGCCGAGATCTTCGGCCTGCCCATCGTGCGCACGGTGCAGCCGCCCGCGTCCTTCGACGGCAAGGCCTACACGGGCGACGGCCCGGCCATCAACAGCGCCAACGACGAGGTCAGCCTGGACGGCCTGGACGTGGCCGAAGCCAAGCACGTCATCATCGGCTGGCTGGAGGCCAAGGGCCTGGGCGCGGGCACCGTCACCACCAAGCTGCGGGACTGGCTGTTCTCCCGCCAGCGGTTCTGGGGCGAGCCGTTCCCGATCGTCTACGACCCCGACGACGGCCTGCCCCGGGCGCTGCCCGAGGAGATGCTGCCGGTCGAGCTGCCGCACATCGAGGACTACTCCCCCGTCACCTTCGCCGACGACGACGAGACCTCCGAGCCCATGCCCCCGCTGGCCCGGGCCACGGACTGGGTCGAGGTCACCCTGGACCTGGGCGAGGGCACCAAGACCTACCGGCGCGAGACCAACACCATGCCCCAGTGGGCCGGCTCGTGCTGGTACGAGCTGCGCTACCTGGATCCCGACAACGACAAGGTGCTGGTCGACCCGGAGAACGAGCGGTACTGGATGGGACCGCGCACGCCGGACGACACCGGCGGCGTCGACCTGTACGTGGGCGGCGCCGAGCATGCGGTCCTCCACCTGCTGTACGCCCGGTTCTGGCACAAGGTCCTGTTCGACCTGGGCCACGTCTCGTCCTGCGAGCCGTTCCGGCGCCTGTTCAACCAGGGCATGATCCAGGCCGCGGCCTACACCGACCGCCGGGGCCAGTACGTCGACGCCCACGAGGTCACCGAGCACGACGGTGCCTTCTGGCTGGATGGCGAGCCGGTCACCCGCCAGTCCGGGAAGATGGGCAAGAGCCTGCGCAACTCGGTGACGCCCGACGAGATGTACGAGAGCTACGGGGCCGACACCCTGCGCCTGTACGAGATGTTCACCGGGCCGCTGGACCAGAGCCGTCCCTGGGAGACCAAGGCCGTGGTCGGCGTGTACCGGCTGCTGCAGCGCATCTGGCGCAACATCCTGGACGAGGACACCGGCGCACCCACCGTCTCCGACAGCGAGCCCGACGGGGACACCCTGCGGGTCCTGCACCGCACGATCGACTCGGTGCGCGACGGGATGGAGAAGCTGCGCTTCAACACCTCGATCGCCAAGATCACCGAGCTGAACA
This sequence comes from Actinomycetota bacterium, assembly GCA_046734695.1. GTDB lineage: Bacteria > Actinomycetota > Acidimicrobiia > Acidimicrobiales > VFJN01 > ZC4RG19. The sequence goes on along the minus strand of JBKPRS010000261.1, from coordinate 2,054 downwards.
ACCACCTGACCGCCCGCTACCCCGACGGCGGCGTGCCCCGGGACGTGGCCGAATCGCTGGTGCTGATGCTGGCGCCCCTGGCCCCGCACGCAAGCGAGGAGCTGTGGGCCCGGCTGGGCCACCGGGACTCGCTGGCCACCGAGCCGTTCCCCGAGGCCGACCCGGCGCTGCTGGTGGACGAGACGGTGGAGATCCCGGTCCAGGTCAACGGCAAGCTGCGCGGCAGGGTGGTCGTGCCGGCGGACGCGGACGCCGCCGCGGTCGAGGCCGCGGCCCGCGCCGACGAGCGGGTGGCGGCCCTGCTGGCCGGCCGGACGGTCCGCAAGGTGGTGGCCGTTCCGGGCCGTCTGGTCAACTTCGTCGTGAGTTGAGCGCCTGACGCCACCTGCTAGGGTGATCTCTCCCCAAGGGGCCGTAGCTCAATTGGTAGAGCACGTCCATGGCATGGACGGGGTAGCGCGTTCGATCCGCGTCGGCTCCACTCACACCGCTAGCCGATGGACCTTTTCGGCTACTTCTTCACCCTGGGGACGCGGCCCGCTCGGCCCACGCGAGACGGGGGACGTCGCTCCAGAGACGCTCGAGCTCGTAGTACTCGCGGGTCTCGTCGAGGAACACGTGGACCACGACGTCGCCGTAGTCCATGAGCACCCAGTGGCGGTCGTCCAGGCCCTCGACCCGCAGCGGCTTGCCGAAGCCCGCCTCGCCGACCTGGCGCTCGACGTCATCGACGATCGCCCGGACCAGGCGGTCGTTGGGGGCTGACGCGATCACGAACTCGTCCGCCACCACCAGCACATCCCCCACCTCGAGGATCACGACGTCGCGTGCCCCCTTGGCGTCGGCGGCCCGCGCCGCCACGATGGCCAGCTCGCGGGCGGCCGCTCGGTCGTTCCGTCCAGTCAGTTGCCCCTCACCTCCCGATCAGGTCCCTGGCATCGTTACCCAGGATCACGGTCACGTCGATCTCATCTTCGGCCGGGGGTAGCTCCTCGATGTTCTGCGTCTTGAGGACCCCGGCTATCCACCCTGCCAGAACCTGTCGGTCTCCGCCGCTCGAGTACCCCACCGTGGTCTCGGGCACGTCGAAGCTGGTGGCGTTGCCGACGATGTCGACCTCGGCCCCGCCGCCGACCAGGAACGTGGCTGCCTCGGTGGTGAGCGCCCGGTCGTCCGTGCCGTTCAGCAGCCTCACCCTGATGCGGGAGCCCGCCTCCGGACCGGTGGGGAACGGCACGGCCTGGGACAGCAGGCTCGCCACCCGCGGGGCGTTGGGCCGCAGGTGCAGCCCGTCGGCCTGGTCGTCCCGCTCCACCGGCAGCGCCTGGGTGAGCACGGTCTCGGCTGCGATGCCCCGCAGGAAGCGCCCCACGCCCACCTCGGAATCGCCGGGCACCGCGTCCTCGCCGCCCTGGGACACCTGCTGCAGCCAGGCCGTCCAGAACTGCTCCTGGCGCTCGAGCCGGTCGAGGTCGGTCTCGTCGGGATCGAGTGCGGACAGGAAGCGCCCGACATCGGCCGGTTCGAGGTGCACGGGGCCGGCGGGCCAGCCCGTGACCGCGTTGTCCAGCGTGAACTCGACCGGCCCCACGGGCCCGACCAGGCGGGCCCAGTCGCCGTCGTCCACCTCCACCCGGTCGCCGATGGCCACGGCCACCACCCGGCCCAGCGCCGAGGTGACCCCGGCGGCGCCGTCGGTGGCGTAGACGTCGGCCAGGGTGGTGGTGACGCCGGGATCCGTCTGGGCCACCAGGGACGGCGGCACCACCACGACCGAGCCACCCTGGTCCCCCGGTTCCAGGGCCAGGAGGCTGACGCCCGCCAGCGTGCCATCGGCGCCCCGGTGCACGACGGCCATGGTCGGCGTCGGCACGACCAGCGCCTGGTATCCCGGCTCGCCGGGCCCGAGCGCCTGCTCGTACCGGCCCACCGTGCTGTTGCGCACCATCGACACCCCCGCCACGGCCAGCAGCACCCCCGAGGCCGTGGCGATCGCCATGCACAACAACACGATCACCCGCCGCCGGCGCACCTCGACCCCGGACAGGTCGGAC
>JBKPRS010000260.1:0-3331 GCA_046734695.1 Actinomycetota bacterium | reverse complement strand
CCATCACCGGCTGGTTCACCGAGGACTTCACCTTCGCCGAGCTGGAGACGCTGCGGGCCAGGGAGCGGCTGCCGCTGGTACGGCCGGCCAACACCGCGTTCGACGGCCAGTTCCCGATCCCGAGCTTCCAGCAGGTGATCGACCTGGCCCGCCGCTCGACCACCTGCGACGGCCGGCCCGTAGGCATCTACCCGGAGACCAAGCACCCGTCCTACTTCGACAGCATCGGCCTGTCCCTGGAGGAGCCCCTGGTCGCCACGCTGGACGCCAACGGCTTCAGCGGCAGGCGCGATCCGGTGTTCATCCAGAGCTTCGAGGTCGGCAACCTCCGCCAGCTCAACCACATGACGAAAGTGCGGCTGATCCAGCTGGTGGACTGCTCGGGTGCCCCGTGGGACTTCCGGGTGGCCGGCGATCCCCGCACCTACGCCGACCTGATCACGCCGGACGGGCTCAAGTTCGTCGACCGCTACGCGGACGGGATCGGCGCCTGCAAGGACCGGCTCATCCCGCGGGACGCTTCCGGCGCCCTGACCACGCCGAGCCCGGTGATCGCCGACGCCCACCACCAGGGCCTGATCGTGCACGCCTGGACGTTCCGCCGGGAGAACCAGTTCCTGCCCGCCCAGTTCCGCAGCAGCAGCGACCCCAACGCGGTCGGCGACCTGGTGGGCGAGCTCCGGACCTTCACGGCCGCCGGCCTGGACGGCTTTTTCACGGACAACCCGGACGTGGGGGTGGCCGCCGTCGGTTGACGGCCGATCCCCCGGCAGACTGCCGCATGGCTGTCTCCTTCGACGACACCGCCCGCCAGGTGCTCGACGGCGAGAACTTCGCCGTCGTGGCGACGCTCGACCGGGACGGGAGCCCGCACACGTCCACCGTCTGGTATGTCCGCGACGGCGACACCGTGCTGTTCTCGACCGCCGGCCACCGGGCCAAGGCCCGCAACCTGGAGCGGGACCCGAGGGTCAGCCTCACCGTCTACGACCTGGCCAACCCCTACCGCGCCATCGACATCCGCGGCACGGCCGAGCTGGAGGTGGACAGCGGGCGCGAGCTGCCGGCCCGCCTGACCCAGCGCTACCTGGGCCCGGACGCGACCCCGGAGCCCGAGCCCGAGGACGTCGTCCGCCTCGTCGTGCGGGTACGCCCGGACAAGGTCACCGCCTTCTCCGTCTGAAGGTGGTGACCTGTCCGGACCCGCCGATCACCGGACCCGCCGCGGTCACGGTGAGGCGTTGGTTGCCAGCTCCAGAGCTGCCTCCGGGAACCAGTCCCCTGCCCCCGGGTCGATCCGGGCCCACTCGGGGTCGACCGTCTCGCCGGCCGGGCCGAGGCCGCGGGTGCACTCGCCGTCGGACTCGCCCGGGATCTTCACCCACAGGTAGGCGTCGACCAGCGGCTCACCGGGGGCCAGCGCCGGGGCCAGGCCCGTGCCCCGGCCGGGCGGGTTGCACCAGTCCTGGGGGTCGGGATAGGCGGGCGGGTGCCACGGGCCGTTGGCGTTGCGGCTCGTGTCGATCACGTAGTGGGTGTCCGGCGCCATGCCGCCCAGCATGTTCTCGTAGCGCAGGTTGATGCCCGACGTGTTGAGCGTCGGGTCGTCGGAGTCGTCGCTCCACACGCCGAAGTTGCTCAGCGCCACGCCCGTCCACTCCCCCAGCAGGTCGGCGATCTTGGCCGGGTGCGGGCCGCCGTTCCAGTACTGGTTGGGGCAGTTCACGTAGTCGCCCGGCACGATCTCGGTGGCGTAGGTGACGCAGGACGAGATCCACCGGCCGTACTGCACGAGGTTGGGCGTGAACTGGTAGTTCGACACGTTGAGGTAGAAGCCGTCGGCGCCGGCCACGCCCGCCTGCACCAGGCGCTGGGCGATGTCGCCGTTGCCGAGCCACGCGCTGTGGGTGCCGTCGAGGTAGGTCGTGACGTTGGGCAGCGCCCCGAGGACGCCGACGGCGTGGTTCATCATGGCGAAGCGGTCCGACGCCGCGGTCGCCGGATCGGCCTCGGCCGGCTGGCACCACTCCAGCGTGTTGGACCCGTCGGCGCTGCCGTAGGGGTCGTACCACGGGATGATGCCCAGCCCGTCGGGCTCGAGGATCACGATGGCGGGCCGGTTGCCGATGCCCGACGCGAAGCCGTCGATCCAGGCCTCGTACTCGGCGGCGTTGGTCGCCCCGCCGGCCGAGAACTGCGCGCAGTCCCGGAAGGGGATGTTGTAGGCCACCAGCACGGGGGTGGTGCCCTTGGCCTCGGCGTTCTTCACGACGTGGCGGACGTCCTGGCGCACCGAGCTGGGCGTCCCCTGGGTGAACCAGACCGCCTGGGGCGTGTCGATCATGGCCTGGATGGCGGCCGCGCCCGCCAGGTCGCCCTGCGCGGTGAGGGCCTCGATCTGCTGGCGGGCGCCGTGGTTCGGCTTGGGCACGTAGAGCCCGCCGGTCGCGGCCGGCGCCGCCGAGGCCGGCGCCGCGCCCGCCACCACGAGCAGCGCCACCATCGCCATCAGGCTCCCCAGCCTCCCCAGCCGCCAACGGGCTGCGTTGTCGCTCTTCATGGCCCCTCCTCCATGTCGTGCGTGCCTGCCGTGTTGTGGAAGCGCTCTCACACTAGGCGCGAGCCGGGCTCCACGGAAAGTGTCCTACCGGTAACCACCCTGTGCAGGTCTTTTTCAGGTCGCCGCGAAGCTCACGTCCGCGGCGTCGACGGTGCCGGCCTCGCGGCCGGGCGCGGCCGTCTCCCCCCAGTAGATGTTGGTGAAGGCGATGACGACGTCCGGCGGCGGGGCGCCCCACTCGCTGAGGTCCTCACAGGTGTGGGCGTCGGCGACGAGGATCGTGTCGTAGCCGCGCACCAGCGCCCCGTGGAGGGTGGCACGCACGCAGGCGTCGCTCTGGGCGCCGGTCACGATGAGGCGGCCGACCGCCCGGTCGGCGAGCACCTCCGCCAGGTCGGTGTCCTCGAACGAGTCGCCGTAGCACTTGTGGACCAGCGCGTCGTCCTCCCGCATGTCCATCTCCGGCACGTACTGCCAGCTCTCGCTGCCTCGGGGGAACTCGTCGTTGGCGTGCTGCACCCACACCACGGGCACGTCCTCGGCCCGGGCCCGCTCCACCAGGCCGGCGATCGTGGCGACGACGCCGTCGCGGTTCAGCGTCTGGGCCATGATCCCGTTCTGGACGTCGATGACCAGCAGCGCGGTGTTGGGCCTGTCGGGCAGGGTCGTCATCGGTACCTCCGGCGTGGGTCGGCCCCCCGTTGTACCGCAGGCGAAAACCAGCCGGGGATCGCGGGCGGCCGGGGTTAGGTTCGGGGCCGTGCGCGCACC
>JBKPRS010000259.1:0-1607 GCA_046734695.1 Actinomycetota bacterium | reverse complement strand
TAGCGGACCGTCGTCGAGGATCCGTTCGCATGACCCCAGCGCCACTCGACCAGGCCCGGGCCCCCGCCGGTGAGCGGCTGGTCGGCGAAGGTGTGGAAGGCGACCCGGGTGGCCTCGAACCGTTCGGGTGACTCGAGGGTGAGCCGGACGTCGGCGACGTGGTCGGCGGCGCTCTCCAGGCGATCGGTGCCGAAGGTGAGGACCGCGAGCACGCCGCACAGGCAGGCCCCGGCGACCAGGGAGACGGCCCCTCGCGGGCCGACGTAGGTCAGCCCGCCGCCGATGGTGAGACCGGCGAGCAGTCCGGCGGCGGCCCAGACCGGCGACGTCCCGCCGGGGGTCCCCATCGACGGCACCAGTCCGGCCAACGCCACGGCGGCACCCAGCACCGGCCCGATCGAGGCCCGCGTCACCGCGCGAGGCCCCGCGAGCGCGACGAGGACGAGGCCCCCCGCGAGCAGTGCCACCAGCCCGGCACGACTTCCCGTCGCCCCCGCCCCGATCAGCAGCGCGGTGGCCGCCAGTCCCAGCGGCAGGGAGCGCCTGCGCTCGGTCGACAGGGCCAGGACGAGCAGGGCGACCATCACCAGGACGGCTGCCGTGGCGTTCGGGTAGGTCAGCGTGGACGAGGCCCGCCACACCCCCTGCGCATCCCAGCGCCACGGCGTGATCTGGAACGCGAGCCCCAGCCAGCCCGTCGCGGCCACGACGAGAGCCGTCGCGATGATCCCGTACAGCAGGATCTGCCGGCCGGCATCGGGCAGCCGGCGGCACACGGCGAACACTCCGACGAGGCCGGCGACCAGCAGCGCGGGCGCCACGCCTCGACCGGGCGAGTCATGGAGCGCGGCGTCCAGCAGCGCCCAGGCCCCCAGGCCGAGCAGCGCCGGAACCGGGGGCCGGCGAAGGTCGGCCCCCGGTTGCCCGTCGAGGGCCAGGAGCAGGGCCGCGGCCAGGAACAGGCCCACGGCCACCTGGCCGGCCGTGAAGGCGGCGCCCTGGCGCAGCAGGCCGATCGCCAGTGCGGCCAGCAGCACGAGCGCCGCGGCCGCACCGTCGCGACCGGTCGGGTGGGCACGACCGCGAGCTACCGGCGGCTCACGCTGTTCAGCGATCGGATCGTCGGCCCGGCCGTCCGCCACCGCCGGTCCCGCCCGAGCATCCGTCACGTGCGGATCCCCCTTGGAGCAGGATGTCTGCCCTGCGTCCTCGAAGGTATCGCGCTACGCGACGTGGGGGACCGCGCCCCCGGAAGGGCGCGCGGCCCCCGTCATCAGGCGGACAATGCCGTGGCGGCCGCGGCGAGTTTGGCGGTGCCGCCCGCTGTGACCTGGTCGACGATGGCGACGAAGTTCGGATGTTCGAGGCCGGAGACGAGGAAGGTCCAGCGGTAAGCGCGCTGTTGGTGGCGGCGGATCTCCTCACGCTCCAAGTCGGCGAACGTGCGGCCCGTGGCCGCCTGGAGGGCATCGATGTCGAGCTCGATCTGCTGGGCCAGGAGCCCGTCGACGGCGCCGCCCAGCTCGAGCAGCTCGTCGACCGCCTGCTCGCGCTGGTCGGGGGACAACCCGGCGGCGACCTCGTCGATCAGCAGGGTGTCCAGGCGG
>JBKPRS010000258.1:0-9544 GCA_046734695.1 Actinomycetota bacterium | reverse complement strand
ATGAACGGCAGCAGCAGGAAGATCGCCGCCAGCGTGGCCGCCAGGACCAGCAGCAGGATGATGACCCGCTCGCCGATCGCATCCTCCCGGTCCTGCCCCAGCTTGATCGGGTCGGTGTAGTTGCGCAGCACGTCCGAGAAGCGGGCGAAGTGCCAGAAGAACGGCCCGTTGTCGCTGATGGCGTCGACGTCGTAGGGGTAGCTGTCGAGGTACTTCTGCTGCTCGGCCTTCGGCAGGGTCAGCACGTTCGTGACGCTGTTGTCCTCGGGCTCGCCCGGGACGTAGCGCAGGGTGTTGCCCTCGATCTCGGTCCCCTTGTCCTTGAAGGCCTGGATCTCCTCGTCGGTGAACGGCTCGCGCTTGACCAGCACGGTCGACAGCACCGAGTTGCCGCCGCTGCCCGAGGTGGCCACCACCACGTGCCGGCCCGGGTCGTCGATGCCCTCGGCCTCCAGCGCGGCCCGGACGGTGGCGACGTAGCGGGTCGTGCGGTTCGGCTTGTTCTGGAAGTCGAGCTCGCCGAACTGGGTGGCGAGGATGCCGTCATCTGAGAGGTGCTTGAGGCTCTCGCGCACGGTCTCGGTGGTGTAGAGGTAGCTCTCGGACAGCACGAAGGCCCCGGCGGTGGCGGCGTTGGTGGCCGAGTAGCTGTCGGGCGCCGGGTACCAGATCAGCTGGTACGACTTGTCCGTGCGGGCCAGGTACGAACGCCCGTCGCCGGTGCGGTAGTTGACGCCCGGGTAGTCGGCCAGGTGACCGTCGAAGTCGGCGTAGACGTCGGTGACCAGCTTGTAGGTCAACGGGTTGAGCTCGATGGCGTCGATCTTGTCGGCCTGGAAGTGCAGCGAGGCCAGGACCTCGTGGCCGCCGGCCGCGCCGATGATCATCACCCGCTCGGGCGGGGTGCCGAGCACCGCGAACGGGTAGGCCCGCGGGTCGCCGTCGAAGTTGTAGAGGTCGCTGTCGAGGCTGTCGACGTCGCCGTCCCAGGGCTTGATGACCGAGCCCAGCATGCCGTCGTGGTTGAGCAGCAGCCCGTTGGGGAGCATGGCGGTGTCGATGCGGAAGATGGGACTCCAGGCCGAGTAGTCGGCCCCGCCGACCTCGGCCTTCTGCACGTCCGGGACCACGTCGGGCAGCACGCCCGAGGCCACGACGCAGATGGCCAGGCCACCGGTGAGCACCACGCCGACGGGCAGGCCCCGGGACCGGGTGCGGGCGGCCACATACACGCCGACGCCGGCCAGCACGGTCCCGGCCAGGGCGATCGTGCGGGGCGGGCCGATCGTGGAGATGAACCACACCACGACGGCGCAGGCCAGGCCCGCGCCCACCAGGTCGGCGAAGTAGAGCTTGCCGATGCCGTCGGTCTTGCGCCCGAACAGCGTCGAGATCATGACGCCGATCCAGATGAAGGACGCGAACAGCGCCAGGCAGATCGCGACGATGGCGGCGAAGTTCACCACCGAGTCCTTGGTGCCGTAGTCCCAGATCGACAGGGACGACACCGAGATGCGGGCGACGACGAGATACCCGACGATGACGCTGACGGCGCCGGCCAGGCAGCCCACCATGAGGATCGTGTCGGTCCTGGCCCGCCGGAGCCGCGGCGAGATGACGGTCAGCACGGCACCGCTGCCGATGCCCAGCAGGGCCAGGCCGATGACCAGGTACGTGTAGTAGTAGAAGAGCTTGAACGAGACCACCCGCGTGTAGCTGATCTCCAGCAGCAGCGCGGCAAAGCTGATCAGGAAGATCTCGAGGTGGTGGCCGCGGCTGTCCTCCGGTGGCCGTGCCTCGGCAGGGTCGTCCCCGTTGGTCGAGGTCTCCCCGTTGGCCGAGGTCTCCGCCGACGTCGAGCTGGCCATCAATCGCTTCCCCCGTTGACTGTGCCGGTCTCTGTCATAGGTCGCTTGGATCGCATAGGTCGTGCCACACGCCGCGCCCGCTCTCCGCGGTCCTGCCCCAGCCCCTGGGGAGCTTAGCGATGCGAGCATGCCCACCTCCAAGACCGCCCGACCAGGGCCTCCGCTCTTGGGACACTCCATTACCGGAAAGTAGGTTGAGCAGCCATGCAGGAGATCCTGGAGGCCATCCTGGGGGGCGCCTCGGGCGATGAGCTCGCCGCCCTACCGATCCCCGAGTCATACCGCGCGGCCCATGTGCTGCGCGCCGAGGAGACGATGTGGGACGGCGTGCCGTCCGAGGACAAGGACCCGCGCAAGTCGCTCCACATCGGCGACGTGCCCACGCCCGAGCTGGCGCCCGACGAGGTGTACCTGGCCGTGATGGCCAGCTCGATCAACTTCAACACTGTGTGGACCTCGATCTTCGAGCCCCTGTCCACGTTCGCGTTCCTGGACCGGCTGGGCCGCGAGTCGGTGTGGGGCGCCCGCCATGCCCAGGACTTCCACGTCGTCGGGTCCGACGCCTCGGCGGTGATCCTGCGGAAGGGCTCGGCGGTGCGCAACTGGAACGTGGGCGACCGGGTCGTGGTCCACTGCAACTTCGTGGACGACCAGGACCCGTCGGCCCACGACGACTCGATGCTGGCCGCCAACCAGCGCATCTGGGGCTTCGAGTCGAACTTCGGCGGGCTGGCCGACCTGGCCATCGTCAAGGCCAACCAGATCATGCCCAAGCCCAGCCACCTGACCTGGGAGGAGGCGGCGGTCAACGGCCTGTGTGCCTCGACCAGCTACCGCATGCTGGTCGGGCGGCACGCGGCCCGCATGAAGCAGGGCGACAACGTGTTCATCTGGGGCGCCACCGGCGGGATCGGCGCCTACGCCACCCAGCTGGTCCTCAACGGGGGCGGCACCCCGGTGGGCGTGGTGTCGAGCCCGGACCGGGCCAAGCTGCTCAACGCCATGGGCTGCGAGAACGTCATCGACCGGCGGGCCGAGGGCTACCAGTTCTGGTCCGACGAGCACACCCAGGACGAGGGCGAGTGGCGCCGGCTGGGCAAGAAGGTGCGCTCGCTGATCGGGGATGACCCGGACATCGTGTTCGAGCACCCCGGCCGCAACACCATGGGCGCGTCGGTGTTCATCGCCAAGCGGGGCGGCACGGTCGTCACCTGCGCGGCGACCAGCGGCTTCATGATCGAGTACGACAACCGCCACCTGTGGATGAAGCTGAAGACGATCAAGTCGTCCCACTTCGCCAACTACCAGGAGGCCTGGGACATGAACCGGCTCATCGACCGGGGCGCCATCCAGCCGGTCATGTCCGCGGTCTACCCCCTGGAGCAGGTCGGCGAGGCCGCCCGAGCGGTCCACCGCAACGAGGCCGAGGGCAAGCTCGGCGTCCTCTGCCTGGCCCCCGAGGCCGGCCAGGGCGTCACCGACCAGGCCAAGCGCGAGGCCATCGGCGAGGACCGCATCACCCTCTTCCAGCGCCACGCCCGCGGCGAGCTGTAGGGGCGGAGAGCGACTACCAGGCCTCGAGCAGGTCGGCGGCCGTGTACGCGGCGTCGACCTGCGTGGCCGTGACGCGGGTGGCGGCGACCGCCACCACCGGAGCGCCCGCCAGGGCGGGGACCAGCGCCACCGCGGCGCGGTGATCCGCCACGTCCCGGTCGCCCAGGGGGACCGTGCCGCGCCACTTGACCGTGCCGGTGAAGGCCACCCGGCGGGGGCGGTCGCGCCGGTCGGCGCCGACGAGGTCGACCTCGGGCCGGTTGACCCGGTTCCACCAGCCGCCCACCGCACCGGCTCCGCCCAGGCGGGGATCGTCGGCCGCCAGGCGGGCCAGCGCCTCCTGCACCACCATCTCGACGGCCCGGCCCCGGTAGGCGGACCAGCCGTCGCGCCAGCGGTCGAGGGCGAGGTCGCCCCGGCCCCGCGACACGTCGGCCAGGGCCGGCCGGCAGAAGCGCAGCCAGAACCGGAGGTAGTGGTCCACCACCTGGTAGCGGGGCGCGTCGGGGGCACCGGGAGCCAGGGGTAGCTCCCGGCTCACGATCCGCTTGTCGCCCAGCGTCTGCAGCGCCCGGTTGAGCGACGCCTGGCGGATGCCCACGGCCTGGGCCAGGGCGGCGAAGCCGCGCTCGCCCGCGCTCAGCTCCTCGAGCACGCGGCGGGCCTGCAGGTGGTCGGGGAACTCGCCCGCCACGATCCGCTCGCCGGTGACCAGCAGCGGGCTGGTGTCGTCCGTGAACTGGCGGCGCAACCACGTGGTGAGGCGCTTGCCGCTCAGGTCGGCGAGCAGGCGGGGGTAGCCGCCGGTGACCATGTAGGCGTCGAACGCCTCGGCGGCCGAGGCCGGCCCGCCGAGCATGGCGGCCGTGTCGGCGGGATCGAACGGCCGCACGACCATGCTGGTCACCCGGCCGAAGAGCGGGCGGCGGTGGCCGACGAGGGCCTCCATCATCGACAGGTCCGAGCCGACCAGCACGAACAGCACCGGGCGGTGCTCGAACACCGTGTCCCACAGCTTCTGCAGCGTGCCGTCCAGGCCCGGGTCGTTCTCCAGCAGCCAGGGCAGCTCGTCGAGCACCACGACCGCGGGCCCGCCCTCGGGGAGCAGGCCGGCGACCTGGCGGAGCGCCGCCTCCCAGGTGGCGGCGGCCACGTCCGCCAGGGCGTCGACGCCGGGAAGCGTCGCCTCCCGAGCGGCGTCGAGCGTGAACAGGGCCAGGTCGTCCTGCGCCGTCGCCTGACGGGACCCGGTGAAGAAAAGTGAGGGAACGTCAGGGTGGCGGCGGAGGAACTCGGTGATCAAGGTCGACTTGCCGACCTGGCGGCGGCCCTGCAACGCCAGCAGGCGACCCCGGCCGGAACGGGCCACCGCGGCCAGGTGCTCGTCGAGCCGGCCCAGGTCGTGGCGCCTGCCGACGAAGTGGTCACTCACGTCCGGGATGGTATCACTGCTGTTAGTATCACTGATGTTAGTATCATTGATGATAGTAACATCGACGAGAGTAACTTCAGGGGCTTACGGCCGCCACGATCTCGTCGTCGGCGCAGGCCCGGCCGAAGGCGGCCACGCGGCGTTCGATGTCGCGGCCGAGCAGCCAGAGGCCGACCCGGTCGGCCAGCGGCGCCAGCCAGGCCGGGCGGATGGTGAAGTTGTAGCGCCAGGTGGCCTCGGTGCCGCCGCCCTCGGCCGGGGAGAAGTTCCAGCCGCCCGAGAACGAGCGGAAGAACCATGGGCCGGTGACCATGCGCATGCCCACGTGGGTGGGTGGGCGGAACGTGACGTACTCCGAGACCATCGTGAGGTGGTGTCGCGACTTCGTCCACGTGCGCACGCCCTTGCCGGCGGCGGTGGCGCCGTCGAGCAGGCGCTGCTCGCGCACGAACGGGTCCCAGCGGTAGCGCAGCTCGCCGTAGGTCTGGGAAAGGGCGAAGGCCCGCTCGGGCGGAAGCGGCACGACGACCGTGGACTCGACCCGGGGCATGGCCCCCAGTGTGGCGGCTCACTCCGCGGGCGTCACCGCGCCCCCGGCGTCGGCCGAGGCGTACAGGGCGTCGACCACCCGGTGAGCGGGCAGCGCCTCGGCGAACGAGGGGCTGGCCGCCGTGCCGTCCCGCACCGCGGCCAGGAAGGCGCCGGCGGAGTTGGTGGTGGCGGTATCGCCCGCCTCCGCCACCGCCACGGCCAGGTCGTCGCCCTCGAGGACGCCCTCGTCCTCACCGGTGAAGCGCCACCGCACCGGTCCCGCGAAGTCGCCCTCCAGCGCCGCGTACAGCCGGGAGCAGAACACCTCGACGCGGCGCAGGCTGGGCCGCTCCAGCACGTCGTGCCAGACCGACGTGAGGGTGCCCGAGGCTCCGCCCGCGAACGCCAGCCGGGCCACGGTGACGTCGTCGATGCGGTGATGGCCGTGGACCTCCCGGGTGGTGGCGCTCACCGAGGCGACCGGCCCGAAGATCCAGCGCAGGATGTCCACGTCGTGGATCGAGTGCTCCAGCAGCGTGCCCCGGCCCGCCTTGGTGTGGTCGTTGCGCCACGTCGAGTTGTACAGGCCCTGGTCGGGGATGAACTGGTCGTCGCGGAACACGACGGCGAGGACCTCGCCCGCGCGCGGGTCCTGGACCAGGTGGCGGAGCCAGCGGAACGACGGCAGGTACCGCAGCACGAGGCCCACCTGGTTGACGACCCCGGCCGCCTCCACCGCCTCGACCATGCGGACCACCGTGGCGGCGTCCGGCGCCAGCGGCTTCTCGCAGAACACCGCCACGCCCGCGGCCGCGGCCCGCTCGACCAGGCGGGCGTGCTCGGTGGTCCAGGTGCAGACGTAGACCGCGTCCACGTCCCGCACCAGCTCCTCCTCGCCGGCGACCGCGGCGCCGTGCTGGTCGGCGAACGCCCGGGCGCGCTCGGCGTCCGGGTCATGGACGGCCACGATGGCGTGGTCGACGCCACTGCGGGCCATCTGCGCGGTGTGGTAGCGGGTGATGAACCCCGCGCCGTAGAACCCCACTCGGACCGTCACGAGGGCGAAGGCTAGATTTGCGCCGTGCTGCTCACCGAGATCGACCACGTCGCCATCGCCGTCCACGACCTCGAGGCCGCGATCGGCTACTACCGGGACACCTTCGGGGCCGAGGTCGACCACCGCGAGGTGGTCGAGTCCGACGGCGTGGAGGAAGCCCTGCTCAAGGTGGCCGACAGCTACGTCCAGCTGCTCACCCCGACCCGGCCGGACTCGCCGGTGGCCAAGTACCTCGAGCGCAAGGGCGAGGGCCTGCACCACGTCGGCTACCGGGTGGCCGACTGCGGCGAGGCGCTCGAGGCCGTCAAGGCCCAGGGCGGCCGGGTCATCGACGAGGCCCCCCGTCCCGGCAGCCGGGGCACGACGGTGGCCTTCGTCCACCCCAAGGGCGCCTTCGGCACGCTCATCGAGCTCGTGCAGGAGTGATGTCGGAGTCGTGAAGGCTTAGTTACGGGTCCCCCGGCGCCCGCGAAGCCGGGGGTACCGTCACGCGCACATCCCAAGCGCTCGTGACAGGAGGCGCCCCCGTGGACGCTGCAGTCCCGCCGCAGCCGTATCCGGCTGCAGTCAACTATCCGGCCACCTTCGAGCTAGACCGGGCGGAGCACATCGCCAACTGGCGACCGCTCGTGCACTGGTTGCTCATCATCCCTCACCTGCTCGTACTGGGCGTTCTGGGGGCCGTCGCCGAGATCGTGTCCTTCATCGCGTGGTTCGTGATCCTCTTCACGGGCAAGCTGCCCGAGGGCATGGCCGGCCTGATCTCGCTCTACCTCCGGTACTCGAACCGCACGAACGCCTACGCCCTGTTCATGCGCGAGGAGTACCCGCCGTTCTCGTTCGAGACGACCGCACAGGATCCGGGCGACTACCCGGCGGTGCGCACCCAGCTGACCCCGGACCTGGAGGACCGCAACCGCCTGACGACGGCCTTCCGGCTGATCCTCGCGATCCCGCATGCCATCGTGCTCGGGGTGCTCTGGTTCGTGGGGTTCTTCGTGTGGATCGGCGGGTTCTTCACCGTGCTGTTCACCGGCCAGTGGTCGGGCGGGCTGCAGGAGTTCATGCTCGGCATCATTCGTTGGAGCACGCGCTTCTACGCCTACGTGTTCCTGCTGGTCGACGAGTACCCGCCGTTCTCGATGCAGTAGTGCAGACCTGACGCGACGGTGGCCGGGGCTTCGTTGGCCCGGCCACCGAACGCGTGGGGTTTGGGTTTGGGTTGTGGTGGGTGGGGAGATCAGCCCTGCGGGGGCAGCATCACCGCGTCGATGAGGTGCACGGTGGCGTTGGCCGTGTGGATGTCGGGCACGACCACGTGGGCCTGGCCGCCGCCGACCGTGATGGTCTCGCCGTCGGCCGAGATCGGCAGCTCGGCGCCCGTGAAGGTCGGGACCTCGGTCATCGTGGCCAGGTCGTCGGCCGACAGCTGCTCGCCCACCACGACGTGGAAGCCGAGCACCTGGGTGAGCAGGCCGGTGGGGTCGGCCAGCGCCGCGTTGAGCGTGGCGGGGTCGAGCGCAGCGAACGCGCAGTCCGTCGGCGCGAACACGGTGAGGGCCTCGGCCGAGTTGAGGGTGTCGACCAGGCCGGCGTCGCCGACGGCGGTGACCAGCGTGGTCAGCACCGGGTTGCTCGACGCGGCGGTGGCCACCGGGTCGTCGGTCATGCCGGCGAGGGTGCCCTCGGTGGGGCCGCCCTCGACCGCGGCCACCAGGCCGTCGGCGTCGCAGATCGAGGCCGAGTCGGCCGCAGGAGTGGCCTGCTCGCTGCCGGCCTCCTCGTTGTCGGTCCGCCTGAGGGCGTTGTCGTCGCCGCCGTCGGAGCAGGCCGCAGCCAGCAGCGACAGGGCGAACAGGGCGGCGATGCCCCGCGCGATCCGGGATCGGGTCATAGCTTGGTTCCTCCGGGGAGTGGGGATGGAATGGGGATGGCACGCTCCGTTCCCGGCTGCTGTCGAGCAGGGAACAGCTCGCCCGCGGCGGCGGGTCGAGAAGGTCACGACGGGCCCCCGCCGGGCTCGTCGACGACGACGACGAGCGACATCCAGCCGCTGGCGCCGTCGGGGAGGATCTCCGCCCGCTGCTCCGCCTGCAGGCCGCCGGTGCCGTCGGTGGCCCGGACGGTGAGCGTGTGGCGGCCGGGCGTGGCGTCCCAGTCGTAGCGCCACTGGCGCCAGGTGTCGTCGCTCACGGCTTCGGCCAGTTGGGCGGGGCGGAACGGTCCGTCGTCGATGCGCAGCTCGACCGACTCGATGCCCCGGGTCTGGGCCCAGGCCGTGCCGGCCACGACCACCCGGCCCGCGGCGACCCGTTCCAGGCTGCGGGGCGTGTCGATGCGCGACATGGTCTTGATGGGCGCCTGGGCCGCGTAGCCCCGCGGCACCCAGTACTGGTCGAACGCGTCGAACGTGGTGACCTCGAGGCCGGTGAGCCACTTGGTCGAGCCCACGTAGCCGTAGACACCCGGGGTCACCAGGCGGGCGGGGAAGCCGTGGCGCAGCGGCAGCGGCTCGCCGTTCATGCCCACCGCCACCAGGCAGGGCCGGTCGTACACGGCGGGCAGCGGGAAGCCGCAGGTGTAGCCGTCGACCGAGCGCCCGACGAGCTGGTCGGCGCCCCTCCGGGGCCCGGCCCGGTCCAGCAGGTCGCGCACCGGCACGCCCAGCCAGCGGGCGTTGCCCACCAGGTCGCCGCCGACGGGGTTGGAGACGCACGTGAGCGTGATGTCGGCCTCGACCAGGTCCAGGTCACACAGCTCGTCGAAGGTCAGCTCGAACGGCTCGTCGACCATGCCGCCGACGGTGAGCGTCCAGTCCTCGGCCCGGACCTGGGGCACGATCAGGGCGGTGTCGATCCGGTAGAAGTCGGCGTTGGAGGTGACGAAGGGGGCGACGCCCTCGACGCCGACCTCGGCCCCGGCCGGCACCGGGGGGAGCGGGCGGGCCGGCCGGGGCAGGGAGACGTTGGCGCGGGACTCGGCAGCGCTGAAGCGGCTGCGCAGGGCCCGGCCACCCGCGGCCGCCACGGCGCCGGCTGCCGCCAGCCCGGCGGCGACGCCGATGAACGCCCGGCGGGATCCGGCGCCTCCCAGGCCCGGGGG
>JBKPRS010000257.1:0-2828 GCA_046734695.1 Actinomycetota bacterium | reverse complement strand
GCCGATGGGGACCCGCATGACCATGGGGCAGGTGAACGCCCCGTTGGAGCGCCAGCGGATCGTGGCCGCCTCGCTGCGGATCTGCTGCATGGCGGGCCAGATGTAGTCGAAGAACTGGATCTCGGGCGCGGGGCGCAGGCCCCGGAGGCCCTGCCCCACGGCCCGGCCGATGATGTTCGCCTCGGCCAGGGGCGTGTTGTAGCAGCGGGCCCGGCCGAAGCTGCGCTGCAGGCCGTGGGTCGTGCCGAACACGCCGCCCTTGCCCTCGACGTCGGCCATGATCGCCTCGCGGGCGTCGGCCACGTCCTCGCCGAACACGCGGATGCGCTCGTCCGCCTCCATCGCCTCGTGCAGCGTGCGGCGGATGGCCTCGCCCAGCGCCACGGGGTCCTGGCCCTCGCCCGCGGCGGGCGGGTCCCCGGGGTCGGGGATGTCGGGCAGCGCCACCACGTGGTCCAGCACGGTGGTCACGTCGGGCCTCGGCGCCGCCAGGGCGGCCTTGGCCGCGCTCGCCACGATGCTGCGGGCCTCGGTGCGGATCTCCGCGGCTTCCTCGGCGCTCAGCACCCCGGCCTCGATCAGCTCGCGCTCGAGCGCGTCGATGGGGTCGTGCTCCTGCTCCCACTCCATCTCCTTGGCCACCCGGTACTTGGACTGGGTGTCGGCGGCGGAGTGGGAGTAGGGCCGGGTGACCTTGGCGTGGAGCAACCCGGGACCGACGCCGGCCCGGACATGGCTGACCATCTTGCGGGCGGTCCGGCGCACCGCGAAGTAGTCGGTCCCGTCGATGGAGCGGACCTGGAGGCCGGCGAAGCCCCGGACCAACTCGTTGATGGGCGCGGGCGACTGCTCGGAGGAGGGGACGGAGATGGCGTAGCCGTTGTCGGCCACCACGAACAGCACGGGGAGGTGCTCGGTGCAGGCGGTGTTGAGGCTCTCCCAGAACTCGCCCTCGGAGGTGGCGCCCTCGCCCAGGCTGACGTAGGTGACCTCGTCGCCGTGGGCGGGCAGGCCGAGCTGGGGGCGCCGCACGATGTAGCGGCCGGCCTCGGCGCAGCCGACCGCCGGGATGCACTGGCTGCCGGTCGGGCTCGACTGGGTCACGACGTGGCGGTCCACGTCGCCCCAGTGCGCCGGCATCTGGCGGCCACCGGACGCGGGGTCGGCCGCGGAGCCGACGGCCTGGAGCAGGACCTGCTCGGCGGAGATGCCGAGCCCGAGCATGAGCGAGAGGTCGCGGTAGTAGGGGAAGAACCAGTCGTAGCCCGGGCGCAGCTCGTGAGCCAGGCCGAGGTACAGGGCCTCGTGGCCCGCGCCCGAGATCTGGAAGAACACCCGGCTCTGCTTCTGGAGCGCTATCTCGCGGTCGTCGATGGCCCGGGAGATGCACGCGAGCAGCAGGTCGTGGCGCAGCTCGTCGGGGGGATAGGCGGCTGCCCGGTGCGCGGCCCGCTTGGCGTGCCCGGACCCGGTCCGATCGGTGAGGTCGATGGTGGCCTGTGTACCACGGTGGCCGCCGTGCGAGTCACCGGCGGAGGTGTGGCCCGCGGGCCCGGTCTCCCGGGCCGCCTTCGCCGCCTTGCGCTCGGCCTTCGCCGCAGCCTTCGCGGCCTTGCGCTCGGCCTCGGCCTCCGCCTTGCGGGCCGCCTTGGCTTCCGCCTTCGCCACCTTGCGGTCGGCCTTCGCCTCGGCTTTGGTGGCCGCCTTCGCCTCGGCCTTGGCGGCCTTCCGGCGGGCCTTCGCCGACGCCGAGCGGACGGCCTGCCGCCACGTCAGGTCGATCACGTCGGCCCCCGGCTTCACGGCGTGGCCGTTGCTCGACGTGATGCGGGCGGACTTCGACTGCGACCTGGCCACCATCTCGACCCCCTGGGCGATCAGTCGGCTGGTTCCCTCTGATCGTCGCACATATGCCTAGGAATTGGCTGTATCTGTACGCGATCTGGCCGCGCCCCACAGGAGGATGTGGAGCGCTGCCACGAGCCGCTCCGTGACGGGCTCGTCGGTCGGCAGTGGCCATTGCATCACCCAGCCGGTGGCGACGGCGACATAGGCGGCCGTGTACAGGCCGGCGAGCAGCGCGGGGTCGTGGGTGGCGTCGAGCTCCCCCCGGTCCTGGCCCTGGGCGAACAGCGCCACGAGCAGGTCGAACCCGGCTCGGGCCTCGTCGTCGTGGGACGACGTCTCGCTGCCGAAGAGGCGCCCGTGCACCACCATCAGCTTGGTGATCTCGGGATCGGCCATCAGGTACATGCCCATGGTCCGCATGAGCTGCTCCAGGCGTACGAGCACGGGCACGTCGGTCAGGTCGACGACGTAGCGGAGGAACCCCACGTAGAGGTCCGCCGAGCCCTGGTTGAGCGCCTCCACCACGGCGAGCTTGTTCGGGAAGTAGTTGAAGAACGTCGCCGGGCTGATCCCGACCCGCTCGACGATGTCCTGCACCCGGGTGCCCTCGAACCCCCGCTCCCGGAACAGCTCGAGCGCGACGTCGATGATCCGCTGGCGGGTCCGAGCCTTGTTGTCTTCCCGTCGGCCCATGGCAACAAATCTTAGACAGTCTCTAGACATCGGCCGTGGGATGGGGGATATTGCTGGAGTACCTCCAAGTTTGTGGGAGGGCCCCGCTGGGGAGCGCCGCGCCGGTGTGCGACGAGCACGCATGCCGGCGCGGCGCGGGGGCGGAAGTTCGGCGCGCTTGCCCCCGCGCGCCTCGACGAGACACGAGAGGACGACCACGCATGCCCAAGCCCGTGACCCGACGCCTCACAGCCCTTGGGGCCGCGGCGGCCGTGACCGGGGGCCTCGTGCCCCTGGGCGGCCTGGCC
>JBKPRS010000256.1:0-4457 GCA_046734695.1 Actinomycetota bacterium | reverse complement strand
GCGGTCCTGATCGGCTGCCTCGTGGTCGCGCGGCGCCGGCGCCTGGTCGACGTGGCCGCACTGGCCACGCTCGCCCTCGTGCTGCTGGCCGCGTCGCTGGTGGCCACCGCCCAGCTCGTAAGCCCGACCCCGCCCTACCTGGCCGAGTGGCTCAAGATCGTCGGCGCCCTGGTGTGGCTGACTGTCGGCTGGACCGTCTGGCGGGTCGTCGAGCCCGCGCTGCCTGCCCGGTCGACCGGTAGGAGGGTGCTGGCCGGCGTAGCGGCGGTGATCGTCGTGGCCGGCGCGACAGCAGGCGCCGCGACTGCGTCTGACGTCGAGCCGCCCCACGGTGCCGACCCCGCCATGCTGGCCGCCCTGAGCGAAGGCTGGCGCGACCGGCTCGATCGGGGCGACACCTACCGGTTCGACGTGGTGGGCGACCCGTTCGGCCACTACGCCGGGCTCGTCTACTGGATGGTCCGCGACGACCTGGACATCGTCACCAGCGACGGTGCCGCCGGCCTGAAGTGGGGCCACCCCCACCGCTGGCTCGCGGGGGACGAGGTCGACGGCGTGGTCACCGTGGCGGTGCGCTTCCCCGGCCGGAGCGAGGGCGCGCCCGAGGAGTGCCGGGACGACAGCCGGGTCGAGGAGATCGCCACGTGGGCCGGGCTCAGCCCCGCCGAGCAGCGCGTGCTCGAGGACGTGCTGCTCCAGCGCCTCGACGACCCGGATTCGCTCACCCCGGCCGCGTCGGCTCGGGCGGACGCCCTCCAGGCCCGGGACTTCGAGGTCGCCCTGTTCCTGGGCGACCGCCTGTGCGGTCAGCGTGAGCGCCGGACCGGCGAGGGTCAGGCGGCGTCGGACTCCGGCTGACCGCCGGTGCCGGCCACCCAGGTGGCGTACAGGCGGGAGTAGGGCCCGCCCGCGGCCACCAGGTCGGAGTGGTTGCCCAGCTCGACCAGCCGGCCGCCGTCGACCACCCCCACCATGTCGGCCCGCTCCGAGGTCGAGAGGCGGTGGGCGATGACCACCACAGTGCGGCCCTCGAGCAGGCGGTCCACCGCCCCCTCGACCAGCGCCTCGGTGCCTGGGTCGAGGCTCGAGGTCGCCTCGTCCAGCACCAGCAGGGCGGGATCGGCCAGGGCGGCCCGGGCCAGCGAGACGAGCTGCTTCTCTCCCGCGGACAGGCGGCTGCCCCGCTCCCGGACCTCGGTGTCGAGGCCCTCGGGCAGTGATGCGAACCGGTCGTAGGCGTTGACGGCTCGCAGAGCGGCGTCGACCTCGGCGTTGCTGGCACCGGCCCGGGCCAGGCGCACGTTGTCGCGGATCGTGGCGTTGAACAGGAACCCCTCCTGCGGGATCACCACGATGCGCCCCCGCAGCGAGTCGAGGGTGGCGTTCTGCAGGTCGACGCCGCCGAAGCGCACCGACCCCTCGGTCGGGTCGTAGAGCCGGGCCACCAGCTTGGCCAGCGTCGACTTGCCCGCCCCCGTGGGGCCGACCAGTGCCAGGCGCATCCCGGTGGGGACGCGCAGCGTGACGTCCTGCAGCACGTCGGGCCCGTCGCTGTAGGCGAACGACACGCCGTCCACCTCGACGTCGCCGGTGTCCGGCAGATCCACGGCACCCGGCCGCTCGGCCACGTCGACCGGCGTGTCGAGCAGTTCATAGAGCTTGTGGAGACCGGCTCCTGCCGACTGGACCATGTTGAACAGCTGGCTGAGCTGCTGCACCGGCTCGAACAGGTTGGACAGGGCCAGCACGAAGAACGCCACCGTGCCCACCGAGATGGTCCCCTGGTGGACCCAGTAGCCGCCGAACCCGAGGGCCAGCGCGGTCGTGCCCCACCCGGCCAGCTCGATCACCGGCAGGTACCAGGCGGAGATCTTCACGGACCGCATGTGGCTGTCGTAGAGCTCCCAGTTGCCGTCCTCGAACCGCCCGACCTCGACGTCCTCGCGGGCGAAGGCCTGCACCACCCGCACCCCGGCGATGCCTTCCTGGAGGTGCGACAGCGTGTTGCCGATGCGGTCACGCACCTCGAGGTAGGCGACGTTGGAGTCCCGCTGGAACTTGATGCTGGCCAGGACCACCGGCGGCAGCGCCAGCCCGCACACCAGCATGAGCTGCCACGACACCGTGGTCAGCACGATCAGCGAGATCACCAGCAGCAGGCCGTTCGACACGAACATCGTGAGGCCCATCTGCACCAGCTCGGACAGCGAGTCGACGTCGGACGTCATGCGGGACACCAGCACGCCCGCCTTGGACCGGTCGTAGAACGGCATCGACAGCCGCTGGAGGTGGTCGAAGACCCGGACCCGCAGGCTGCGCAGGAACTCCTCGCCCACCCGGCTGATCAGCGCGATCTGGACCCGGTAGGTGAAGTAGGCCGCGATCGCCACGAGGACGTAGGCGACCACCGCCTTGTCCAGGTTGCCGCCGTCACCCTTGCTGATGCCCTGGTCGATCCCGAACTTCACCAGGTAGGGGCCGGCCAGCACGGTGCCGGTCCAGGCCAGGACCATGGCCAGCGCCGACGCCACCCGCCGCCCCTGCGGTCGGAGCATGCGGGCGGTGCGGCGCACGACCCTGCCGGCCTCGGCGCGGTCGAGGCGATCCTCCTCGGTGACGCCGCCTTGCATCCACATCTACGACGCCACCTCCTCGTGCTCGGGCTCTTCGCTGTGCCGGCCGTTGCCGTTGCCGTTCCCGGCATGGGCCCGTGCCGCGTCGGCCGCCGCAGCCGCGGCCAGCACCCGCTGGTAGCGGTCGTCGGAGGCCAGCAGCGAGGCGTGGGTGCCCTCGGCCACGACCCGGCCTCCCTCGATCAGCACGACCCGGTCCGCGAGGGCGATGGTGGCGGGGCGGTGGGCGATCACGATGGTCGACCGGCCCCGCATGACCTCGGTGAGCGCGTCGCGGATCTCGTGCTCTTTGGTGGGATCGACCGCCGAGGTGGCGTCGTCGAGGATCAGGACGCGGGGATCGGCCAGGATGGCGCGGGCGATGGCGATGCGCTGGCGCTGGCCGCCGGACAGCGAATAGCCCCGCTCGCCGATGAGCGTGGCGTAGCCCTCGGCCAGGCCGCTGATGAACTCGTGGGCGCCGGCCAGTCGGGCCGCCCGCTCGATGGCCTCGTGGGGGGCGTCGGGGTCGGCGAAGGCGATGTTGGCGGCGATCGTGTCGCTGAACAGGAAGGTGTCCTCGAACACGATGCCGACGGCTCGCCGCAGGTCGTGCAGCCCCATGGTGCGGACGTCGGCACCGTCGAGCCGCACCGCGCCGACCTCGACGTCGTAGAACCGCGGGATGAGGCGGGCGACCGTGGTCTTCCCCGCACCGGTGGCGCCGACCAACGCCACCGACTCGCCGGCGGCCACCCGCAGGTCGAAGCCGTCGAGCACCGGGTACGGGCGTCCGTAGCCGAACCGCACACCCTCGAAGGTGACTTCGCCGCCGCCCCGAGGCATGGGTGCCGGGTCGGCCGGGTCGTCGACCTCGGGCTCGGTGATGAGGACGTCATCGACCCGCTCGGCCGACACCGCGGCCCGTTGGGCCTGGGCGACGATCATGCCGAGCATGCGCAGCGGCCAGATCAGCATCGCGATGTAGACGTTGAACATCACCAGGGTGCCGAGGCTCAGGGTGCCGTTGAGCACCTGATGGCCGCCGTAGCCCAGGACCATGATCAGCCCCAGGTTCGGCAGGAGCTCCATGCCGGGAAGGAATCGGGCCCGAGTCATGGCCGCGGCCATCGACTCGTCGTAGACATCCTGGGCCTCGGCCTTCAGCCGCTCGGCCTGCACCCGCTCGGCACCCAGGCCCTTGATGACCCGGACGCCGGCCACGGACTCCTCCACCACGGCGGCGAGCTCGGCCGACTCGCGCTGGATCCCCATCACGCTGGGGAAGAGGGTGCGCGAGAACCGGGTGGCGACCACGTTGAGGAAGGGCAGCGAGCCCAGCGCCAGCAGCGTGAGCAGGGGGTCGATCGTGGCCAGGATCACGGTCACGGACACGACGGTGACGGCGTTGGAGATCGTCAGGGGGATCATCACCACGAACGCCTGGACCTGCTGGAGGTCGGTGTTGGCCCGGCTCATGAGCTGGCCGGTCTGGGCCTGGTCGTGGAAAGCGAAGTGCAGGCGCTGCAGGTGGGCGAAGAGGCGGTCGCGCAGGTGGGCCTCGACCCAGCGGGCTTCCCGGAAGGCGACGTAGCGGCGGAGCCCGGTGAAGGTGGCGGAGGCGATGGCCACGCACCCGAGGATCACCGACCACTGGAGGAGGGCCCCGGGCTTGTCGTCGATGATGCCCTGGTCGACGGCGTTGCGGACGATGAGGCCGGTGCTGACCTTGGCCGCGGTCCAGGCCAGGCCCACGGCCACGCCGGCGGCGATCCCGCGCCTACGTTGCCGCGTGAGCTCGAGGATCAGCCGCCATCCCCGCCGGCTGAACGTGCGGTCGTCGGT
>JBKPRS010000255.1:0-5008 GCA_046734695.1 Actinomycetota bacterium | reverse complement strand
TCGCGGCGGTGGTCGATGGCCCCGTCGAGGCCGAGCTCGTCGAGCAGCCAGCGGGCCTTGTCGTCGCGCCCGGTGATCCCGATGACCCGGGCGCCGTGGAGCTTGGCGATCTGGGCGGCCAGTGACCCGGTCGCCCCGGCGGCGGCCGACACCACGACGGTCTCGCCCTCGGTGACCCGGCCCACGTCGACGATCCCGACGTAGGCGGTGAGCCCGGTGGCGCCGTACACGGAGAGCAGGGCGGGTGGGTCGACGTCGGGGCCGAGATCGGTGTTCAGCGGGTCGTCCCGCACCACCCCGTAGCGCTGCCAGCCGGGCAGGCCGTAGACGTAGTGGCCGAGCGGCAGGGTGTCGCATCGGGTGGCGACGACCCGGCCGATCCCGCTGGCCCGCACCACCTCGCCCACCTCGACCGCGGGCAGGTAGCCCTCGGCCTGGGACAGCCAGGTGCGCACGGTGGCGTCGATGCCGATCCAGTCGACCTCGATCAGCGCCTCACCCTCGGCCAGCTCAGGCAGCGCAACACCTTCCTCCAGGGACACATCGTCCTGCGTGAGCAGGCCCACCGGCCGGCTGCGCAGCACGACGCGGCGGTTGGTGACGGCGGCGAGGTCGATGGCGGTCTCGATCTCCACGCCCGGCAAGCTATCTGACACCGCGTCAGGTCCGCTGCTCCGCCGCCCCGCCGCGCCCCGATCGCCACGCCGAGCGGCCCCGCCGAACCGGCCCCGGTGTCAGAGCCGCTGCCAACCGCCGCAGTCGACCCGCGTCGGGTGTCAGGTCCGCTGCTGCCAACCGCCGCGGTGGACCGCTCGGTGTCAGGTTCGCTGTTGCCAACCGCCGCGGTGGACCCGCGTCGAGTCGGGCGGGCCGGGGCGGCCCGCGGAGCGGCCGGGCGGGCCCGGGTCGTCGGCGGGGTGGCCCAGGGCCACGGCACCCAGCGCCCGCCAGCCGTCCGGCACTCCGAGCGCGGCGAGGGCCGCCTGCTCGTGCTCGAACAGCCCGTAGAACAGGGCGCCGAGCCCGGCGTCGGTCGCTCCCAGCAGCAGGGTCTGGACCGCCATGCCGCCGTCGACCCACCAGTACGGCACAGGCCAGGCGTCGATACCCGCGCCCAGCCCGGTTGCGGCCTTGTCGTCCTCGGCGTAGCGCCGGGGGTAGGCGCCCGGCTCCACCAGCGCCACCACCACCACGGGGGCGTCGAGCAGGCCGGGCCAGCGGAAGGTGGCCCGCCGCTCGGCCGGCAGCGTGGCGTCCCACAGGCGGGCCGTGTCGTCGCCCTCCAGGACCACGAAGGACGTGGCCCGGGTGTTGCCCGCGCTCGGGGCGCGCAGGGCCGCCTGGACGATCCGGTCCACCACCTCGGGATCGACCGGGCGCGGCCCGAACGACCGCACCATGCGGCGGCGGCGGACCGCGTCGCTCAGCTCCACCGGGAGCGGATCCCGGTCAGGCGAGCTTGCGCAGCTCCTCCTCCATGGCCCAGCCGAACGCGACCAGGCTGTCACCCTTGTCGGCGTGGAGGTCGTCGAAGCGGGCGGTCACCTCGTCCTCGATCCCCTCGGGGTGCAGGGTCTCGTGGTCGAGCACGGGGGCGTGACCGCCGCCGTCACCCCGAGCCAGGAAGGCCCGCTGGTCGTAGGCGCTGACCTCGATGCCGTAGCGCTTGGCCAGGCGACCGCCCCAGGCGCGCTCCTCGCCCGATGCCCGGTGACCGGCCCGGGGCACCACGTCGTTGAGGGTGCGAAAGGCGTCGAAGCCGCCGGGCTGGCTGAAGCGGGCGCCCACGAGCACGTCCTCGTCGGGGAAGGCGAGGACCGCACGGCGCAGGAGGTCGGTGAAGAGACCGCGCAGCACCGTGTCGCGCTTGGAGGTGCGCCGCACGGAGGCCAGGCCGATGAGCACGCAGGGCGTCCCACCGATCCGTTCGAGGGTGCAGAACGCAAAGCCCTTGAGACGGCCCTCTTCCCGGGCCTGCGTGACGAGGACCCACGCCTCGGCCTGCTTGTTCAGCATGCCGACCTCATGGCCGTGGGGACCTTCGGCACACAGGTCGGCCATCTCGACCAGCTCTGCGTCACTCAGCGCCGTGCAGTCCTTGGTGTCTACAGCTACCGACATCTCCTGTGCTGCCCCCGTTCTGCGCCGACGAATGAGCTACCAGTCCAGTCAAATCGCACACGCCGTGCAACTCGGGTAGCCGAACACGCGCGCGGCGCGCGCAATGCGCTACAGGATCGCCCCCGGTCCGAGGGCTTCCCGCAGCCTCCCTAGCAGGCCATTCGAGGTGTCCACGTTCCACCGTTCGGGCAGGCGAACGATCTGTCGCTCGCCGAGGTGGAGCAACACAGGCGCATCGCCCGGATGATCGGCGAGGACGTCCTTGAGGCGCCCCACGGTGGATTCGGAGAGCAGGGTGGGCGGGACCCGCACCCGCAGCGGCTCGGCGATCGCCTGGTCCGCCACCTCGATCACGTCGACGGCCTGGGCGATCAGCTTGGGGGCGTCGTCCCGGGTGTCGACCCGGGACTTGACCACCACGACGGCGTCGTCGGCCAGCTTGTGGCCGTGCTCGGTCATCGTGCGGGGGAAGACCATGACCTCGACGGCCGAGCCCAGGTCCTCCAGCGTGAACACCGCCATGAGGTCGCCCTTGCGGGTCCACTTCTTCTGCAGCCCGGTGATCACCCCGCCCACGGACTTGAGCGCCCCCTCCTCGGCGTCGGCCAGGTCGGCGATGGCGATGTCGCAGCGCCGGGCCAGCGCGGCCTCGGCCCCGAGCAGGGGGTGGTCGCTGACGTAGAGACCGAGCATCTCCTTCTCGAACGCGAGCCGGTCGCGCTTGGAGAACTCGATGTCGGGGATGGCGGTGCGCTCGAAGTCACCGACCCCCGGGTCGTCGCCCGCGTCGCCGAACAGGGTCATGATCCCCATGTCCCGCTCGCGCCGGCGGGCCAGCGTGTGGTCGACGATCTGCTCGAACACCGCCAGCAGGCCCTTGCGGGGATGCCCGACGTCGTCGAACGCCCCGGCCTTGATGAGGGACTCGACGGTCCTCTTGTTGAGCACCTGGGTGTCGACCCGCTGGCAGAAGTCGTAGAAGTCGGTGAACGGCCCGCCGCTCTCGCGCTCGGCCACGATGTGGGCGACCAGGCCCTCCCCCACGTTCCGCACGGCGGACAGCCCGAAGACGATGCGCAGGCTGTCCCCGTCGAGCGCCGGCGTGAAGTCCGACGCCGACCGGTTGATGTCCGGCACCTCCACCGCGATGCCCATCGACCGGCACTCGGCCAGGTACACCGCCGCCTTCTCCAGGCTGGACTTCACGCTGGTCAGCAGGGCCGCCAGGTACTCGGCCGGGTAGTTCGCCTTCAGGAAGGCCGTCTGGTAGGCGACGAACCCGTACCCGAACGAGTGCGACTTGTTGAACGCGTAGTCGGCGAACGGCTCGATGATGTCGAACCACTGCTTGCCCAGCTCACCCCCGTACCCGTGCGCCTCGCACCCGGCGATGAACTTCTCCCGCTCCTTGGCGATGAGCGCGCGGTCCTTCTTCCCGCAGGCCTTCCGGAGGTTGTCCGCCTCGGCCAGGCTGTAGCCCGCGAAGCGCTGGGCGATCCTCATGACGCCTTCCTGGTAGATCATGAGGCCCCAGGTGTCGCCGAGGATCTCCTCGGCGTCGGGGTGGAGGTACGCCACCGGCTTGCGGCCGTTCTTGCGGTCGGCGTAGTCGTTGTGCATGTTGGCCGCCATCGGGCCCGGCCGGTACAGGGCGACCAGGGCGGCCACGTCCTCGAAGCAGGTGGGGGCCAGCGAGCGGATCAGGGCGCGCATGGGGCCGCCCTCGAGCTGGAACACGCCGATGCTGTCGCCCCGGGCCAGCAGCTCGTAGGTCTTCTCGTCGTCGAGCGGGACGTTGTCGATGTCGAGCTCGATGCCCCGGGTCTCGCGGATCACCTCGAGCGTGTCGCTGATGACGTCGAGGTTGCGCAGGCCCAGGAAGTCCATCTTGAGCAGGCCCAGCTCTTCGACCCCGTGCATCTCGTACTGGGTGACGACCGGGGCGTCCTCGGGCGCGGCGCCGTTCTCCGGCTTGCGCTGGATCGGCAGGTACTCGGTGAGGGGCTTGCGGGTGATGACCACCGCGGCGGCGTGGATGCCGTCCTGGCGGCGCAGGCCCTCCAGCCCCTTGGCCACGTCGATGACCTGGCGGGTGTCGGGGTCCGCGTCGTACATCTCCCGCAGCTCGCCCGCCATCTTGTAGCCGTCCTCGTACTTCGGATGCGGCTCCATGCAGGCGTACAGCGGCGTGTCCCGGCCCATGATCAGCGGGGGCATGGCCTTGGCCACCCGGTCGCCCACGCTGTAGGGGTGGCCCAGCACCCGGGCGGCGTCGCGCACCGCGGCCCGGGCCTTGATGGTGGAGAACGTCACGATCTGGGCCACGTGGTCGCGGCCGTAGCGCTCGGCCGCGTAGCGGATCATCTCGTCCCGGTAGCGGGAGTCGAAGTCCATGTCGATGTCGGGCATGGAGATGCGCGACGGGTTCAGGAAGCGCTCGAACAGCAGGTCGTAGCGGATCGGGTCGAGGTCGGTGATGCGCAGGCAGTACGCCACCGCGCAGCCCGCCGCGCTCCCCCGGCCCGGGCCGACCCGGATGTCGGAACGACGGGCGTGGGCGATCAGGTCCCAAACGATCAGGAAGTAGGAGCTGAAGCCCATGTCCCCGATGACCTGCAGCTCGTAGGCCAGCCGCTCGACCACCTCGTCGGGCAGCGGGTCGCCCCAGCGCTCGCGGGCGCCCTCGAAGGTCAGGTGGCGCAGGTAGTCGCCGTCGGACTCGAAGCCCGCCGGCAGCGGGAACGCCGGCAGCTGGGGCTTGCCGAAGTCGATCTCGACGTCGGCCCGCTCGGCGATCCACAGCGTGTTGTCGCACGACTCGGGCACCTCGTCGAACAGCGTGCGCATCTCGGCCGCGGTCTTCAGGTAGTGCTCGTCGCCCTCGAAC
>JBKPRS010000254.1:0-4239 GCA_046734695.1 Actinomycetota bacterium | reverse complement strand
GCCCAGCTCGTCCAAGCGGCGGGCCAGCAGCTCGACCGCGGGCGAGCGCCGCACCGTCTCGGGGTCGGCGCCTTCGGCCGGCACCGCCAGCGGGCCCAGCACCACCACCGCCTCGCCGGCCACGCCCAGGGGCACCTGGCTGGTGGCCAGCACCCGCAGGCCAGGGCCCGCGTGCAGCAGTCCGAGCACGGCCCGGGCCGCGGCCTCGGCCACGTGCTCGCAGTTGTCCAGCACGACCAGGACGTGGCGGCGGGCCAGGGCGGCGAGCGCCGGGGCCAGCGGATCCTCGCCGTCGGGAGCGCCGGTGCCACCGGTGGCCGTCGGCGTGCGGCTGGGCGCGCCCACTGCGGAGGCGATGGTCGCGTCGACCGCGTCGGCGCCTCCGCCCGCGAGGTCCACGACCACGACGCCGTCGGCGTAGGACTCCTGCTCGCCCGCGCCCACGTCGACCGCCAGCGTGGTCTTGCCCACGCCACCCGGTCCCACGACGGTGACGACCCGGGCCGATCGCAGCCGCCGCAGCACAGCGCTGCGTTCGTGCTCGCGGCCGACCAGTCCGGTCAGCGGGGCGGGCGCCGTGCCCGGCGCGGGCTGCCAGCGGGCCGTGTCGAGCGCGGGGTCCTGGAGCAGGATGGCGGTCTCCAGGCGCTGCAGCTCCGGTCCGGGGTCGAGCCCGGTGCGCTCGACCAGCGTCGCCGCCGCCTGGCGGTAGGCGCGCAATGCGTCGGCCTGCCGGCCCGCGCGGGTCAGCGCGGTCATGAGCAGCGCCCAGCGCCGCTCGCGCAGCGGCTCCTCGTTGACCAGGCGGCCGAGCAGAGCCAGCGCCCGATCGAGGCGGCCCGCGCCGACGAGTGCCTCCGCCAGCCGTTCCTCGGCGTCGCGGCGCTGGTCGTCGAGGGCGCGGGCCTCCGGTCCCAGGAGCGGATCGGTCCGCAGCTCGCCGAGCGCGTCCCCCGACCACAGCTCGAGCGCCGCGGCCAGGAGGTCGGCGGCGGCGGACTCACCGAGCCCGTCCCGCTCGGCGGCCGCGGCCTCGTCGCACAGCGCCGCGAACCGGTGGACGTCGACGGCACCCGGCCGGGACCGCAGCGCGTAGCCGCCGCCCGTGGACTCGATGCCGACGCCGTCGACCGTGGTGAGCGTGCGGCGCAGGCGCGACACGTGGCCCTGGATGGCGGTGCGGGCGGTGGGGGGCGAACCTTCCGGCCACAGCCGGGCCGCGAGGTCCTCGACGGTCCACGCCCGGTCCGGGTGCAGCGCGAGCCAGGCCAGCAGGCGGGCTACGTGACCGCGGAAGGCCACCTCCGTCCCCGAGTTGGTGACCAGTCGCACCGGTCCCAGTAACCGCACGGCCACGCCGTCCGCCATGCGCCCGGTGTAGCAGGACCGGCTGCGCCGCGCCGGTAACGTGCGGGCTCGTGGCCCTGCGCTGGATCGACAACCACTGCCACCTGGGGTGGGAGGACGACGACGCGCCCACCGCCGAGGCGATCGACCATATGGTCGCCGACGCGCAGGTCGCCGGCGTCGAGCGGTTCATCACCGTGGGCACCGACCTGCCGCGCTCCGCGGCCGCGGTGGCCGCCGCGGCGCGCCACCCGGGGGTCGTGTGGGCGACCGTGGGGCTGCACCCGCACGACGCCAAGCTCGGGCTGGACGGCCTGGCCGAGATGCTCGGCGAGCCCGGCGTGGTGGCGGTGGGCGAGTGCGGGCTCGACTACCACTACGACCACTCGCCCCGGGAGACGCAGCGGTCGGCGTTCGCGGCGCAGATCGGCTGGGCCCACGAGCACGGCCTGGTGCTGATGGTCCACACCCGGGAGGCGTGGGACGACACCTTCGCCGTGCTCGACGCCGAGGGCGTGCCCGAGCGCACCGTGTTCCACTGCTTCACCGGCGGTCCCGACGAGGCCGAGGCGTGCCTGGCCCGGGGCGGCCACCTCTCGTTCTCCGGCATCGTCTCCTTCCCGTCGGCCGACGACGTGCGGGCTGCCGCCGCCCTGTGCCCGCTGGATCGGGCGCTGGTCGAGACCGACAGCCCCTACCTGGCGCCGGTGCCGCACCGGGGGCGGCCGAACCGCCCGGCGCTGGTCCCCGTGGTGGGCGCGGCCCTCGCCGCGGCGATGGGCCGGCCGGTCGAGGAGGTCGCCGCCGCCACCTGGTCCAACGCGGCCCGGGTCTACGGCCTCGGGCCGTGACGCTGACGCCCCGGCAGGTGCGCGACCTGCTCGCCGAGCACGGGCTCTCGCCCAGCCGGGCGCTGGGGCAGAACTTCGTCGCCGATCCGAACACCGTGCGGCGCATCGCCCGCCTGGCCGAGGTCGGGCCGGGGGACCGGGTCGTGGAGGTCGGACCAGGCCTGGGATCGCTGACCCTGGCGCTGGCCGAGACCGGCGCGTCGGTGACCGCCGTCGAGCGGGACCGACACCTGCTGCCGGCGCTGCGCAGCGTCGTCGAGCCCGAGGGGGTGCGGATCGTCCACGGCGACGCGATGTCGCTGGACTGGGACGCCGTGCTCGGCCCCTCGGTCGGGTGGTCGCTGGTGGCCAATCTGCCGTACAACATCGCCACGCCCCTGGTGCTGGACCTGCTGGAGCAGGTGCCGTCCATCGAACGCATGCTGGTGATGGTGCAGCGGGAGGTGGGGGAGCGGCTCGCGGCCGGTCCGGGGTCGAAGGCCTACGGGATCCCGTCGGTCAAGGTCGCGTACCGGGCGTCGGCCGAGCTCGTGGGGCGGGTGCCCGCCACCGTGTTCATCCCCCCGCCCCGGGTCGAGTCCGTCCTCGTGCGGCTGCGGCGGCTGCCGGTCCCGCCGGTGGCGGCCGATCCCGGCGCGCTGTTCCGGCTGGTGGAGGCCGGCTTCGGCCAGCGGCGCAAGATGCTGCGCCGGTCGCTGGCGGGCCTGGTCGATCCGGCAGCGTTCGAGCACGCGGGCGTCCGCCCCGAGGCCCGGGCCGAGGAGCTGTCACTCGCGGACTGGGACCGGTTGGCCCGCGCCGATGTGGGAACCTGACTTCCATGACTGACCCGCAGGGACCGACCGGCAGCCCGCGCCCGGCGCGTGCACCGAGCGTTCCTCCCATCCCTTCCAACCTGGCCACGCTGGTCGCGTTCGGCGCCTGGGTGGTGCTGGGGATCTACGCCCTGTCCTGGCTCTACAAGCTGGCTCAGGACGAGGCCGGCAGCTTCGGCGACCGGTTCTTCGGCAACTTCCCCATGCTGGCGACGGGCATCACGCTGTGCGCGGCGCTCATGGCGCTGAGCGTCTGGCTGGTGCGGCGGGGGGCCGACTGACCGTCGTCCTGGCCCCGGCGAAGCTGACCGTCTCCCTGCGGGTGACGGGGCTGCGAGCCGACGGCTATCACCTGCTGGACGCCGAGATGGTCAGCCTCGACCTGGCTGACGAGCTGACGTTCGGCCCGGGCTGGGGGCTCGAGGTGGTGGAGGGGCGCCACCTCGGCTACGTGGACCCGCACGACAACCTGGTCGGTCGCGCCCTCAAGGCGGTCGGCCGGGAGGCCCGCGTCCTGCTGGCCAAGCGCATCCCCGCGGGTGGCGGCCTGGGCGGCGGATCGTCCAACGCCGCCGCGGTCATGCGCTGGGCGGGTTGTGACTCGCTTGCCGTCGCCGAATCCCTCGGCGCCGACGTCCCGTTCTGCCTCCACGGCGGCCGCGCCCGGGTGCAGGGCATCGGCGAGATCCTGTCCCCGCTGCCGTTCGAGCCCCGCACGATCACCCTGGCCATGCCCCGGTACGGCTGCTCGACCCCGGCGGTCTACGCCGCCTGGGACTCGCTGGGCGGGCCCACGGCCGACGGCCCCAACGACCTGGAGCCCGCCGCCCTGGTGGTGGAACCCCGCATGGCCGCGTTCCGCGACGCCCTGGGCTCGGACACGGGCCACACCCCGCACCTCGCCGGCTCCGGCTCGACCTGGTACGTCGAGGGCTCGTACCCGGGCGAGGGCCGCATCGTCGCCCACACCATCCCGGCGTACTGACCCCCTGTGACCCCGGCGGTAGGCATGGCGCGCAACGAGCGCCCCTGTCGGGGCGCTCGGCTGCAACGTGCAGATGGACGTGGCGCCCGGCCGGCGGGACGCTGGTGCTACTTGCCGGCGGCGCGGCGCTGCCAACGGGTGCGCTTGAGCATCTTCTTGTGCTTCTTCTTGCGCATCCGCTTGCGGCGCTTCTTGATCAGTGAACCCATGAGGCCTGCCACCCTAGTGGGACCCCCAGGAC
>JBKPRS010000253.1:0-3514 GCA_046734695.1 Actinomycetota bacterium | reverse complement strand
CAAGCAGAAGGTGCTGGCCGCCCACCGGGCCGGGCTGCGGGAGGTCATCCTGCCGCTGCGCAACGAGGCCGACCTGGACGACGTCCCCGAGGCCGTGCGGGCCGAGATGACGTTCCACCCGGTCGACGACGTGGCCAAGGTCCTGGACCTGGCGCTGGAGCCGGTGCCCGTGGAAGCCGCGGCCGCCTGACCGGCCGCGGCGCGAGGCGGGTCAGCGCTCGCCTCGCCAGTGCGAGCCCGGCAGCGGGGTGACGTTGTTCGGTGCGGTGTCGTCGCCCTCGTCGGCCGTGCCGAACACCTCGATGTACTCGGGGCTGCGGGTGTCGAGCGGGATCGTCTCGTCCGTCCGCCGCCGATCCCGGGCGCTCGACCAGGCGCGGCGCTGCGCCACGGGGTCGAACGGCGTCCAGGTCTCGCTGCGCCGCCCTTCGGCCGACCTGACCGCGTCCTGCGGGGTCTGCACATACCCCCGCAGCTCGCGGTCGCGGAACCACGGGCGCAGCCGCACGCGCGCGGGGTGGGCCTTGCCGTAGAGCAGGGCGGCCTCCCAGGCCGTGAGCTGGTCGCTGAGCCCCGCCGGCAGCAGGTCGGCGGCGAACGGGCGGCCCGCCGGACGGCCGGCCAGCACGAGCTTGGCCCCGTGGTTGCGGATGACGGCGTCCGCGTGGTCGCCGTAGCGGGCGGCGATCTGGTCGGTGTCCTGGAACACGCTCACCAGTTGCAGGCCCCGGGCGGGTGCAGTCGACGCGAGCGAGGCGAGGTCATAGATCGGGGCGATGCCGAGCACGTCGTCGAGCACGACGAGCAGCGGGGTGCCGAGCGCCCGCCGCGCCTGCGCGGACTGCTCGTAGGCGTGAGCGATCAGCCGGCGCACGATCATCGAGCACAGCGGGCGGAACCGGGCCTGGTCGTGCTCGGGCGTCGTGAGATAGAGCGTGTTCGAGCCGCCGTCGAGGATCTCCGAGGGCACAATCTCGTGCAGGTTGCCGGACTCGGCGACGACCGGGTCGTCGTACACGCTGAGCAGGTTGTGCATGGCGCTGAGGAAGTGGGAGCGCGACGTGTCCTCGCGCATGAACATCGACTCGTGCGTCCGGGCCGCCATGCGGTCCACGCCCTTCAGGATCTCCAGGACCTCGTCGTGCTCCTCCCGCTGGATCCACCCGGCCGCGACGCTCACCGGCTGCCCGCTCGAGATGGCGGCCAGCAGGTACGGGGCCAGCGCCATGGCCATCGCGCTGCGCCAGAGGTCGCCCTGGCCCTCGGCGATCTCCCGGTCCGCGCCCTCAGAGATGCCGGCGCCGCGGGCCGCGAGGGTGAGGTCGGCCGCCGTACGGATGGCCCCCTGCCAGGTGGCGCAGTCCGCGAGCAGCGACCAGCCTGACCGGTAGTAGGGCGTGACACCGGCCGGGTCGTAGACGTGGACGTCCCCCTGCCGGCTGCGCCAGCCGATCGTCTGGTCGATCACGTGGCCCTTCGTCGCCGCCACGATCACCGGGCCGCGCCACTCGACGACGGCCGGGACGACGAGCCCGGACGACTTGCCCGAGTGCGCCGGCCCGATCACGAGAAGGCTGTGCCGGTCACGCAGCGCCAGCTTGTCGCCGCGCGCGGTCCCGACGACGAGGCGCCGGTCGTCCCCCTTGCGGGCGACGCGCAGGTCGCGCAGCTCGTCGGGACCGGCCCACCCCGAGCCCCGCCGCCCGGCGGGCCGCAGCATCGCCCACACGAGGAGCCCGATGAGCGTGCCGATGACCCCGACGAGGGCGAACGTCGCCCAGAAGCCGACGAACCCGGGCACCGGCGCGCCGGTGTTCACCGGCTCCCAGGCGCGGCCGGGGTCGCCGAGGTTGCCCAGCAGCCGGACCAGGATGCCCGGTGCCGCGCTGAGCGGGTAGCTCGGCCAGTCCCCGTGCGCCAGGAAGGCCGCCAGATGCCCCACGACCAGGGGGACCGCCACGACGGCGGCGGCAGGGAGGGCCCACACCAGGAGCGCGTCCTCGAAGCGCTGGTCGGACGGCGGCCTGTCGAGCCGGAGGAAGGACCCCCGACCCGCGGCGGGCTTGGCGGCCGGGGCCTGCCGCTCGAACTCACGGCGGACGTCCCACTTGGCGTTGTCGATCGATCGGCGGGCGTCGGCGGCCTCGCGGCTCAGCATCCACCTGAGGTCCGACGCCTCGCGCTCGACTGCCTGCTTCCTCGTTCGCTCGTCGGCGTCCACGCCGGGGAGATGCGCGATGGCCGGGGCGCGAGCGCGGCCGGCATCGACGCGCGGCCGCCCTCGGACGGGCCGCTCACTCGGTGCAGGCGATGCCCGGGACGCAGTGGGCCAGCGGCGGGTCGCCCGGCTGCAGGTGCACCGACACGTGGACGTGGTTGTAGTGCGCTCCGGACGCGTCGCAGTCCCCACAGCCGTAGTCGCGCCACCTGTCCCACGGGATGTTGCCGTCGCTCGGGTTCCAGACCCGGTTGAACCAGATCACGTAGATGACGTGGAGCTCCGACGCATGCGCCGCGGCGTACTCGGCCATCGCCTGGCCCCGGGCGCGATCGTGCCCGGCCGCGACGCCACCGTCGGTCATCATGAAGTCGCACGCGCGCCCGCGCGGGTGCTCGTACAGGGCGCCGTCGGCCAGTCGGGGGTCGTAGCACCCCACGCCGTGGCCGTTGCGCCCGAAGCAGGCGAGCAGCGAGTTGGCCATGAGCTGGGTGGCCAGGGTGTTGTTGCCGGCGGCGACCGGCTCGGTGCTGCCCTCGGCCCGGGCGGGACACTGGCCCGACAGCGCCATGGCGCCCCCGTAGGACGGGAACTGCGCCATGTACTCGTTCCACCTGGTCTGCACGTCCTGCACGTACTGCGGGTTCGGAGGGACGCGTCCGGCCTGTTCGAGCGCGTCGGGGCCGACGTTGTAGGCGGAGATGGCGAGGCCCCAGCTCCCGAACCGCTGTCGGAGCTGAAGGAGATAGTGGGCGCCCCCCGCGATCCCCTGCCGGGGGATGCACGGGTCGACGCCGAGGCCGTCTGCGGTGGGCTGCTGGATCTGCATGATGCCCTTGGCCGGGGGATCGGAGTCGGACACCACCGTGCAGTCGATCACCTCGGGCCGGAACCCCGACTCGACCCAGGCGACGGCGGCGACGAGGCGAGGGTCGATGCCGAGGTCGGCGGTGGCGTTGAACGCGTCGGCGTAGGGGATGCCGTCGACGTAGCCGATCGCACCGAACGCCGAGCCGGACGTGAGCCCCCCCGTCCCGGGCCCGAACGCCGAGCCCAACAGGATGATCGCCAGCAGCACGCCCACGGTGAGGAACAGCAGCCGCCGCAGCCGCCGACGCCGGCGCTTGCGCCGCGCCGGGCTGGGCGCGTAGTCCCGCAGGAACCGGACGACGCGCCGGAGCCGCTGGTCGGCCCTCGGGGCCTGGCCGGTGGCCGGCTGACCGGCGGCGGCCGGGGCCGGGCCGGGCCCGCTCCCAGGTGCCGGCTGGTCCGGCGCCGACGAGTCGTCCCGCTTCG
>JBKPRS010000252.1:0-2851 GCA_046734695.1 Actinomycetota bacterium | reverse complement strand
GCATGGCGCGTGACGGCATCGGCCGGCTGACGGTCGAGGGCGTGACCCGGGAAGCGGGCGTCGCCCGCGCCACCGTCTACCGCACGTTCCCGGGCGGCCGCGACGAGCTCATCGACGCGGCGGTCGCCTGGGAGGTGGGCGAGTTCTTCACCGGGCTCGCCTCGGACATCGGCGCCGTCGACGGCATCGCCACCCTGCTGGAGCGGGGCCTCATGGCCGGCCGGCGCCGCCTGGCCCGCCACGACGTGCTCCAGCACGCCCTCCAGGTCGAGGCGGACGCAGTGGTGCCCGCCCTGGCCCCGGTCATGCCGAAGGTCCTGGACCAGCTGCGGGCCCGCCTGGCCGACCGCCTCCGGCACGAGCGCCTGCGCCCGGGAGTCGACCCCGCCGAGGCCGCCGACGTCCTCGCCCGCCTGGCCCTGTCGCTCATCGGCACCCCGGGCTGCTGGGACCTGGACGACCCCACCGCGGTCCACCGGCTGGTCCACCAGCACCTGCTGGCCGGCATCCTGGCGGACCCTGGACAGTGAGACGGATTCGTGCTTAGTGTCTCACAATGGCGGGAGCGGCCGAGGCCCTGACCGAAGCCCTGGGGGACGGGTGGGCTGACGGGTTTCGGACCGTGGAGCTGGAGCGGCCGCTGATGGCTGCGGTCCGGCGCTGCATCGTCCGCTGGGGGCTGCGCAAGACCACGCTCGAGGACATCGCCCGCGAGGCGGGTGTCGGGCGGGCCACCGTGTATCGCGCCTTCCCGGGCGGCAAGGAGCGGCTGGCGGATGCCGTGCTGTGCCACGAGGTCGTGCGGCTCTTCGAGCAGTGCGACGCCGCGCTGGCCGCCGCCCGCACGCTCGACGAGCTGGTGGTCACCGGCGTCACCGCCGCGCTCGCCGTCATGACCGAGGACGACGTGGTCCGGTCGATCCTGGCGCACGAGCCCGAGCTGGTCCTGCCCCGGTTCGCCTTCCACCAGCTCGACCGCTTCCTGGACGTGGCCGCCGCGCTGTGCCGCCCCCACCTGTCCCGCTTCCTGCCCGCCGAGGCCGTCCGCCCGGCGTCGGACCTGCTGGCCCGCCTGGTCCTCAGCTTCGGGTTCCGCCCGCCCGACTGGTTCGACGCCACGGACCCCACCGCCGTCCACCACCTGGTCCACACCTACGCCCTGCCGGCCATCAAGCCCACCGAGGTGACCCCGTCATGACCACCAACGAAGAGCTCATCGGCCGCGCCGACCTGAACGACCTCGAGGCCATCCTCTCCGTCACCAACACCGACGTGACCGAGGCCATCCACGCCGTCGAGGACAACGCCGACGCCATCTTCACCTGGGACTACGAGAAGGGCCGGCGCCCGGCCCTCAACCGCCTGTACGAGAAGGCGAAGACGTCGCAGTGGAACGGCGAGACCGACCTGCCGTGGGACACCGACGTCGACCAGGAGGCCGTGGTCGTCAACAACGCCACGCAGAACATGGGCGGGCTCATGATGGGCATCGACCAGGGCGTCATCGAGGGCACCCCGTTCGAGAAGTGGGGCCCCGACGACTGGATCAAGGTCGGCGTCGAGACGCAGAACTGGACGCTGAGCCAGTTCATGCACGGTGAGCAGGGCGCCCTGCTGTGCACGGCCAAGATCGTCGAGACCGTGCCGTGGATCGACGCGAAGTACTACGCCTCCACGCAGGTGATGGACGAGGCCCGTCACGTCGAGGTCTTCGCCCGCTATCTCGACACGAAGCTCTCGGGCCACTATCCGATCAACGCCCACCTCAAGCTCCTGCTCGACGACATCGTGAACGACAGCCGCTGGGACATGACCTACCTGGGCATGCAGATCATGGTGGAGGGCCTGGCGCTGGCCGCCTTCGGCTTCATCCACCAGCTCACGACCGAGCCCCTGCTCAAGCAGCTGTTGCGGATGGTGATGTCGGACGAGGCCCGGCACGTGGCCTTCGGCGTGCTGTCGCTGAAGGAGTACTACGCCGAGCTGAGCGACGCCGAGATGCGGGACCGCCAGGAGTTCGCCTTCGAGGCCGCCGTGCGCATGCGGGACCGCTTCCTCCAGCAGGAGGTGTGGGAGCGCATGGGCATCGACGCCAAGACCATGCTGCCCCTCGTCGTCGTGGCCCCGCAGCGCCGGATGTTCCAGACGATGTTGTTCTCCAAGATCGTGCCGAACTGCAAGAAGCTGGGCCTGCTCGACGCCAACGACGGCTGGCTGCGCACCAAGTTCACCGAGCTCGGCGTCATCGGCTTCGAGAACAACCCCGACACGGGCGAGGAGTACGAGATGTTCCAGCTCGCCCGGGGCGAGACCGGCTGAGAACACGTCCGGTTAGGCAATCGGTTCGAGCAGGCTCACGAACCCGCCTTCGACCGTCGCCCGATAACGAGGCCGCTCGGGATCCGCCGCCAGGCCCGTGACGTCGTAGCCGGGCGTCACAGACATCACGTGCACCTGATCGTCTTCCATCAGCTGGGTCTGGTCGGGCTGGGCGGGCTCGACCACACCGACCATCCGAGCCTCGCGGTCGACCCAGAGCAGGAGGACCACGTGGCGACCGTCGGTCAGTGGACCCGCCGCGATCGTGCCGTCGTCGCACCCGCAGGACGCCTCGCCGGGTTCGCCGCACTGCCCGTCGCCGGCCCCGCCGCACCCGCCGTGGTCGTCGTCCTCGGCGTACTCGGCGTCTGCTGGTCGGGCCGGGTTGATTGTGGGTGCCGTGGTCGGGGGGCTCGTGGTCGGAGGCCGGGTGGTGGTCGTCGGGGCCGGCGCCTCCGCGACCTCGGTCGGCCGGGTGTCCCGCGGGTGCGCCTCGTCGTCGCCGCCGGGCGCCGCCAGCGCCGCTGCCGCC
>JBKPRS010000251.1:0-18540 GCA_046734695.1 Actinomycetota bacterium | reverse complement strand
CGGGAGGGCGATCCCGCACCGAAAGATCGAGGGTAGATCTGGTAGAAGACGGCCGAGCGCCACCACGGGGAGGACATCCCGCCGACTCTACGGGACGCTCGATTCGCGCCAAGCGTGCTTCTAGTTCGCTTTCCGGCGTGGACGTGGTAGGAAATGGGTCGGGACGCCCCGAGCGGTACGCTGCCGAGGGCATCAGCCGGCCTGACCGGCGATACACTTTCCCGCCGAACGCAACCTACGTGGGAGCTGGCCCGTGAAGAAGGGTCGACATCGACGATTCGAGGAAGCGCGCGCTCTCAAGCGCAGTAACGACCTCGATTTCACTGCAATCTTCGATCGGGCGGACGCCGAGCCTTGCCCCGAGTGCGGGGCCGAGCCCGGTGACGACCATGCCGCATGGTGCATGGCCGACGTCGCCGACGACGACGACTGACACCACCGGCGCTGAGGCGCCGTAGTGCTGGGTGAGCCAGGATGCTCTCACTTCGCCGCGCCCCGTTTCACGGGAGTCGGCCGCGACCGAGCGCCCCCGGCTCAGTGCCGCCGTGGCTCGGGGCGGTAGGAATCACTTCGCCGCGCCCCGTCTCACGGGACTCGGCCCCGACCGAGCGCGGCCAGGCTCAGTGCCGGCGTAGCGCGGGGTGGGGCAGGAACCTCTCGGTGCTGCGCTTCCCGTCACGGGACTCGACGTACTCGACGAGCCGGTCGTAGGCCCACGGGCCGACCATCTCGACGATCTCGTCCCGCAGCTCCTCGTACACCGGCCGGCCGCCGCTGAAGGCGTCGGGCGCGTCCGTGCACCACCAGGCGAAGTCGTGGCCACCGGCGCCCCAGTCGCGGCGCTTCCACTCGCGCAGGGTGGACGTGACATGCCCGGACGACTCGTCGGTGGTCTCCACCAGCCTCAGCGGCAGCTGCCAGCACACGGCGGGCTTCCAGTCGAGGGGCCGCTCGCCCGCCTCCAGCGCCGCCCGGTGCAGAGCGCAGCCCGCGCCTCCGGGGAACCCGGGCCGGTTGAGGAAGATGCACGCCTCGCCCACCAGCCGGGTGACCAGCACGCCGTCGCGGTTGCGCCGGATCGGGCCGCCCCGCTGCACGGCCTGGCGCCGGTACTGCCACTGGGCGGCTGTGAGGTGATCGGCGTGCTCGAGCACCGCGTTGGCGTCGTCCTCGTCCACCAGGTGGGCGCCATAGGAGCAGCACCCCTGCTCGAGCTCGGGCGCCCGCGCCGTCAGCACTCCCTGGCAACCGCAGCCGTACACGCAATGCCAGTTGCTGGTGAGGAACGTGACGTCGAAGCACCAGGTCCGGTGCTCGTCGTGGGCTTCGAACGAGACGTACTCGTGGAGATCGTCAGGCGGGCCGGCCACCAAGCCACGTTGGCACACCGGCGGGATGCCATGCTGCACCCCATGGCCGGGGAGTTCGACGACATCCGCCAGCGCCTGGAGGCGATCAGCGAGGAGCTGGCCGACCTGGCCATCGAGCGCCTGCGGGAGTCCATCGACGCCGGGGGCACCGAGCTCCCGGTCGACGAGCGCCGGCTGACCCGCGCGCGCCGGGCCGTGGAGAGGGCCATCGGCATCCTCCGCGAGCCCGACGACATCGTCGATCTGGACTGAGCGCGATGAGCCCCGAGCCCGCCTGGCGTCGTACCGGGCGACGATCGCAACGAGGAGGGTCGCTCATGGGCAAGGTCATCGTGGGGCTGAGCGTGTCGCTGGACGGCTTCATCGCCGGGCCGGACGACGGCATGGAGCTCCCGCTGGGACGGGGCGGCGAGCGGCTGTTCACGTGGATGTCGTCCGGGCCCGAGCGCAACCGGCTGGGCCCGTGGTTCTGCCCGCCCGACGCCAGCGTGCCGGTGGTCCGGGCCTGGCAGACCGAGTGCGGGGCGGGCATCAGCGGGCGGCGCACGTTCGACATCGCCCGCGGCTGGCAGGGCGGCCATCCCATCGACGCGCCGATCTTCGTGCTGACCCACGAGGCGCCCACGGAGGGGGAGTGGAGCCCGCAGGTGACCTTCGTGACCGAGGGCCTGGACCGGGCGCTGGCGCTGGCCCAGGCGGCGGCCGGCGACCGCTACGTGTCCGTGAGTGGCGCCGACGTCGCCCGCCAGGTGCTCCGGGCCGGGAAGCTCGACGAGATCGAGCTGAGCGTGGCGCCGGTGCTGCTAGGGGGCGGGGTGCGGCTGTTCGACGGCCCGGACGAGCCGGTCGACCTGACCCAGATCGGCGTGATCGAGTCCGACGGCGTCACGCATCTGCGGTACCGGGTGGTGCGCTGACTTCCAGCGGGGGCGCGGTGGCGAGGCTGTTGAGCGCCTTGATCATGTCCCGGAAGCGGCCGCCCTTGCGCACGTCGTACGGCATGACCAGCCGGGGCAGGTCGAGCTGGTCGTTGTCCGCGATCTCGGCGGCCAGCGGGGCCGTGCGCTCGATGGTGCCGCCCGGCGCCAGGTCGCCGAACTCCTCGCCCAGCGCCGCGACCTCGGCGTCGCTCGGCTCGGCCCGCAGCCGGATCACCAGCCGGTCGCCCACCCAGCGCAGCCCCTGGTAGTTGCGCCAGAAGCCGCGGATGGCGTCGACCGCCTCGGCCACGTCGTCGGTGATCGAGTACAGGTTCGTGTCATGGGGCGAGACCCAGCCGGGCCCGACCAGCTCGTCGCGCACGAACGCCTCCCAGCCGTGCCAGTAGGTCTGGCCGGGCACGTCCAGCAGCACGACCGGTGCAGGCGTCGACTTGCCGGTCTGCAGAAGCGTGAGCAGCTCCAGCGTCTCGTCCAGCGTGCCGAAGCCGCCGGGCAGGGACACGAAGCCGCTCGACTCCTTCATCAGCATGAGCTTGCGGGTGAAGAAGTACTTCATGTTGACGACCCGGTCCGACCCCGACAGGGGCCCCACCGAGGTCTCCTCGAACGGGAGCCGGATGGTCACGCCCAGGCTGCGCTCGGCGCCGGCGCCCTCGGTGGCCGCGGCCATGATCCCGGGACCGGCGCCGGTGACGACCATCCAGCCCTCCCCGGCCAGCGTCTCGGCCAGCTTGCGGGCGTGGCCGTAGAGGGGATCCGTGCGCAGCGTGCGGGCCGAGCCGAACACGGTGACCTTGCGCACGTCGCGGTAGGGGGCGAAGAGGCGGTAGGCGGCGCGCATCTCGCGCATGGCGTCGCGGGTGATCTTCAGGTCGAGGCGGTCGGCGTCGTCGGAGGCCAGGTCGTAGGCGGTGCGGAAGATGTCGGCCAGCACATCGCGGTTGCGGGTGGCGCCCGTCTCGTCGAGCAGCTGGCGTAGGTGCTCTCGGTCCATCGTGCTGCCCAGGCTGCCATGCTCGTGGCCGTGAGTGACACCGAGCCGGCCTTGGGGCACGTCTGCGCCCGGTGCGGCGCGCTCGGCGCCGCCCCACCGGACGGGCTGCCCGAGGGCTGGTCGCTGGCGTCGTCCGAGCGGGGCGTGGACCGGCTGTGCGCGGCGTGCACGCGCGAGAACGTCCGCTCGATCGAGGCCAAGCTGGACGAGGAGTGGTGGTAGGGGGTTAGGGGATCAGCCCCGGGCGGCGGCGCCCTCGACCGGCGCGTAGAGCGTGGTGCGCTCGGCCAGGGTCCGCCCCAACGGGGCGATGACCTCGGCGAAGTCCTCGGGGTGCATCTCCTGGCCGTGGGACGCGCCCGCGGCGCGGGAGATGTTCTCGTCCATGAGCGTGCCGCCGATGTCGTTGCAGCCGGCCTGGAGCAGCTGGACCGCGGCGGGGACGCCCAGCTTCACCCAGGAGAGCTGGACGTTGTCGATCAGGCCCCGGTAGGCGATGCGCGCCACCGCGTGCATCAGCAGCACCTCGCGGAACGTCGGGCCCCGGCGGGCCTTGCGCTGGAGGTAGATGGGGGCGGCCATGTGCACGAAGGGCAGGCCGACGAACTCGGTGAAGCCGCCGGTCTCGGCCTGCAGGGCCCGGGTGCGCAGCAGGTGGCGGGCCCACGAGCGGGGCGACTCGACCGCGCCGAACATGATCGTGACGTTGG
This sequence comes from Actinomycetota bacterium, assembly GCA_046734695.1. Lineage (GTDB taxonomy): Bacteria > Actinomycetota > Acidimicrobiia > Acidimicrobiales > VFJN01 > ZC4RG19. The sequence continues at coordinate 14,525 of JBKPRS010000251.1, read as the reverse complement.
AGCGCAGCCCCACGCCGTGCGCCACGCGGTGGCACTCGAGCCACTCGTCGGTGGTGATCTTGTCCGGGCACAGGATGGCCCGCACCTCGTCGTCGAGGATCTCGGCCGCGGTGCCGGGCAGCGAGCGCAGCCCTGCTTCCATCAGCCGCCGCAGGTAGGCGTCGAGCGGTTCGCCGAGGCGGCGGGCGCCTTCGGTCACCTCCAGGGCGGTGAAGCCGTGCACGTGGATGTCGGGCACCGCGGCCTTCACGGCCCGGGCCACGTCCACGTAGTAGTCGCCGTCGAAGTTCGGGTGGATGCCACCCTGCAGGCACACCTCGGTGGCGCCCCGCTCCCACGCCTCCCGGGAGCGCTCGGCGATGTCGTCCAGCGTGAGCAGGTAGGGCGTGCCGCGCAGGTTGAGCGACAGCGGGCCCTTGGAGAACCCGCAGAAGCGGCACTTGAACGTGCAGACGTTCGTGTAGTTGATGTTGCGGTTGCGGACGAAGGTCACCGTGTCGCCCACCGTCTCGCGCCGCAGCTCGTCGGCCAGGGCGGCCACCGCCGCCACCTCGGGGCCGCGGGCCGCGAACAGCGCCACGATCTCGTCCTCGCCCACGACCTGGCCGGCCCGCACACCGTCGAGCACCTCGGCCACGCGACCACGGCCCGGTCCGGCGCCGCCCGGGTAGGGGATCAGCACCGGCGGCTCGGCGTCGGCGCCGGAGTACCAGGCGGACGAGCGCACGCCGGTGAGGACGAAGTCGGCCCCGGTGCCCGCCTTGGCGTTCTCCAGCGTGCGCTCGGGGAACACCGACCCGGGATCGTCGCGGCCGAGGCCCTCGGCGTCGGCCCGGTCGCCCACCGGGAACACCAGTCCCGGGTCGAGCCAGCGGTCGGGGGCGGCGACGAACTCGGGATAGATGGTGAGCCGGGGGGCCAGGGTGAAGCCCCGGGCCTCGGTGACGGCCCGCAGGCGGTCGAGGGCGGGCCACGGGCGCTCGGGGTTGACGTGGTCGGCCGTCACCGGCGACACGCCGCCCCAGTCGTCGATGCCCGCGTCGAGCAGCACCCCGAAGTCGTCGGCCAGGTTCGGCGGGGCCTGGACGTGGACGTCGGGCGGCAGCACCAGGCGGGCCAGGGCGATGGCGTCGAGGTGCTCGTCCGGCGGGCAGGCGGGCGCCTGGTGCATCGAGGTGCCCGGCTTGGGCAGGAAGTTCTGGACGATGACCTCCTGCACGTGACCGTGACGGCGGTGGGCGGCGGCGATGGCCTCCAGCGCGGCGAGCCGGTCCTCCCGGGTCTCGCCGATCCCCACCAGGATCCCGGTGGTGAACGGGATGCCGAGCCGGCCCGCGGCCTCCAGCGTGGCCAGCCGGCGCTCGGGGACCTTGTCGGGCGAGCCCCGGTGGGCGTCGAGGTCGGCGCGCAGGGTCTCGATCATCATCCCCTGGCTGGGCGCCACCGGTCGCAGCGTCGCCAGCTCATCCTCGTACAGGGCGCCGGCGTTGGCGTGGGGCAGCAGGCCGGTCTCGTCCAGCACCAGCCGGCACATGGCGGCCAGGTAGTCGACCGTGGAGTCGTAACCGTGCTCGGCCAGCCAGCCCGCGGCGGCCGGGTAGCGCAGCTCGGGCCGCTCGCCCAGCGTGAACAGGGCCTCGTGGCACCCGGCCCGGGCACCGGCCCGGGCGATGGCCAGCACGTCCTCGGGCTCCAGGTAGACCTTGTCGAGCCGGGCCGGGGGTTGGGCGAACGTGCAGTAGCCGCAGCGATCGCGGCACAGCATCGTGAGCGGGATGAACACCTTGGGCGAGTACGTCACCCGGGTGCCGGTGGCCGCATCCCGCACGTCGCGGGCCCGGGCGGACAGCTCGGCGTAGGGCAGATCGAGCAGGTGCGCATGCTCCATCCGCCGCACACTATCGGCGAGCCTCGCGAACCCCGCGACCGCGGGCCGGGACTCAGGGCCGGGCTTCAGCGGCCGGCTGGTCGACCATCGGCTCGAAGATCCCGGTCGGGGTGCTCCGGCCCCGCAGCGCCACGGTGCCGACGTCACGCCAGCGCCCGGCCTCGTCCGAGCCCCGCCGCACCGCCTCCGCCGAGGCCAGGACCTTCACGCCGCGACCCTTGGCCACCTCGGTGAGCCGGGACGCCTCGTTCACGGCCGGGCCGATCAGCGTGTACTCGTAGCGCGCCTCGGTGCCGACGTTGCCGGCCACGACCCGTCCCGACGAGACGCCGATCCCCGCGGCCAGCCCCGGGTGCTGCTCGGCCAGGTCGACCAGTGCCAGGTCCAGCAGCCGGGCGGCCCGCAGCGCCCGGGCCGCGTGGTCGGGCTGGGTGCCGGGCACGCCGAAGATGCACATCGCCCCGTCGCCCTCGAACTTGTTGACCCAGCCGCCCTGGCCGTCCACGGCCCGCACGACAACGTCGAAGAAGTCGTTGAGGGTCTCGACCACCTCGTCCGGCGGCAGCACCTCGGCCATCGCGGTCGAGCCCACCAGGTCGACGAAGACCACGCTGGCGTCGGCCTGCTCGCCCCGCAGGCCGCTGCCGCGCTCCAGAGCCTGGGTGGCGACCTGGCGGCCCACGTGCCTTCCGAACAGGTCGTGGAGCGCCCGCCGCTCCCGCAGGCCGTCGACCATCTGGTTGAAGCCCGACTGCACCTCGCCGATCTCGGCGCCGTCGTCCACCACGAGGCCGACGTCCAGGTTGCCGTCGCGCACCCGGGCCAGGGCATCGCGCACCGAGTCGAGCGGCTCGGCCACCGAGCGGGCGAAGGAGACGGTGGCGATGAAGCCGGCGGCCAGGCCGGCCAGGGCCAGGGTCACGAGCGCCCAGCGGGAGATGTCGTCGCCGTCGACCAGCATGACCAGACCGATGGCCAGGAGCGGGACCGCGGAGCCCACCGCCCAGGCCAGCAGCAGCCGCAGCCGGATGCCCGGCGTGCGGGGCCGCGGCCCGTCCATCCCAGGGAGCACGGCCGCGAACAGCGGGCGGAAGGACCGCTCGATCATCAGGTACGCCAGCGCGCAGCTGGTGACCCCGCCGATGAGGATGCCGTCGAACACCCGGCCGAGCGTGAGGTGGTCGGCGCCGAACAGCGCGGCCAGGCCCACGTAGCCGACCGCCCCGATGACCCAGAAGGCCAGCGGGCGCAGGGCCTGGCGCCAGGGCTCGCGCAGGACCGCGACCCGCTCGGCATCGGTGGGCGCCCGTCCCTCGACCGCCCAGTCGATCACCCGGGCGTAGGCCCGGTGGCCCCAGCGGTAGGCGGGCGGCGTGAGCAGCGCGATCGGCACCAGCGGGCCCACGATCTGGAGCCAGCGCGGCACCTCGGGAGCCACGTCGGCCCCCGAGGCGAAGCCGACGAAGGTGAGCACCACCGCGGCGCCGGCCGCGTTGGCGAACAGCAGCCGGCCCCGGATGCTGCGCCGCACCAGCTCGACCGCCTGCTGCAGCGGGGTCAGCTCGGCCGCGCTCCGGCACGCGCCCCCAGCCACGGTGCCGTCCCCGCTAGGCCTGATCGCCGGCCGCGGCCGGGTCCACGATCCAGAGCACGCGGTCGGCGCGGATATGGGTGGCCGGGATGTCGGGGTCGCCGGCCATGACCCGCGCGAATGCGTCGCGCTTGGCCTCGCCCGCCACGGTCACCAGGGCCAGGCGGGCCCGGGAGATGCCGGTGAAGGTCAGTGTCATGCGGTGGTAGGGGTTGTGGCCGCTGGGGTCCTCGTTCATCACCACCAGCCGGCCGGGGTCGGCGTCCAGCGCGGCCGAGCCCGGGAACAGGGAGGCCGTGTGGCCGTCGGCGCCCATGCCGAGGTGGACCAGGTCGACCCGTCCCAGCTCGCCCAGCCGCAGCTGGTACGGGTCGGGGCCCTCGTCGCAGCGCATCGGGTAGTTGGCGTTGACCGCGCCGACCCGCTCCAGCAGGGACTCGCGCACCAGCCGGTAGTTGGAGTCGCGGTGGTCGAGCGGGATGCAGCGCTCGTCGCCCCAGTAGACGTCGACCTTCCACCAGTCGATCTGGCTGCCGGCGTCGTCGGCCAGGCGCTCGTAGCAGCTCCGGGCCAGGTCGCCGCCCGACACCGCGAGCGAGAAGCCGTCGTTGGGGCGCGAATGGAAGGCCTCTATGACGCGCTCGGCCAGCTCCCCGGGTACGTCGTCGACCACCACCAGTTCGCCGTGCACGCTTCCTCCCGTGATGGCGGCCAACTGCCCGCTCTGTCTAGTTCCCCGAGGGGCCGCTACGCAGTTCTTCCGCCTTGGCGCCGAGCGACGTCATCAACTCGTCGAAGCTCTTGGCGAACGAGGCTACGCCCTGCTCTTCGAGCGTCCGGCTCACGTCGTCCATGTCGACGCCCACCGCCTCGATGGCCGCCAGGGCGGCGGCCGCCCCAGCGAGGTCGGCGTCGACCGTGCGGACCAGCGTGCCGTGGTCCTCGAAGGCGTCGAGCGTGGCCTCGGGCATGGTGTTGACGGTGTCGGGCCCGATGAGGGTGTCGACGTAGAGGGTGTCGGGGTAGTCGGGGTTCTTGGTCGAGGTGGACGCCCACAGCGGGCGCTGGACCCGGGCACCCCGGGCGGCCAGCGCCTCCCAGCGGGGACCGCTGAAGCGCTCGAGGAAGCGGCCGTAGGCCAGCTGGGCCTGGGACAGCGCGGCCTTGCCCCGCAGGGCCAGCGCCTCGTCGCTGCCGATGGCCTCCAGCCGCCGGTCGACCTCGGTGTCGACCCGGCTCACGAAGAACGACGCCACGCTGTGCACCTGGGAGAGGTCGCCCTGGTAGGCCTCCAGGCCCGACAGGTAGGCCTCCATGATCTCCTCGTACCGGTCGAGGCCGAAGATCAGCGTCACGTTGATGTTGCGGCCCTCGCCGACCAGGGTGCGGATGGCGGCGGCGCCCTCGACGGTGGCGGGCACCTTGACGTACAGGTTCGGCTCGGCGATGCGGTCGTGCAGGTCGCGGGCGGAGGCCACAGTGCCGGCCTCGTCGTGCGCCAGGTCGGGGGCGACCTCGAGGGACACGAACCCGTCGACGCCGTCGCTCGAGTCGTGCACCGGGCGGAGGATGGCCAGCGCAGCCTCGATGTCCGACACCGCCATGGCCCAGTAGGCGTCCTCCACCGAGCCTCTGCCCGCCAGGCCACGCAGCTGGTCGTCGTACTCGGCCGAGCCCTCGATGGCCTTCTGGAAGATCGTCGGGTTGGAGGTGATCCCGCGCACCCCCCGCTCGACCCAGCCGGCCAGCTCGCCCCCGGTGAGCCAGCCGCGCCGCAGGTTGTCGAGCCAGGGGCTCTGCCCCTGGGAGAAGTAGAGGTCGTGGAGCCTGGTCACGAGTTCACCCTAGTGGCGTTCCTACCCGGGTCCGACGCCGCGGAGCCGGGCCTTTCAGCTGTCTGACGGTTCGTGGAAGACCACGATCCCGGCCGTGAAGCCATGCAGGAAGCTGCGCCCTCCCAGCGGTCCGATCTCGCCGGCGCAGAACATGCCCGCCACCGCACCGGTCGGCACCGAGCGAGCCACCACCCGGGCGTCGTGGTCGTCCTCGCCGAAGAGGTGACGGCCCCGTCCGTTGCAGGTGAACACCAGTGCTGCGTCGCCGGTGACCCCGGCCAGCATGCCCCGCAGGTCCTCGTCGGCCGCAGCCGCGTCCCGCACCTGGAACTGGACGGTCGTGCCCACGCTCACGCGGTCGCCCACGGCCAGCGCCCGGGCCTGGCGGTCGGCGCCCATCAGGTTGCGCACCACGAAGTCGCCGGGACCGAAGGTCATCCGGTGCTCGTCGACCGCGATGCCCACGTGCAGCCCCGTGGCCAGCTGGTGGCGCTCCTCGGGGCCGGCCGCCTCGATCAGCTCCTCCAGTCTGTCGAGCGCCGGGCGCCCGGCCAGCTCGACCAGCAGGTTGCCCTCCGCCCGGGTCACGATCATCGGTTCGCCGATGGGCCGGCAGCCCTGCGACACGACCAGGGTGGTCGCCACCTCCGCGGGCAGCACAACGCCCACACCGCCGCGATCGACCACCTCGCCGTCGAGCACCAGGCGGTTGCCACCCGGCTGGCCGGCCGCCGACGCCAGCCCGCCCACCACGGGCACGGGCGGGTCCAGCCCGCTCAACGCCTCGACGATGGCGTCGACCGGTAGCGAGAACGGATCGGCCAGCAGCACCAGGGCGTCGCCGGGCTCGAACGTCGTGGCCGACAGGCCGGACAGGGCGACGCCGGCGCCGGTGCGGGTCGCCTCCAGGTGGACCGGGCGGGGAGGTGCGGAGAGGCGCGCGGCCCACAGCGCCACCGCGGCGTCGTCCTCGACCTCGCGTGCGCCGGCCACCACCGCCACAGCGGTGGTCCCCACCAGTACGCCCGGCCGGACCAGCTGGCGCACGGCGGCCGCGATGTCCTCGACCGCCTCGACGTGGTGGGGCGAGCAGAACAGCACCGCCAGGTCGGGCGCCGGGCCGAGCCGCTCCAGGATGTCGCCCACCACCTCGCCGGTCGCCTCGGCGGCGTCGGGATGCTGGGACAGGGCGGCGGCGAAGCTCATGGCGGTGACAGTCAGTCCTCGGGCCCGGGGATGAGCGTATAGGGGACGATCGTCGCGTGGCCCTCGCCGATGCGGCAGTGGGCCTCCACCGTGCCGTAGTCGTCGAAGTCGACCTCGGCCCGCACCAGCCGGTAGGTGAACTTCCCCGGCTCCACCTGGAAGGGCTGGACGTTGCGGGCCACCTGGTCGCCGTCACGGCGGAACACGACCTCCAGCACGCCGTTGCCGTCCTCGCCGGGCGGGCAGCGCACCAGCACCACGAGGTGCGGCGCCACGGTCACCGGCGGCGGTGAGGGCGGCGCCGCGGAGAAGTGCACCCCGCCGAGGTCGATCTGGGTGGGCCCGCCCGGGAACGCCGGCTTCAGGTCGATGCTCTCGACGAACAGGGCGGCGACGATGTCCATGCCCCGACGTTAGGGCGTGTCCTGTAAGTCATGGCACACGCCACCGGACTTACAGGACACGCCCTGGCGGACGAAACATGGCAGGGGTTCACGATGGACCCCCAGTAATCTCACAGTGTGGCGTACGACGGCGAGGCCGGCTCGACCAGGGAGGCGATCCTCCTCGAGGCGCGCCGCTGCTTCGCGGAGAACGGCTACGAGGGCACGTCGCTCAACGACATCGCCGCGGGCGTGGGCATCCGCCGGTCCAGCCTGCTGCACCACTTCGGGTCCAAGGAGGGCGTCTACCAGGCCGTCTTCGAGCGGGCCCTGGCCGACTGGGGCCAGCGCATCAACAAGGCCGTCGACGACCGGCCGCTCGAGACCGAGGAGGAGGGCTGGACGCAGGTCGACCGGGTGCTCACCGCCGCGGTGCGCTGGTTCGCGGACAACCCGGACTTCGTGCGGCTGGTGCGCCACGAGTCGCTGGCCGCGGGCAGCCACCTGCCCTTCGACCTGGGCGAGGCCCTGCGCCCCTTCCTCCAGCGGGCGGTCAACCACTTCGAGCGCGAGATGGGCGAGGGGCGGCTGCGCAAGCACGACCCCGAGCAGCTCATCATCAGCGGCTACGGCGCCATCCTGAACTACTTCAGCGACGTGCACTTCCTCCAGGGCCTGCTAGGTCGCGACCCCATGGCGGAAGACGCCATCGAGTCCCGCATCCAGGCCGTGCGCGAGTTCTTCCGCGCGGCGCTGGAACCGTGACGGTCCACCGGCCGAGCGGGCAGAGCGTTCCGCCAGCCCACGCGTGGGCATTTGGCGGCCGACCACCGGTTCCACTGCTCGGCCGGCCAGGAACACGGCGTCCGCACCGCGCGCGGAACGTGCTGGGCCCACGGCCGCTCCGTGGTCGGGTGGCGTTCGTTTAGCCTTCCTGCCGCGGGCTAGTTTCCCCGTTGTCCGGCCACGAGCACCCCCTGGAGAGACGCGAATGGCATCGACTGCTGAGTTGGCCGAGATCGCCCGGCAGTGCCGGGTCGACACGATCAAGGAGCTGCGCTGCGCGCAGTCCGGGCATCCGGGCAGCTCCCTGTCCGCCATGGACGTGATGGCCGCCCTCTACCACGGTGGGCTCCTGCGCCACCGGGCGGAGGAGCCGGACTGGCCCGATCGCGACTACTTCATCCTCAGCGTGGGCCACGCCATCCCGGGGCTCTACTCGGTCCTGTGCCATGCGGGCTACGCCGACCCCAAGGTGCTGAAGGGGCTCCGCGAGCTGGGCTCGGGCCTGGAGGGCCACGCCAAGCGGGGCACGTTCCCCGGCGTGGAGGCGTCCGCGGGCTCGCTCGGCCAGGGGCTCAACCTCGGCGTCGGGCTGGCCTACGGGCTGCGCCAGGCGGGCCGGCCGGGCCGGGTCTTCGTGCTCCAGAGCGACGGTGAGCAGGAGGAGGGCTCCGTGTGGGAGGGCGCCATGTCCGCCGCCAAGTGGGGCCTGGACAACCTCGTGGCCATCGTCGACAAGAACGAGAACCAGATCAACGGGCCGACGCACGTCGTGATGCCGTCGCTCGACCCGATCCCCGACAAGTACGCCGCCTTCGGCTGGGCCACCCGCGAGATCAAGGGCAACGACATGGACGACGTGGTCGCCGGCCTCGAGTGGGCGGTCGGCCAGTCCGGCCCGGCCGTGTTGATCTCGCACACCGAGACGGGCCATCCCATCTCCTACATGCGGGGCGACTACCACTGGCACCACGGGGTGATCAGCGACGAGCTGTTCCTCCAGGCCATGGCCGACCTGAACGAGCCCGTCAGCCCGACGCCGGACGACACCTGGCTCCCGGGCCACCCGGCGACGGCGGGGGTGGCGTGATGAAGGTGACCCCCGCCACCGACGTCCGCCTCAACGAGGGCGACCTGGTCGCCATCCGGGCCAGCTTCGGCCCCACCTTCTCCAGCCTGGCCGAGTCCGACGAGCGCCTGATCGCCGTGACCGCGGACCTCGGCGGCAGCGTCGGCCTGGCCAAGTTCGGCGAGGCCCACCCCGACCGCTACCTCAACTGCGGCGTGGCCGAGCAGGACATGATCGGCATGGCCGCGGGCCTGGCGCTGGCCGGGTTCGTGCCCTACGCCATCACGTTCGGCTCGTTCCTCGGCCGGGCCATGGACCACGTGCGCCAGTCGATCGGCCACAACCGGCTCAAGGTCAACGTGGTCGGCTCGCACGGCGGCATCTCGAACGGCAAGGACGGCCCCTCGGCCCACGCCATCGAGGACATCGCCTTCTTCCGGGCCATGCCCCCCTTCGCGGTGGTCGTGGTGGCCGACGCCAACCAGCTGGTCCCGGCGCTCAAGGCCTCGATCGACCACCCCGATCCGGTGTACCTGCGGCTCTACCGCGAGCCGACCCCGGTGTTCTACGACGAGTCGGCCGAGTTCGAGATCGGTAAGGCCAACGTGCTGCGCGAGGGCACGGACCTGACGCTCGTGGCCTGCGGCCCCCACGTCGGCTACTGCCTGCGCTGGCTGGAGGTCTGGGGCCAGGACTGCTCCATCGAGCTCATCGACTGCCACACGGTCAAGCCCATCGACGAGGAGACGATCGTCCGCTCGGCGGCCAAGACCGGCCGGGTGGTCACGGTCGAGGACCACTACGTCAACGGCGGCCTCGGCTCCGCGGTGGCCGAGCTGCTCTCCGAGCGCCAGCCCACCCCGCTGCGCCGGGTCGGGCTGCGCGGCTACGCCACCAGCGGCCCGTACTACGAGCTGCTCGACTACGCCGGCCTCGGCGAAGAGGCCGTCCGCTCCGCCATGGACGAGCTCTTGTCCTAGTCGATGTCCTCCGGTCCTGCCGCCGTGGTCCTCGACCTCGACGGTGTCGTCATCGACTCCGAGGGTGTCTGGGCGGAGGTCCGTGAGGCCTTCGTCCAGCGTCACGGCGGCGAGTGGCCGGAGGACGCCCAGCAGCGGATGATGGGCATGAGCACCGCCGAGTGGGCGGCGTACATGCACGGCGACCTGGGCGTGCCCATGGAGCCGGACGACATCGCCCGGGCCGTGATCGGAGCCATGCTCGACCGCTATCGGACCGCGCTGCCCCTGCTTCCCGGGGCGCAGGCGGCGCTGGCGCGCCTGGCCGAGCACTGGTCGCTGGGTCTGGCCAGCTCCTCGCCCCGGGAGGTCGTCGCTGCGGTCCTGTCGCTGGCGGGGATCGACGACCTGTTCGGGGCGGTGGTGTCCTCCGACGAGGTGGCGAAGGGCAAGCCCGCCCCCGACGTGTACCTGGAGGCGGCCCGCCGGCTGGGGGTCGCGCCCACGGACGCGGTGGCGGTCGAGGACTCGACCAACGGCATCCGCGCCGCCCACGCCGCCGGCATGGCCGTGGTGGCGGTGCCCAATCCCGGGTTCCCGCCCGCGGCCGACGCCCTCGCGCTGGCGGCCGCGCAGGTCCCCGGCATCGCGGCCGTGACACCCGAGGTCGTGGCCCGGGCGAGTACCGGGCCGCGCGGGTCGCGCCTGTAGTCTGGCAGGCCATGCCAACTCTCTCGGAAGCGGCGTCCAAGGAGCTGCTGGGCGCGTTCGGGGTGCCGTTCCCGGACGAGCGGGTCGTGGGCAGCGCGGACGACGCCGTGGGGGCGGCGGGGGAGATCGGCTACCCCGTGGTGGTGAAGCTGGGGGGCGACGGGATCGCCCACAAGACCGAGCGGGGGCTGGTGCGGCTCGGCCTGGGCTCGGCCGAGCAGGTGACGGACGCGGCCGCCGATCTGCTGGCCGCGGCGACGCCGGAGGACGGCGAAGTGCACCTGCTCGTGGCGCCCATGCTGCGGGCGACGCGGGAGCTGATCGCCGGGCTCCACCACGATCCCCAGTTCGGCATGGCCGTCATGCTCGGGGTCGGGGGGATCCTGGCCGAAGTCGTGGCCGACGTGAGCTTCCGGCTCGTGCCGATCGAGCGCGTCGACGCCGAGGAGATGATCGACGACCTGGCGCTCCAGCGGCTGCTGGGGTCGTTCCGGGGCGAGCCCGCCGTCGACCGCAAGGCCGTGGCGGATGTCCTGCTGGGACTGTCCGAGGCGGCACGCGCCCGCGACGACATCGCGTCGGCCGACCTCAACCCCCTGCTGATCGTGGACGGGCGTCCCGTGGCGGTCGACGCGCTCGTGGAGGTGCGGTGATGGCCGTCGCCGAGCGCTTCCGCGCGCTGTTCGAGCCCCGCGGCGTGCTGGTGGCGGGGGCGTCCACCCATCCGGGCAAGTTCGGGTTCGTGAGCCTGCACAACATCCTCGCCTGCGGCTACGAGGGCAAGGTGTTCGCCACAAATCGCGATGGGGCCGACGTGCTCGGCGTGCGCACGGTGGCCGAGGTGGCGGACCTGCCCGACGGCGAGATCGACCTCGTGTTCGTGTGCACGCCCGCGGCTGCCAACCCCGACCTGCTACGGGCGTGCGCCAAGAAGGGCATCACGGCCGCCTTCATCGCCTCCGCCGGCTACGGGGAGGCGGGGGAGGAGGGCCTGGCTGCCCAGGCCGAGCTGGTGGCGCTGGCGGACGAGCTGGGCATCCTCCTGGCCGGGCCCAACGGGCAGGGCGTCGTGTCGCCGCCCGCCAAGCTGTGCGCCCAGATCGTGGGGCCGTACCCGCCGGCAGGCCACATCGCGATCGCCAGCCAGTCGGGCAACTTCGTCAGCTCGTTCGAGAACTACGCCCAGCTCACCGGGGTGGGCGTCAGCCGGGCGGTGTCGGCGGGCAACGCCGCGGCCGTGACCGTCCCCGACTACCTCGAGTACTTCGCCGAGGACCCCCAGACCCGGGTGGCGCTGGCCTACGTCGAGAGCGTCGGCGACGGCCGCACGTTCATGGAGCGCCTGCGGGGCGTGGCCGAGCGCAAGCCGGTGGTCGTGGTCAAGGGCGGGGCCACCCGCGGGGGCCAGCGGGCCGCCGCCAGCCACACCGGCGCGCTGGCCAGCGACGACCGGGTCTTCGACGGCGCGGCCCGCCAGGCGGGCGTGTCCCGGGCGGCCAACGTCGAGCAGGGCTTCGAGGTGGCCGCCTCGTTCGCCACCCAGCCCCTGCCCCGGGGCAACCGCGTGGTCGTCGTGACCAGCGTGGGCGGGTGGGGCGTGGTGGCGGCCGACGCCATCGGCCGCACCGGGCTCGTCCTGGCGCCGCTGCCCGACGACCTCATGGCCGACGTGGACGCGCTGCTGCCGCCGCGCTGGAGCCGCAACAACCCCATCGACATGGCGGGCGGCGAGACCCGCGACACCGTGCCGGAGATCCTGCGCCTCGCCGCGTCCCACCGGGACGTGGACGCCGTGCTGTTCCTCGGCATGGGCATCCAGTCCAACCAGGCCAAGCTCATGCGGGAGGGCCCGTTCTGGCCCGACCACGGCCTCGAGCGCATCGTCGGCTACCACGAGCGCCAGGACGCCCGCTACGCCGAGGCGGCCGCCGAGGTCAGCGACGCCACCGGCAAGCCGGTGCTCGTCGCCACCGAGCTGGCGATCACCTCCCCCGACAACCCCGGTCCTGCCGCGGTGCGGGCCGGCGGACGTCTCTGCTACCCGTCGGCCGACCGCGCCGTCGTCGCCCTCGATCACCTGTGGCGACGCTCGCGCTGGCTGGCCCGCCGCGACCTCGGGTGAACCGCGCCCCCGGGGCGGGCGCCCACTATGCCGCCTACCCACCGCCCGGGCCCGAGCGCGCCCACGGCGCCCGGCGCTGGGCGCTGCCGGTCGTGCTGGCCTTCGTGGCCCTGATCGCCGGGCTGGGCGTCGTGCGGCTCGAGCAGGACGAGGAGTCCCCTCCGGTGGGGATGGCGGCGGTGCCGGTCACGCCGGTGCTGTCGGCCCGCCGGGTCCCCGAGCTGCTGGCCGCCCCGGTGGCGGACCGGCGCCTGGGCACGGAGCTCACGGCCTGGCTGGGGGAGTCGCCCGCCAACTCCTGCCTGGTGGTCCAGGCCGGGGGTCGGGGAGTGTTCGCCCACAATCCGGCCCTGCCGGTCACCGGTGCCTCGACGCAGAAGCTGCTGACCGCCACCGGGCTGCTGCTGGCGCGCGGCCCCGACGCCACGTTCGACACGAAGGCAGAGGCGGCAGCCGCCCCGCAGGGCGGGGTGGTGGCGGGCGACCTGTACCTGGTGGGCGGGGGCGACGCCGAGCTCGGCCAGGCTGCCTGGTCGACGCTCAGCCCGCCGAGCCGCCCCCGGTCGGTGCACGACATCGACGCCCTGGCCGCCTCCATCGCCGCCGCGGGCGTCACCCAGGTCCAGGGCAGCGTGGTCGGCGACGGCAGCCGCTACGACGACCAGCACTACCAGCCGTCGCTGGCCCCCCGGCTGATCGACCAGGAGCAGATCGGACCGATCGACGCGCTCATGACGAACGACGGGTACGGGGGCTTCCAGCCCGAGAGCGGCAGCCTGGCGTCCGCGACTGCCGCGGCCGATCCCGCGGCCGATGCCGCCCGCGTGCTCACCGGGGCGCTCGCGGCCCACGGCGTGACGGTGGCGGGCCCGCCCCGGTCCGGCGTGGCCCCGGCCGAGGCGACCACGGTGGCCACCATGTCGTCGCCGCCGTTGCGCCAGGTCGTGGGCGAGATGCTCTCCAACAGCGACAACGAGACCGCCGAGTCGGCGATGAAGGAGATCGGCCTCGCCACTTCGGACGCGGGCACCTTCGCGGCGGGGGCCACCGGCCTCGGCCAGCTCCTGAGCGACGCCGGCATCCCCATGGACGGCGTGCGCGTCGTGGACGGGACCGGTCTGACCACCGAGGACCAGTTCACCTGCACCACGCTGGTCGACGTGCTGACCCACCCCGACACCGGTCCGGTGCTGCGCGACGGCCTGGCCGTGGCGGGCCAGACCGGGACGCTGGCCCTGCGCTGGCGCAACACGCCGGTAGCGGGGAACCTGCGGGCCAAGTCCGGCACCCTGCGCAACGTCACGGCGCTGGCCGGCGAGGTCACGCCGGCGAGCGGGTCCGTCACGTTCGCGTACGTGGCCAACGTCCCCGATCCGGCCACGGTGACGTCCGACGACGTGAACATGGAGGCGCTGCCCGGGATCCTGCTCGGCTACGGCCAGGGCCTCGACATGGCGGCCCTGGGCCCGCTTCCGGCCACGCCCACGGGATGACGATCCCTGCGGTCGCGCGGCGGTCGTGACAGCCTGGTCGCCGTGTCGGTCCTGCCGATGTTTCCCCTGGGCTCGGTGCTGGTGCCCGGCATGCTGCTGCCCCTGCACGTGTTCGAGCCCCGCTACCGGGCCCTGGTGCACGACTGCATGGCCGGCGACGGCGAGTTCGGGGTCGTGCTGATCGAGCGGGGCTCGGAGGTCGGTGGGGGCGACGTGCGGACCGGGATCGGCACCGTGGCCCACATCCTGCGGGTCGAGCAGCTCCAGGACGGCCGCTTCGCCCTGGCCGCGGTGGGGACCCGCCGGCTGCGGGTCACCGAATGGCTCGACGACGACCCCTACCCGCGGGCCGAAGTGGCGGACTGGCCCGACGACGCCGACGACCCGGGCGCGGCCGAGGCGGCCGCCGAGGCGCTGGGCCCCGGAGGCGGGGTCACCGTCCTGCTGCGCCGGGCGGCCGCGCTGGCCGCGGAGCTGGGCGAGGC
>JBKPRS010000250.1:0-2460 GCA_046734695.1 Actinomycetota bacterium | reverse complement strand
GCCCCGGCCGGTGACGGCCCCCGCCCGCGACGGCCCGGCCAAGGAGGCGGCGGCCCCGGCCAAGGCCCCGGCGGCCAAGAAGGCGCCCGCGGCCAAGAAGGCGGCGGCGGCCAAGAAGGCGCCGGCCAAGAAGGCCGCGGCCGCTAAGGAAGCACCGGCCAAGGAAGCTCCCGCCAAGGAAGCACCGGCCAAGGAAGCTCCCGCCAAGGAAGCTCCCGCCAAGGAAGCTCCCGCCAACGAAGCACCGGCCAAGAAGGCGCCGGCGAAGAAGGCGGGCGGGACCAAGGCGGGCGCCGCAGGCAAGAAGGCCGCCGCCAAGAAGGCGGCCAAGCCGGCCGATGCCGAGCCCGATGGAGGGCCCCCGGCCGACGGCGGCTGACCGGACGCCGTCAGCCCACCGCGTGCACGGAGACGATCCCGTCGCCGCCGCGGATCGCGTCCTGGACCTCCCAGGGTACGGAGCGGTCGGTGGCGAGGACCTGCAGCGCGGCCTCGCCCCGGTCCGAGCGGCCCAGGTGCATGTCGTCGATGTTCACACCGGCCTCGGCCAGCACCCCGGAGACGAAGGCGATCATGCCGGGACGGTCGTCGTTGCGGACCACCAGCATGTGGCTGGCCGGCGGCAGGTCGATGGTGTGGCCGTCGAGCACGACGATGCGCGGCTCGCCCCGCAGGCCCACGAGCGTGCCGCCGACACCGTGGTCGCCGCCACGGATCGAGATCAGGTTGACGTAGTCGTGGGCGGTGGCCGTCGAGGTGTCCCGCACCTCCACTCCCCGCTCGGCCGCGATCCTCGGGGCGTTGACGTAGGACACCGGCTCGTCGGTCACCGCGCCGAACACGCCCTTGAGCACGGACAGCGTGAGGATCCGCGTGTCCGAGTCCGCGATCTGGCCGGCGTACTCGATCTCGAGCGCCTTGGGCAGCCCCTCGGCCAGCGCGGTGTAGATCTCGCCCAGGCGCTCGGCCAGGGGCAGGAAGTGGCGCACCGTCTCGGACGCCTCGGCCGCGCTCACGTTCACCGCGAACGGCACGAACTCGCCCGCCAGGGCCAGGCCGACCTGCTCGGCGATGGTGTCGCCCGCCTTGTCCTGCGCCTCGCGGGTGCTGGCGCCGAGATGGGGCGTGACCACCACCTGGGGCAGCCCGAACAGCGGCGAGTCGGTCATGGGCTCGGCCGAGAACACGTCGAGCGCGGCGCCGCCCACGTGGCCGACCCTCACCGCCTCGGCCAGCGCCTCCTCGTCCACGATCCCGCCCCGGGCCACGTTGATGATGCGGATGCCGGGCTTGGCCCGCGCCAGCAGGTCCTTGCCGATCAGGCCGACCGTCTCGGGCGTCTTGGCGACGTGCAGGGTGACGAAGTCGCTCATCTCGACCAGGCGGTCCAGCGACATCAGCTCGACGCCCAGCTGGCGGGCGCGATCCTCGGACACGAACGGGTCGTAGGCCACCAACCGCATCCCGAAGGAGTGGGCGCGCTGGGCCACCAGCTTGCCGATGCGGCCGAGGCCCACCACGCCGAGCACCTTGTCGGACAGCTCGACGCCCTCCCAGCGGGACCGCTCCCAGCGGCCGTCGACCAGGGCCGCGTGGGCCTGGGGGATGTTGCGGGCCTGGGCCAGCAACAGCGCCATCGTGTGCTCGGCGGCGGAGAGGATGTTCGACTGCGGCGCGTTCACCACCATCACGCCCCGCTCGGTCGCCGCGTTGACGTCGACGTTGTCGAGGCCGATGCCGGCCCGTCCCACGACGACCAGGTCGCTGCCCGCCTCCAGCACCTCGCGGGTCACCTGGGTGGCCGAGCGGATGATGAGAGCCGCCGCCCCGTGCACGACCTCGACGAGCTCGTCGGGGTTGAGCCCCAGCCGGACATCGACCACGTGGCCGGCGTCACGGAGCCGCTGGAGCCCGCCGTCGGCGATCTTCTCGGTCACGAGGATGCGCGCCATCGCGCCCAAGTGTGGCCGGGGGTCGAGGCACGGACCAATCTCACGAACGGTGGGCCGCGCGACGTTGAGGGAGCATGACCGACACCGTGTTCACCATCGTTCCCTCCCCTGTGGGCGAGCTCGTCCTCACCGGGGACGGCCGGAACCTGACCCGCATCGGCTTCGCGGGGCGCACGCCGGTCGATCCCGGCTGGCGGGAGGACCCGGCCCCGTTCGCGGCCGCCGTCCGCCAGCTCACCGAGTACTTCGCGGGCGAGCGGCGGACGTTCGACCTACCCCTGGCGCCCGATGGCACCGCGTTCCAGCGGCAGGTGTGGGCCGCGCTGGCGGCGATCCCCTACGGCGGGACGACCAGCTACGCCGCGGTGGCCGAGGCCATCGGGCACCGCGGAAGCGCCCGGGCCGTGGGCGCGGCCAACGGCGCCAACCCGATCGCCATCGTGGTGCCGTGCCACCGGGTGGTGGGCGCCGACGGCACGCTGACCGGCTACGCCGGCGGCCTCGACGC
>JBKPRS010000249.1:0-23399 GCA_046734695.1 Actinomycetota bacterium | reverse complement strand
GCCGTGCTCAGGTCGGGCAGCGGTGTCCCGGGCGCGGCGCCCAGGATCCGCAGCAGCCGCCGCATGGCCCGGCCCCGGCGCCACCGGGCCCACCAGCCCCTGCCGTCGGAGCTGGTGGCCCGGGCGGCCAGGTCCAGCAGGCCGGCCAGGTCGCTGGACGGCTCGAACGCCCCGGGCGCCAGCGTGTCGAGGTGGGCGACCAGGCCGTCCCAGCGGCCCGCGTCCTCGGCCCGGCGCTCCTGGGTCAGCGCCGAGGCGATGGCCCCCTCGACCAGGCGCTGGTGGCCGAGGGCCTCGTCCCGGGCCTCGCCTGCCCGCCGGATGGCACCGTCCCCGGTGCCCTCGCTGGTGGCCTGGGCCACGATGTCGTCGGGTTGCACCTCGCCGAAGCGCACCGGGTTTGGCCCCGGCTGGCGGGCCAGGAGCTCGGACACGACGCCGGCCGCGTAGGACGAGCGGGTGGCGACCAGCACCGAGCGCCCGTGCTCGACCGCGTCGGCCGCGATGGCGGCCACGGTGTGGCTCTTGCCGTTGCCCGGCGGCCCGGATATGACGGTCACCGGCTCGTGGCGGGCCCGCACGACGGCGTCCCGTTGGGCGGGAGAGAGCAGCAGCGGGCTCGTGACCTCCTCGTCGGGCGGGGCAGCCGCCTGCGCCGGAGCCCCGTACAGGGCGCTGAAGGCGGTGGCGGGCAGGTCGGAGCGCGCCGCCCACGAGCGCAGCGCGGCTTCCAGGCTGGGCCGGAACGGATCGCGGGTCAGGTAGACCATCGTGCCGACGCACGCCACCAACCCCTCGTCCTGGCGGTGGTCGAGCGGGCTCTCCTTGGGCGGGAGCACGGCCCGGAGGGCCGGGAGACCCGCGGCGGCCACGACGTCGCGGATCCAGTGCTGCAGGCGCGGCATCCGGGCCAGCAGATGCTCGTCCGGGTCGCCATAGGCGCTTTCGGGGCCGAGCGAGCCGCCCCCGGTCTCCACGTGGTTCTCCAGCCGCGCCGCCACGACGGGGTCGCTGACCATCGGGGTCAGCTCGAGGGGTCCGGCCGAGCTCATGGCGACGTGCCAGGGCCCACGCGGCGTCCCACCCAATCGGACCGGGTGCGAGACGAGCGGCATGCAAACGGTGACCGTGCGGCCCTCGACCTCCACGGTGCCGGCCACTGTCACCCAGCCCAGGCGCAGCACCCGCTCGGTCGGCTGCAGCGCGTCGACCGCGGCCAGCCGGCGCAGTGCCGGCGTGGAGCGCAAGGTCGCGGCGACGGTCGGCAGGGGGTTCGGGGGCCCGAGCGCGACGTGGAGCATCGTCCGGACGCCGAGCCACACCGGCTGCTCACCCGCCTTGGTGACGTCCACCGTCTCGGGAGTGCCGCCCTCGGGCAGCAGCGGGTGGTCGGGCGCGGCCGTGGCGGCCATGTCGGCCAGGTAGGACAAGAGCGGGGACGGGGCCACAGCGGCAGCGACCGTAGCGGGCCGCGATACCGATTCGGCCGGTCGGGCGGGTGGCCATAGCATGGCGGGGTGCCCGAGACGCTGGACGCGACCCCTACGCCCATCGCGGTGACCGGCGAGCAGCTCGCCCGCGTCCGCTACGACGACGCGGGCCTCTGCCCCGCCATCGTGCAGGACGAGGCCACCGGCGACGTGCTGATGATGGCGTGGGTCAACGAGAACACCCTGCGGCTCAGCCTGGCCGAGGGCCGCACTGTGTTCTGGAGCCGCAGCCGCCAGGAGGTGTGGCGCAAGGGCGACACCTCGGGCGAAGTCCAGTGGCTGCGGGCCGCGTACTACGACTGCGACGGCGACGTGCTCCTGTTCGTGGTCGACCAGCAGGGCGGTGGCGCCTGCCACACGGGCAACCGCACCTGCTTCTTCCGGGCCTTCGGCCCGGAGGGCGACGGGTGATCAAACCCTCGCTCGACGAGTTCCGGAGCCTCGCCCGCACCCACACGGTCATTCCCGTGTGGCGCGAGCTGCTGGCGGACCTCACGACGCCGGTGGCGGCCTTCGCCCGGCTGGTGGGCGACGACACCGGCTTCCTGCTCGAATCGGTCGAGCACGGTGAGGCCCGCTGGAGCCGATGGTCGTTCATCGGCCGCAACCCGCTCGCGACGCTGACCGCACGGGGCCTCGACGTGGCCGTGACCGGGGCGGTGCCGGCGTCGGTGCCCCGCGACCGGGGGATCCTGGCCGCCCTGGAGGCGCTGCTGGCCGAGTGGCACGCCCCGGCCCTGCCCGACCTGCCCCCGCTGCATGGCGGCGTGCTCGGCTACCTGGGCTACGACGTGGTGCGGGAGGTCGAGCACCTGCCCGACGTGCCCAAGGACGACCAGGGCCACGCCGACGCCGTGGTGTCGGTCATCGGCCAGCTCGCCGCCTACGACCACTGGCGCCAGCGGGTGGTGCTGATCGAGAACGTGCTGCTGCCCCCGGACGTGGACGACGCCGGGCTGGAGGCCCGCTACGCGGCCGCGGTGGCCCGGCTCGACGACCTGGCCTCCGACGGCGCCCTGCCGGTGCGGGAGCTGCTGGTGGACCCGCCCGATGCGGGTGAGGGTCTGCCCGAGGTGGTGTCCACCATGGGCAGCGACCTCTACGGCCGGGCGGTCGAGGTGGCCCGCGAGCACATCATGGCGGGCGACATCTTCCAGGTCGTGCTGTCCCAGCGCTTCGACTTCGACCTCGACGCCGAGCCCTTCGACGTCTACCGGGTGCTGCGCCAGGTCAACCCCAGCCCCTACATGTACTTCGTCCGCCAGCCGGGCCTGACGCTGGTGGGGGCGTCACCCGAGCCGCTGGTGCGGCTGACCGACGGCAAGGTGATCTCCCGGCCCATCGCCGGCACCCGCCGCCGGGGCGTGACCGACGAGGACGACGCCCGCCTGGCGGGCGAGCTGCGCGAGCACCCGAAGGAGATCGCCGAGCACGTCATGCTCGTCGACCTGGCCCGCAACGACGTCGGCCGGGTGGTCCAGTTCGGGACCGAGCAGGTCGACGAGTATCTGACGCTGGAGCGTTACAGCCACGTCATGCACCTGACCTCGCAGGTGTCGGGCACGCTGGCCGAGGGCCGCACCGCCATCGACGTGCTGCGGGCGACGCTGCCCGCGGGCACGGTGTCGGGGGCGCCCAAGGTGCGGGCCATGGAGATCATCGACGCGCTGGAGCCCACCAAGCGGGGCCCCTACGCCGGGGTGGTCGGCTACCTCGACTTCTCCGGGAACATCGACACCGCCATCGCCATCCGCACGATGGTGGTGGACGACGAGGGCCGGGCGTCGGTGCAGGCCGGCGCGGGCATCGTGGCCGACTCCGTCCCCGAGCACGAGGACCTGGAGTGCCGCAACAAGGCCCGCGCCCTGCTGGCCGCGGTCCCTGCCGCCCGCCGCATGACTGCGGCCCGCCGCGGCGCCGGTCAGTCTGACTCGTAGGTCCAGTCGGGACGCTTGAGCGCCTGGCGCTCGTCGTAGCTGGCGACCCCGCCGGCCAGGTCGACCAGCTTGGGCAGGACGAAGCCACGCGGGGGGACGGGTGTCCCGTCCAGCGCCGCGTTCACCTCGCCGATGAAGGTGGCGAGGATGCTGCCCACCAGGCGCTGCTCCTGCACCGGCAGGTAGCAACGGTTGCCGTCGGTGACCGTCTGCAGGCGGTAGGCCATGGCCTCGACGTCCTCGGGTGTCGCCTCGCCCGCGGCCAGGCGGTCCAGCCCGTCGGTCACCGACCCGCAGCCCAGCTTGCAGGCCGGGCACTGGCCGCACGACTCGACGTAGAGGAAGCGTGAGAACACCTGGGCCACCTCGACCATGGAAGCGGTGTCGTCCAGCACGAGGAACCCGGCCGCGCCCATCCCCGAGCCCACCGCCTCCAGTCCCTCGTAGCTGCAGGGTGCGTCGAGCGCCTCGGCGGTGATGGCCGGGTTGGCCGCCCCGGGCAGGACGGCCTTGATCGACCGCCCCGGGGCCACGCCCCCGCCGACCCGGTCGATGACCTCGCGCAGGGGTGTGCCCAGCTCGACCTCGCCCACGCCGGGTCGCACCACGTCGCCCACGACGGTGGCGACGACCACGCCCGGCGAGCGCTCGGTGCCCAGCGCCCGGTGCCACTCCGGCCCGCGCGCCAGCACCTGGGCCACGGCGGCCAGCGTCTCGACGTTGTTGACCACCGTGGGGTTCGACGCGGCGAACTGGGTGGCGACGCCCTCGGGCGGGGCGCTCCAGCCGAGGGACGGCACGGTGGCGAACAGCCCCTCGATGTAGGGCGGCACCATGCGCGGCAGCGGCGCCTCGCCCTCGATCACCTGGAGCAGGCCGGTCTCCTCCCCGAGCAGGTAGGCGTCGGGCCCCAGCACCACCTGGACCGTGAGGTCGCCGAGCAGCCCGGCGCCGGCCATCTCGTCCACGGCGGTGGCCAGGCGCTCGCACTCGGGCCCGAAGCGCTCCTTGACCCCGATGAACGCCCGGTCCGCGCCGACGGCGAAGGCGGCGATGGCCACGCCCTCGACCACCGCGTACGGGTTGGCCCGGATGATCGCCCGGTCCTTGAACGTGGCCGGCTCACCCTCGGCGCCGTTGCACACGACGAACGTCTGCTCGCCGGCGGCCGAGTCGCTCACCGACTGCCACTTGCGCCCGGTGGGGAACCCGCCGCCGCCCCGGCCCCGCAGCCCGGACAGGATCACCTCCTGGATGGT
This sequence comes from Actinomycetota bacterium, assembly GCA_046734695.1. Classification (GTDB taxonomy): domain Bacteria; phylum Actinomycetota; class Acidimicrobiia; order Acidimicrobiales; family VFJN01; genus ZC4RG19. Next base: position 18,713 of record JBKPRS010000249.1, on the reverse strand, counting down.
GGCGCCCGGGCCCAGGCCGAGCGCGCGGTCCAGGCCGGCGCCGCCGCCCCGGGCCAGGAAGTCGTCGAGGTCGGCGACGGGCGGGTCCACCAGCAGCACAGGTTCCATGCCGCCACCCTAGGACCGGCCGGTTCCGGTCCCGGGCTGCCAGACTGCAGGCCATGACCGCCGTCTTCCCGGACCTGCGCGCCACCCTGGGGGCGATCGAGATCACCCGGGACGTGGTGCGGGTGGCGGGCCCCGACGCCGTCGCCTACCTCCAGGGCCAGCTCAGCCAGGACGTCGAGGACCTCGACGTCGGCAGCACCGGCTGGTCCTTCCTGCTCCAGCCCACGGGCAAGGTGGACGCCTGGCTGCGGGTCACCCGCACCGCGTCCGACGAGGTGGTGCTGGACGCCGACGGCGGCCACCGCGACGCCGTGCTGGCCCGGCTGCGGCGGTTCCTGCTGCGCACCAAGGCCGACATCGACCCGCTCGACTGGAAGGCCGTGGCCCTGCGGGGACCGGGCGCCGTCGCCGCCGCGGGCGACGCCCCCGCCGAGATGCGGGTGCCCGCCGGGTGGCCGGGCGTGGACGGTGCCGACCTGCTGGGCCCGGACGTGGCGGTTCCCCCGGGGCTCGCCACCGTGGGCCTCGACGCCTACGAGTCGCTGCGCATCCGCGCCGGCGTCCCCGCGCTGGGCGCGGAGCTGACCGAGGCCACGATCCCGGCCGAGGCCGGGCAGTGGGTCATCGACTCCTCGGTCGACTTCACCAAGGGGTGCTTCACCGGCCAGGAGCTGGTCGCCCGCATCGACAGCCGTGGGGGCAACGTGCCGCGGCAGGTCCGGGGGGTCGACCTGGCGGGCGACGAGGCTCCCGTAGTCGGCGCCGCGGTCACGGTGGAGGGCGACGAGGTCGGGCGCCTCACGTCCGTTGCACCCCGGCCCGGAGGCGGGCACGTCGGCCTGGCCGTCGTGCGTCGGGCGGTGGTCCCGCCCGTGGGCGCCCGGGTGGGCGAGGCGGAGGCCACCATCGTCGAGCTGCCGTTCGGGGACTGACGGCGTGGAGGGGACCCACTACGACGTGCTGGGCGTCGCCGCCGACGCCTCACCGGCCGAGGTCCGGGCCGCCTACCGCCTGGCCGCCCGGGACCACCATCCCGACGCGGGCGGCGATCCCGGGCGCATGCGGGACCTCAACGCCGCCTGGCACGTCCTCGGCGACCCGATCCGTCGCGCCGCCTACGACCGCGACCTGGGCCGACCCCCGGCGCCGCCCCGGTCCAACGGCGAGGACGAAGCGCACCGATCGTCAGAGGACCTCGACCTCGACCCCGACCTTGACTACTTCGACCCCGAGCTGTTCGACGGCCGGCCGATCGGCGAGACCCGGGCGCTCACCGGCTGGTGGGCGCTGCTCCCGCCGGGCACGGTGCTGGCCGCCATCGCCGCCCTGGGCGCCGCCTTCGTGTTCCAGGCCCCCAGCCTGATGGCCCTGTCGGGCGGGCTGTTCGTGCTGGCGCTCGGCCTGTTCGTGCTGGCGCCGCTGCGGGCGATGAGCCGCAAGCCGTGACCCACTAGGGTCGCCGCGATGGGTGATCTTGCGTACATCGTGAAGTTGCGGACCGTCGAGGGCAAGCGCGACGAGGCCCTGGCGGCCATGGGCCCGCTGGTCGACGCCACCGAGGACGAGCCGGGCACGCTCGTCTACGTGATGCACGCGGACACGACCGATGCCGACGTGATCTGGTTCTACGAGCGCTACACCGACCAGGACGCGTTGACGGCGCACATGGGCAGCGCGGCCATGGCCGAGGCGGGCGGCAAGCTGGGTGGCCTGCTCGCGGCGGCGCCGGAGATGACGCCGGCCGAGGTGGTGCGGTTCAAGGGCGAGGCGGGCTGATCTCGGGCCGCCGGTGGCGATGACCACCTACCTCGACCGCATCCTCGCCGCCCACCGGGCCGCAGCGGAGGTGGACGGCCGGGATCTGGCGCCGCTGGTGGTCGAGGCCCGGGCCCAGGCGCCGGCCCGGGGCTTCACCGCGGCCCTGCGGACCGCACCGGGCGTGGGGGTGGTGGCCGAGGTCAAGCGCCGTTCCCCGTCCAAGGGCGACCTGGCCGCCGGCCTCGATCCCGCCACCCTGGCGGGTGCCTACGAGCGGGGCGGGGCCCGCTGCCTGTCGGTCCTCACCGACCGGGAGTTCTTCGCGGGCTCCCCGGAGGACCTGCGGGCGGCCCGGGCCGCGACAGGGCTGCCGGTGTTGCGCAAGGACTTCACCGTGGCGCCTGCTGACGTGTGCGACGCTCGCATCATGGGCGCCGACGCCGTCCTGCTGATCGCGGCCGCCCTCGACGACGACGAGCTGGCCGAGCTGCACACGCTTGCGCTGGACGTCGGCCTGGACGCCCTCGTCGAGGTGCACGACGAGCAGGAGCTGGAGCGGGCCCTGGCCGCCGGCGCCGGGCTGGTCGGGGTCAACCAGCGCGACCTGGTGACCTTCGAGGTCGACCACGAGCGGGCCGAGCGGGTCGGCCGGGCCATGCCGGACACGGTGGTGCGGGTGGCCGAGTCCGGCATCCGCGGCCCCGACGACGCCCGCCGCCTGGCCGACGCCGGGTTCGACGCGGTGCTGGTGGGGGAGTCCCTGGTCACCGCGCCCGACCCGGCCGCGGCGGTGGCCGCCCTGCGGTCCGCCGCGTCCTGAGCACGCAGGGGTTTTTCGGTGCGGAGCCGAGCCCGGCAGCTAGGTAGCCTTCGCTCGTGTTCGTCAAGATCTGCGGGATCACGAGCGAGGAGGACGCCCTGGTGGCGGTGGCCATGGGCGCTGACGCCGTGGGCTTCGTCTTCGCCCCGTCCTCCCGCCAGATCGCGCCCCAGCGGGCGGCGGAGATCGTCCGCCGCCTGCCGGCCGAGATCGTCACGGTAGGCGTGTTCCGGGACGAGACCCGCGACCGGGTCGTGGAGATCGCGCACCAGGCCAAGCTGCGGGCGGTGCAGCTCCAGGGACGGGAGTCCCCGGCCGACTGCCACTGGATCCGCCAGCGGGTGTCGCTGCTGATCCGGGCGTTCGCGGCCGGCGACCCCCACCTCGCCGACGCCGACGAGTACGGCGCCGACGCCATCCACATCGACTCGGCTACGCCGGGCTCGGGCGAGGTGTTCGACTGGTCCCTGGCCGAGGGTGCGCCGTCCAACCGCCGGGTCATCCTGGCCGGCGGGCTGACCCCGGCGAACGTGGCCGACGCCATCCGGGTGGTCCGGCCGTGGGGCGTCGACGTGTCCACCGGGGTGGAGTCCGCCCCCGGCCGCAAGGACGCCAGCAAGATCCGGGCCTTCGTGGAGGCGGCCAAGGCCGCAGCGCCGCCCGAGCCGCCGGTGCAGGGCGACCGGGACGTCCGTCCTTTCGACTGGATGGTCGACGAGCGTCCGTGATCGACTGAGAGACCCCACCGCCATGGCCGACACCACCCACCTCACGCCCGTGATGGGCGATCCTGGCCCGTCCGGTCGCTTCGGCGACTTCGGCGGCCTGTTCGTCCCCGAGACGCTCGTGCCCGCCTGCCACGAGCTGGACGAGGCGTTCCGCGCCGCGTGGGCCGATCCCGGCTTCCGGTCCGAGCTGGACGGCCTGCTGCGCGACTACGCGGGCCGGCCGTCGCTGCTCAGCGACTGCGCCAACCTGTCCGCCGAGCTGGGCTGCCGGGTGCTGCTCAAGCGCGAGGACCTCAACCACACCGGCTCGCACAAGATCAACAACGTCCTGGGCCAGGCCCTGCTGGCCAAGCGCATGGGCAAGACCCGGGTCGTGGCCGAGACCGGGGCCGGCCAGCACGGGGTGGCCGCGGCCACCGCCGCCGCCCTCATGGGCCTCGAGTGCACGGTCTACATGGGCGACGTGGACATGGCGCGCCAGGAGCTCAACGTCTTCCGCATGCGCCTGCTGGGCGCCGAGGTGCGCCCGGCGTCGTCGGGCTCGCGGACGCTCAAGGACGCGGTCAACGAGGCCCTGCGCGACTGGGTGGCGACCGTGGAGACGACCCACTACCTCATGGGCTCGGCCCTGGGGCCGCACCCGTATCCGTACATGGTGCGCGAGCTGCAGCGGGTGATCGGCGACGAGGCCCGCGAGCAGTGCCGGGCCCTGCTGGGCCGCGACCCCGACGTGGTGGTGGCGTGCGTGGGCGGCGGGTCCAACGCGATCGGCATCTTCTCCGGCTTCGCCGAGCTGCCCGACGTCGATCTGGTGGGCGTGGAGCCCGCGGGCGGCGCCGCCATCGGCCACGGCATCCCCGGGGTTGTGCACGGGTCCAAGTCGTTCCTGATGCAGGACGAGGAGGGACAGGTCCTGGAGGCCGAGTCGGTGTCCGCCGGCCTCGACTACCCGGGCGTGGGGCCGGAGCACTCGTACCTGGCGGCCATCGGCCGGGCCCGCTACGTACCGGCGACCGACGGCGAGGTCCTGGCCGCGTTCGAGCTGTTGGCCCGCACCGAGGGGATAATCCCGGCGCTCGAATCGGCCCACGCCCTGGCCTGGGTGACCCGCGAGCGGGCGTCCCTCGGTGGCAAGGTGGTGCTGGTGAACCTCTCCGGTCGGGGCGACAAGGACGTGGCGCAGGTGGCGGAGATCCTCGCCGCGGGCGTGCCGGGCGCGGAGCGGACATGACCGTGCTGAGCGACGTGGGCCGGCTGGAGTCGGGCCTGCGGGAGTCGCGTGACGCCGGCCGCAAGCTGCTGGTCCCCTACGTGACCGGCGGCCTGCCGGGCTGGGAGCGCTCGATCGAGGCGTGCGCCGCCGCCGGGGCCGACGCCATCGAGGTCGGCATCCCGTTCTCCGACCCGGTGATCGACGGCCCCACGGTCCAGGCGGCCTCCGAGCGCGCCCTCGCCGCGGGGGCCACCCCCCAGGGCATCGTCAGAGCGTTCGGCGCCATAGAGACCGGTGGCGTGCCCCTGGTGGTGATGACCTACTACAACACCATCCACCGCTACGGCCACGAGCGCTTCGCCGCCTCCCTCGTGGCCGGGGGCGCGGCCGGCGCCATCGTCCCGGACCTCCCGCTGGAGGAGGTCGGTCCCTGGGCGGCCGCGGCCGACGAGGCGGGCGTCGAGACGGTGCTCCTGGCCGCGCCGACCGGCTCGGACGAGCGCCTGACCCGCATCTGCGCCCGCTCCCGCGGCTTCGTCTACGGCATCGGCGTGCTGGGCGTGACCGGCGAGCGGGCCGAGCTGGCCCGCAGCGCCCTCACCATCGCCCGGCGGCTCAAGGCGCTGACGGACAAGCCGGTCCTCATCGGCATCGGCGTCTCCAACCGGGCGCAGGCGGCCGAGGTGGCCGAGGTGGCCGATGGCGTCGTCGTGGGCTCAGCCGTGGTCCGCCGCCTGCTCGACGGCGGCGGTCCCGAAGCCGTCGGCGCCTTCGTCGCCGACCTGAGGGCCGGCCTCGACGCCGGGAGATCGGGCGCGGCATGAGCTACGACGACCCGCCGCCGGACCCCGAGAGCGAGGGCCCCGGCCGGCCCCCACCCCCGCCTCCGCCCCGGCCGCCGATCCCGCCCGGGCACCCCTCCACCTACGGCCGCGCCCCCGAGGGCTCCGACCCCTACGGCCTGCCCACACCATCAGACCCCTACGGCCGGCCGACGCCACCGGACCCGTACGGCCGGCCCTCGGGCAACGGCCAGTCGCCCGGCCCCCTCGGCCACCCGGCCGGCGGCGGCCATCCGAGTGGGTACGGCCGGCCGTCGGGCAACGGCCAGGCCCCGAACCCCTACGGCGCCTCCTCTCCGCCTCCAGCCGCGGGCCAGCCCGGCGCCTACGGCCAGCCCGGCGCCTACGGCCAGCCCGGCGCCTACGGCCAGCCCGGCGCCTACGGCCAGCCGGGGGCCTACGGGCAGCCCGGCGCCTACGGCCAGTCCGCACCCGCCGGATCCCCGCCCGCGTACGGGGCACCGCCCGGGTACGGGGCACCGCCCGGGTACGGGGCACCGCCCGGGTACGGGACGCCGTGGTACCAGGGTCCGCCGGCGCGGCCACGCCGCAAGCGGGGGCCGATCATCGCCGTGGGCGTGGTCGCCGTCATCGGGCTGGTCGCCATCGGGGCCGTGGTGGTCACCTCGGGCAAGGACTATCCCGACGAGTGGGACTCGCGGGTCTCGGACCTCGCCGACTTCGTCGAGTCCGAGCGGGGCCTCGAGTACGACCACGCCGTGCCGGTCGACTTCCTCAGCGACGCCGATTACTCGGACGAGACCCGGGTCGACGAGTCGACCGTGACCGACGCCGACCGCAGGGCCATGGAGGAAGACTCCGCCGCGCTGGTGGCGCTCGGCCTGGTGCCGCCGGACCTGGACCTGCTGGAGGCGGGCAACGACCTGACAGACAGCGGGACGCTCGCCTTCTACGACCCGACCAGCGAGCGGATCGTCGTGCGGGGCGACGAGCTGACGCCCGCGCTCAAGGGCACGCTGGTCCACGAGCTCACCCATGTCCTCCAGGACCAGCACTTCGACCTGGACCAGCCGCCCTCCGAGAACACCGCCGGGGCCTACGAGGCCCAGGCCGCCATCGTCGAGGGCGACGCCATGCGCATCGAGACCGCCTGGGTCAACACGCTGTCCGCCGAGGACCGGGACGCCTACTTGGCCGACAACACGTCGGCGGGCGACGCCAGCGAGGAGGCGCTGTCCAGCGTCCCTGGCGCCCTCCAGGCCCAGTTCGCCGCCCCCTACGCCTATGGCGAGCCCCTGGTGACGCTGCTGGCGCTGTCCGGGGGCAACGACCAGGTGGACCAGGCGTTCGAGGATCCGCCGGTCACCTCCGAGCAGCTCATCGACCCCCGGGCCCTGTTCGCGGACGACGAGGCGGTGGACGTCGAGACGCCGGACGTCCCCGACGGTGGCGACCGCTTCGGCCGTGCCGGCGAGCTGGGCGGCACCACGCTGCTGGTGACGCTGGCCGAGCGCGTCGACGCGTTCCAGGCCCTGGACGCCGTCGACGGCTGGGGCGGCGACGCCGCGGTGACCTACAAGCTCGACGGGCGCACGTGCCTCCAGGCCCGGCTGGTCGGCGACACGCCGGCCGACACCGACGAGCTGCGCCAGGCCCTGGACGCCTGGGTGGCCGCCGGTCCGGCCGGGGCGGCCAGCGTGACCATGGACGGCGACCAGATCGTCCTGGCGTCGTGCTCATCCGAAGCCGGTGCCGACGCCGCCCCCGGCAGCACCAAGTCCCTCGACATCCTGGGAGCGGTGGCCGCCCGCTCGTTCGTCATGGCCAACGCGGAGCAGTCCGGCTACGACCACGAGACGTCCTTCGGGGTGGGGAACTGCACCGTGCGGACCGCCACGATGGCCGTGATCACCTCGGACGACGAGTCCGCCGCCTCCGACTTCCAGCACGCCATGGACCAGTGCTGGCCAGACGACTGAGCGTGGTTTTCGGCCTTGACGCTTCACCCGGCCGGGCATAGAAAACGAGCGCTTGGTTTGGTTGGGGGGCGCCCGTGCCAAAGGTCAGTGCGGAGCACAAGGCGGAGGTGCGGCGGCGCCTGCTGGATGCCGCGGGCCGGGTCATCATGCGGGACGGAGCCGAGGGCGTGACCACCCGCGCCATCCTCGACGAGGCCGGGCTGTCGGCCGGCACGCTCTACAGCTACTTCTCGTCCAAGGAGGATCTCCTCGGCGTGCTCGCGGTCGAGATGGTGCAGCGCACCGAGAGCGAGATCGGCGAGGCCTCCGGAGCCAACGCCGCCCAGGTCCTGGACCACCTGGTGGCCGAGGCGGTGGCCCGGCCGGTCCCGCAGCCCGTGCTCGCCTACCTGCGGGGCCGCACTGCGTCCGACGGCGCCGTGCACGACGCCATCGCCCGGTTCAACGGCTGGATGGTCGATCGCTACGGGCCCCTGATCGAGGCCGGCCAGCGCGAGGGCAGCATCGCTCCCGACCTGGACGCCCCGGCGGTGATCGAGCTACTCGACGTCATCTTCGACGGCATGAACCGCCGGGCCGCGAGCGACACCTTCGCCACCAGCTTCGAGCGCGTCGGCAACGCGGCCCGGGCCCTCGTGGCCGCCACCGTGCTGGAGCCCGCCCCGTGAGCGAGCTTGTCGAGCGAACCAGAGACACGGTGCGTTACTCGGCCCCGTGGGCCGAGTGCTCATTGCGCGCAGCCCGAAGGGTGCGCCAATGAGTGCCACTCGCAGCATCGACCAAGTGGACATGGGGCTGCCCGCCAGCTTCGTGTGGGACTACGACCAGACCCGGCCGCCCGTCGCCCGGCTCTACGAGCGGGCCAAGGCCGGCCAGTGGAACGCCGCGGTCGACCTCGACTGGATGGTGGACGTCGATCCCGGGGCCGAGGCGCCGCCCGAGGCGCGCGGCATGGACTGGAGCCAGGTCGGCGGCCCGCTGGCAGAGCGCCTGGCCGCCGACCGCATCCTGCGCCACGAGTTCATGGCCCAGCAGCACGGCTGGCTGATCAGCCAGTTCATGCACGGTGAGCAGGGCGCACTGCTGGCCGCGGCCAAGATCTGCGCCGCCTCCGAGTCGCTCGACGACAAGCTGTTCGCCGCGGTGCAGGTGGGCGACGAGGCCCGCCACGTCGAGGCCTACCAGCGCTACCTGGGCAAGATCGGCATCACCTACCCGTGCAGCCCGCCGCTGGCCGAGCTGTTGGGCCAGGTGATGCGCCACCCGCACGTCGACCTCACCTATCTGGGCATGCAGATCCTGGTGGAGGGCGTCGCCCTGGCCGCGTTCAGCATGGGCGGCTCGCTCAGCTCGAACCCGCTCATCGCCCGCCTCACCGAGCTGGTGCGGCGGGACGAGGCCCGCCACGTGGCCTTCGGGGTGCTGTCGCTGCAGGGCCTCTACGACGACATGGACCCGGTGGACCTGCGCGAGCGCGAGGACTTCGTGGTCGAGTCGTGCGCCCTGCTGCGGGACCGGCTGCTGCCCGTCGAGGTCTGGGAGCACTTCGGCATCGATACGACCGTGGCCACCGCTCGGTTCCTGGAGTCAGCCGAGGCGCAGGGCTTCCGGTCGGTCGTGTTCTCCAAGGTCGTGCCCAACCTGCGCAAGCTCGGCCTGCTGACGCCGCGGGTGCGCGACGACTTCGAGACTCTCGGCATCCTGCGCTACGAGCAGTACGTCGACTCGGCGACCGAGGGCGGCGAGCTGGCCGCCGGCGAGCTGCGGGGCGATCCCCGTGACCCGCTCAAGGCGCTGCGCGACTCGCTGCGGACCGTCGACGTCATCCCGCCGGAGCCGGTGCTGGCCGTGTTCACCAGCCTCGTGGACCACTCGCGGCTCACCTGCGTGACCCCCACCCGGATCCGGCTGCGGGTCAGCGGGGTGGAGGAGGGCGACTGGCTGCTCACGTTCGGGATCGGGGCGGTGAAGTACCGGATGCTGCGGCCCATCGAGGGGCCCGAGGTGGCCGACATCACCATCGACCTCGACGCCCACACGTGGACCGACCTGGTGGCGGGCCGGGTGGCCTGGTACCGGGCGGTGATCGACGGCCGGGTCCGGGTCGACGGCGACATCACCCGGCTCCTCCCGCTCGACAATCTCCTCTGAGGCTCAGGGGGCGGGCGAGGGCCCGTCGAGGTGGGCGCGCAGGAACGCCAGCGTCCGCTCCCAGGCCAAGGTGGCCGCGGGCTCGTCGTAGGCGTCCCGGTCCGCCTCGAAGAACCAGTGGCCGGTGCCCGGGTAGTGGTGGAACGTGACGTCCTTGTCCAGCATGTGGAGGTCGGCCTCCAGCAGCGTGAGCTCGTCGTCGTCGACGTAGGGGTCGTCCTCGGCGAAGTGGCCGAGGAAGGCCGAGGTGGCCGGGGACATGTCCACGCTCTGGGTCCCGTAGAACGCCACGGTGGCGCCCACCAGCTCGGGGGTGCGGCTGGCCAGCCACAGTGCCCATGACGCCCCCATGGAGAACCCGAGTGTGCCCACGGGGGCATCGGGGGTGGCCGGCAGGGCCCGCAGGGTGATGAGGCTCGACCGGACCAGGTCGAGGGTGGCGTCCATGTCCGCCTCGGCCAGCATCGCCTTGGCCTCGTCCGGATCCTCGGCTGTCCGGCCGGCGTACAGGTCGGGGGCGAGCGCCACGAACCCGGCCTCGGCCAGGCGGTCGCAGACCTCCTTGAAGAACGGGGTGAGGCCCCACCAGGCATGCAGGACCAGCACGCCGGGCCCCTCGCGATCGTCGGGCAGCGCCAGGTAGCCGGATCCGGCCGAGCGGGGAGCCATGGGCGCCGACCGTACCCGGCACCGGGCAGTGTCCCAACCGGCCGACCCGGCCTGCCGGGGGCCGCAGCCGTGGGCGGTCGGAGGGCGGGCGCCGGGCCGGTACGCTCGGCCGGTGCCCGCCGGAGAACGACACGACACGTGCCTGCTGTGCGCCGCCGAGCGCATCACCCCCTGGTACCACGAGGACGACGTGTGCTGGATCGCGGACTGCGAGATCTGCGCCACACCCATGGTCGTCTGGCGCTGGCACGGCACCGACGTGCCGCACGCCGACCACGCCCACATGATGGGACGGCTCGCGGCGGTGGCCGACACGGTCTTCGACGGGCACTACGTCGACGACAACATGCGCAACATCCCCGACCACTACCACGCGCACGCCCGGCCCAAGGGCGGGTTCTTCGGCCACGGCTTCCGCCGGGACAGCGGAGCGACCGGCACGGCCGGCGGGCCCGGGGCGACCGAGGCCGGCAGGTGAGCGACCTGCACAGCGGCGACGACGAGCCCCGCGGCGGCCCCCGCCGCACCATCCCGGTCGGCGGCCAGCGCAACGCCGCGGGCGAGGCCGTCCCCGTCGTCAACATCTACGACGCGGTGGGCGGTCAGCCGTTCTTCGACGAGCTGGTCGAGCGCTTCTACCGCCGGGTGGCGCTCGACATGGTGCTGCGCCCGCTGTACCCCGACGACCTCAGCGACCCGAAGCGCCACCTGGCCCTCTTCCTCGGCCAGTACTGGGGCGGCCCCACGACGTACGGCGACGAGCGCGGCCACCCCCGCCTGCGCATGCGCCACGCCCCCTTCGCCATCGGCGCCACCGAGCGCGACGCCTGGCTCCGCCACATGTCCGCCGCCCTCGACTCCCTGGTGGTCGAGCGCGACATCCACCCGGTCGTCGAATCCCGCCTGCTCGAGTACTTCTCCATGGCCGCCGACGCCATGATCAACACGGCCTAGCGCCGCTCGCTCGGAAGTTGCTCCGTGGCGCCGGCGAGCTGCAGATCGCCGTGGCAGACCTCGACGCCGGCGATTGACCGGCCCTAGTCCGAGCCGGAGGCGGGGCGGAGGGCCTCGGGGACATGGCGGGTCAGGGTGTCGGCGATGGCCGCGGCCTGGTCGCGGGCGGACTCGAGGGCGGGGGAGGGGATGCCGGTCGTGACCTCGCGGCAACGGCCGGAGAGGATGCGGGCGCGCTCTGCGAGCAGGGCCCACGCGGGCTCGCGGTGGGGGGTCATGTTGCCCATCACGTAGTACATCTCGAAGCCGAAGCCGGCCGTGCGGCCGGGGAAGGCGGGGCCGACGGGCAGGGTGGTCAGGTCGACCGCCAGCGGGCGCAGCACCTTGCCCATCAGGTCGAGGGCCGAGCCGACCAGGACCTCGAGCTGCTCGTCGGTCTCGTCGGTGTGGGTGAAGAACCGCAGCAGGACGTGCAGGGTCAGCTCGTAGGCCAGCCCGGCCAGCTCGGCGACCTGGCGGGCCTGAGGGTCGGTGATGATCGGCCGCGGGGTGGTGATGTCGAAGGGCTGGCGCAGGTAGGCGGCCAGCACCGGCCGGGCGGGCTCGAAGGTCGGGTCGGCCTGGCGCAGGGCCTCGAACTCCTGGCGCACGGACAGGAACCGGCCGTAGTGGGCCTCCTCCCACGCGCCCTGGGCGCCCTCGCCCTGGTCGATGATCTCCTCGATCGCGGCCAGCGCGGAATCGAGGTCGGTCACCGGGATGACCTGGGACCAGCCGCCGAAGAGCTCGGGCGTGGCCTGGGCCCGGGGTGAGCCGACGAACAGCGCGCGCTCGCCGAAGCGGGACGCGAGCGTCCGCAGCCCCTCCGAGATGCCGCGGTAGAGGTGGCCGACGGTCTCGTACTCCTGGCCCCGGGGGAGCAGCTCGTGGGCGTCGACCGCGTCGCGGGGCGCGGCGGTGAGGACGAACTCGGGCGCGTCGTCCCGTTGCATGCCCTCGGGGCGCTCGAGGAACAGGAAGTGGTCGAGCGCCTCGGCGCCGAAGGGCAGCAGGTCGAGCTGGACCGCGGTCGGGAAGTAGCCGGACAGCTGCGGGTAGTTGGGCCGGCCGAGCGCGGGCGATATGCCGAGGGAGGACTTCACGTTCGCCACCAGGCACATGTGCAGCATCTCCTCGATGGCGATGCCCCGAAGCTTCGCCCGCCACCGGTCGACGGCCGCGGCCTGCTCGGCGGTCAGCCCGTCGGCCGTACCGTCCTTGAGGCTGAACTCGGCGAACAGGTACTGGCACATGATCATGTGCTCCAGCTGCATCGCCTCGGCGAGCAGCCACCAGAGGTGCTCACGGTGGGCGACCACGACGCTCTGTTCCGACATGCCGGACAGTTCACACGATCGGGCACCGCCGCTCACGTGCGGCAGGGGCCGATAGGGTCGGCGGCATGCTCAAGGCCGGCGACAAGGCACCCGACTTCACCCTGTCCGATCAGGACGGCGAGACGTTCCACCTGGCGGAGTCCCTCGCGGACCGCAAGGCGTGGCACCTCGTCTACTTCTACCCGAAGGCGGACACGCCGGGGTGCACGACGCAGGCGTGCGGGCTGCGGGACATCCTGGGTGACATCGGGGACACCGTGGTCGTCGGGATCAGCCCCGACAAGCCCGCGAAGCAGAAGAAGTTCGACGAGAAGTACAGCCTGGGCTTCCCGCTGCTGGCCGACGAGGACCACAGCGTGGCCGAGGCCTACGGGTCGTGGGGCGAGAAGTCGATGTACGGCCGCAAGTACATGGGCATCATCCGCTCCGCCTTCCTGGTGGACGAGAACGGCGTCCTGGTGGCCGCGTGGCCCAAGATCAGCCCCAAGGACACGCCTACCAACCTGCTCAAGGCGCTGTCCGGCTGAGCGATCTCACACGGCCGCGCCGGGGAGCGTTGTCCTGGTGGTGATGCTGCCCCCGTTCCAGAGCCTGCTCGACGAGCACGCGGCCGACCTGCACCGGTTCCTCGCGGCGTCGGTCGGGCCCCACGACGGGGCCGACTGCTTCCAGGAGACGGTGATCTCGGCGCTGCGGGCCTATCCCGGCCTGCAGCACGCCGACAACCTGCGCGGCTGGCTGTTCACGATCGCCCACCGCAAGGTGGTCGACCACGCCCGCCGCCGCGCCCGCCAGGCGGTCCCCGTGGCCGAGCCGCCCGAGGTGGGCACGCTCGACCCCGACCGCCTCGCCGACCGGGACCTGTGGGATGCGGTGCGGGCACTCCCGCCCAAGCAGCGCACCGCGGTCGTGCAGCGCTACCTGCTCGACCGGCCCTACGCCGAGGTGGCCGAGGTCATCGGCTGCACCGAGGCGGCCGCCCGCCAGAACGTGCGCGCCGGCCTCCGGTCGCTGCGCGCCGGCCTGCCCCAGGAGGTGAGCTCATGAGTCCCGATGACGAGCTCGTGGCGCGCCTGCGCCACGGGCCTGCACCCAGGGTCTCGACCAACGGTCGGGCGCCCGACCCCGACCTCGACACCCTCGTGGCCGCGGCGCTGGCCCGGGCCGACGCCGACGACCTGGTGGACGTGGCCTGGGCCGTCCAGGACACCCCCATCGGCCCGCTGACGCTGGCGGCGACGCCGGAGGGCCTGGTGCGGGTCGGCTTCGGCGCAGAGGACCGGGTGCTGGACGACCTGGCGTCCGAGGTGTCGCCCCGGGTGGTGCACCTGCCTGCCCGGCTGGACGGGCTGCGCCGCCAGCTCGACGAGTACTTCGAGGGCCGCCGCCGGAGCTTCGACGTGACGCTGGACCGGCGGCTGTCCCACGGCTACCGGCGCCAGGTGCTGGAGGCGCTGAGCGAGGTGCCCTACGGCGAGACGGTCAGCTACAAGGACCTGGCCGTGCGTACCGGCAACCCCGGCGCCAGCCGGGCGGTCGGCAGCGCCATGGCCACCAACCCCATCCCCATCGTCGTGCCCTGCCATCGGGTGCTGCGCTCCGGGGGAGCCCTGGGCGGCTACGGCGGCGGGATCGACGTGAAGGTGTGGTTGCTGCGGCTGGAGGGGTCGCTGGCGCTCTGACCGTCGTAGTGGCCGATGCCGAGCCGGCGCTCGCGCTGGTCGAGCATCCGGGCGCGGTAGAGGGCCAGCCCACCGAGGCCGGCGACCAGCAGAAGAAGGAGCAGGCGGCGCATGTGCGCAGGGTACGCTCGTCACCCTGCCCGGATGGCGGAATGGCAGACGCTGATGGCTCAAACCCATCTGCCCGAAAGGGCGTGCGGGTTCGACTCCCGCTCCGGGCACGCCGTGGGAGGACGTGGACTACTAGGCCGGTCGGGAACGGGGGAGAAACGACCCCGACCGGCCGTGTGACGGACCGCCCGCCGGACCGCCACACCCGGTTGATGCTTCCCGAGGACGTGTGACGGCCGGTCGACAACGGATCAACGCTTGATCGATACGTGATCGACAGATCCTCAGCCCCGCTCACCAGGGCATCTTTCCGTCATGGTCGGTAGCGCGTGGACTCCTTTTCGTGTGGGTCGTAGCCTGTCGGCCCGTGGGGCACGTGGGGGTGCGCTTTCGGGTGCTCGGCGCCTTCGAGGCGGACGGGTCGGAGGGTCCGCTCGACCTCGGTGGGCCCAAACGCCGCGCCCTGCTGGCCCTCCTGGTGCTGCGCGCCGGGCGGGCCACGTCCGTCGAGGCCATCGTCGACGCCCTCTGGGGCCCGGCCGCGAACTCGGGCGCCCCGCGCACGGTGCGCACCTATGTCTCCCAGCTCCGCAAGCAGCTCGGGCCGGCCGCCGGGCGGGCGCCGTTCGCCACCGGGTCGGGTGGCTACGAGCTGGTGGTGGCCGACGACATCGACGCCGTCGAGTTCGAGCAGCTGGTCATGGCGGGCGTCGACGAGCCGGACCTGTCGGATCGGGTGGCGGCCCTCGACCACGCCCTGGAGCTGTGGCGCGGCGACCCGCTGCCCGAGTTCGCGGGTGCCGGCTGGGTCGAGCAGCCCACGAACCACTGGCGCCGTCTCCACCGCATGGCCCAGGAGGGCCGCACCGACGCTCTGCTCGCCCTCGGCCGCCACCGCGAGGTCCTGCCCCTGCTGGAGCGGCTGGTGGTCGACGAGCCGATGCACGAGCGCTATTGGGCGCAGCTGGTCGTGGCCCGCCACGGCGCAGGGCGGCGAGCGGACGCCCTGGGCGCGGCGCGCGAGGTCCGGCGCCTCCTGGGGTCAGAGCTGGGCATCGAGCCCGGCAGCGAGATCCTCGACCTGGAACGCCGCATCATCGAGGGCGACGACGACCTGCTGACGGCCACCGCCCTGCGGTCCCGCCCCGGCAGCCGCGTCGTGGACGTGACCGCGCGCGGCCAGGCCGCATCCGCGGCACCGGGCCGCACTGCCGTGCCGACGTCCACCCGCCTGGCTCCCCGCCCGGCCGCCACGACGGCGGTGCCGATCGACGTCCCGCCGCTGCCCGCCTCGGCCCCGGGCCGCCAGCGGCCGTTCGTGGGCCGTGAGCTCGACCTGGCCGCCCTGCGCGAGGCCATCGACCGGGCGTGCGTGGGCGAGGGCGGCGCCGCGCTCGTGACCGGCGAGCCCGGCATCGGCAAGAGCCGCCTGCTGGAGGAGGCCACCCGCGACTGCGCCGGCCGGGGCCTCGCGGTCCTGTGGGGCCGCGCCTCGGAGGCCGGTGGCGCCCCCGCGTTCTGGCCGTGGCTGCAGGTGCTGCGCAGCTCCGCCGACCTGGTGACCGGGTCCGACATCGACAGCGGCGATCCCGACGACGTCGGGTTGCTGGCCCGCCTGGTGCCGGTCCTCGGTACCGGCAGCCGGCCCGAGGCGGTGCTGGTGCAGGACGACGAGGGCACCCGGTTCCGCCTGTTCGACGCCGTGTGCCGCTTCCTGCTGCGCCGGGCCGAGCGCCAGCCCACCGTGGTCGTGATCGAGGACCTCCAGTGGGCCGACGAGTCCACGCTGCTGCTGGTCGAGCACCTCACCCCGCTGCTGCCGGGCTCGCGCCTGCTGCTCGCGGTCACGTGCCGGGAGGTCCACGTCGACCGTCACGACCGGCTCAGCACCACGCTGGCCGAGCTGACCCGCACGGCGGCGGCCACCGTCCGGCTCCTGGGCCTCGACGTGCCCGAGGTCGCCGAGCTGATCCGGTCCATCTCGGGGGACGAGCCGGATGCGGACGTCGTCGACCGCATCGCGGCCCGCACCAACGGCAACCCGTTCTTCGTGGGGGAGGTCACCCGGCTCCCCGACGATCGGGTCCCGCCCACCATCACCGCAGTGGTCCGCAGCCACCTCCGCTCGCTGAGCGACACCCAGTTCGACATCCTCGGCACCGCCGCGCTGATCGGCCGCGAGATCGACCCGACGCTGGTGGCCGAGGTCAGCGGGGCCGGCATCGAGGAGGTGGAGGACGCGCTCGACGTGGCCGAGGAGGCCAACATCGTCGACTCGCCCGGCCGCTCCCTGCGCTTCGTCCACGCCCTTGTGCGGGAGGTCCTGGTCGAGGACCTGCCGCTGCACCTGCGCCGTGAGCGGCACCGGCGGGTGGCGCGGGCACTGGCCTCCGCCGACGACCACCGGCTCGACCAGGCCGCCCACCACTGGTTCGTCGGCGCCCGGCCCGGCGACGTCGACGAGGCCGTCCCCGTGACCCTGCGGGCCGGGGCCCGGGCCACGTCGCTGCTGGCCCACGGCGAGGCCGCCCGCCACTACGACCACGCGGTCTCGCTCCTGGCCATGGACCCCATGGCGGACCGCCGGCGCCGCTGCGACGTGCTCCACGCCCTCGGTGAGGCCCGCATGCGCAACGGCGAGCTGGCCCCCGGGCAGGCCCGGATGCTGGAGGCCTCGAACCTCGCCCGCGAGCTGGGCGATGGTCCCAGGCTCGTGCGAGCCGCCCTCGCCTACTGCGGCCCGCCCCGCATGGCCCAACGCGACGAGCTGGCCGCCTCGCTGGTCCACGAGGCCCTGCGCTGGGTCGATCCCGAGATGCAGCCGGCGGTCGCCGCCCGGCTGCACGCCAACCTCGCCACGATGCCCGCGGTCGAGTTCCCGGCCGCGGGCCACGCGGCACGCGCCGTGGCCCTGGCCGAGCGCACCGGGGAGCCGTCGGTACTGGCCACCGCGCTGGGCTCGCTGTGGTGGCGCTGCTTCGACGAAGCGGACGTGGGCCGCGCCGCGGCCACGGCCCGCCGCCAGCTGGGCGCGGCGCGGGCGGCGGCCAATCCCGAGCTCGAGATCGAGGCCGAGGTCAACGCGCTGGAGGCGGCCTGGTTCCTGGGTGACCGCGAGGGGCGCACGTCGGGGGTGCGGGCGGTGCGACGGCTGGCCCAGAAGCTGCGCATGCCCTGGTACGAGGGCGTGGCCACCATGTACGAAGCCCGCCAGCTGATCGCCGAGGGCGACCTCGTCCAGGCCGAGGCCCGGGCCGACCCCCTGCGGGACGTGGCGCTGGCCCAAGGCCAGAACAGCGGCGGGGCGTACGGCGCCCAGCGCTTCGCCCTCATCTCGTTCCAGGACCGGGAGGTCGAGTTCGAGCCGGTGCTGCGCGCCATGGTCGACGCCACCCTCGAAGAGCTCCTGGTGGTGGACGTCTCCTACCGGGCCGCGCTCGCCCGGCACTACGCCGACGTGGGCCGCACCGACGAGGCGACCTGGTTCTTCTCCGGGCTGTTCGACGACGATCTGGAGGCGCCGGGCCGGCTCTTCGGATGCCACCAGGCCGCCGTTCTCGGGCTCATCTCGGAGGCGTGCGTGGCCATGGGCTCCAAGGCTCGTGCCCCCCAGCTCCACCGGCTGCTCCAGCCGTGGCTGGGCCTGCACCTCCAGCTCGTGCCCTCGCTCTACCTGGGCCCGACCTCGCTGTACGTGGGGATGCTGGAGCAGGTGATGGGCCGGCTCGACGACGCGGTCGCCCACCTCGAGCAATCAGTGGACGAGGCCCGGGCCGCAGGCATCGTCGTCTGCCAGCCGATCCAGCCGGAGGTGGCGCTGGCACGGGCGCTGGCCGAGCGCCGGGCGCCGGGCGACGTGCCCGCCGCCACCGACCTGCTGGCGATGGCCAAGCGGACCGCGCAGCGCCACGGCATCGCCCGGTTCGTGCACCAGTGCACCTCGGCGGAGGCGCTGGTCGCCGGTCCCCGGTAGCGCGCCGTCACGCGGGCGTCCCTGTCCCTTGCGTCCCGTCTCCTGAGCGCCTAGACGGGGAACACGTTGCCCATGTCCGCCCACTTCGCCGACCGTCGCGACGCGGGGCGTCGCCTGGCCGCCCGCCTCGCCGACCTCGCCGGCCGCGACGTCGTCGTCCTCGGGCTGCCCCGGGGCGGCGTCCCGGTGGCCGCCGAGGTGGCGCGCCCGCTCGGCGCCCCGCTGGATGTGCTCGTGGTGGGCAAGATCGGCGTGCCGGGGCACGAGGAGCTGGCCCTGGCCGCGGTGGCCGACGACGGCCGCGTGGCGCTCAACCCGAACGTGATCGCCGCCACCGGGCTGTCCGACGAGGAGGTGGACGAGCTCGCCCGCCGCCACGCCGCCGACC
>JBKPRS010000248.1:0-4965 GCA_046734695.1 Actinomycetota bacterium | reverse complement strand
GCGGGCGCAGATGCGGGCCACCGGCGCCCACCAGGGCCTCTCGCCGGTGCTCGACGTGTGCCGCGACCCCCGCTGGGGGCGCACCGAGGAGACCTTCGGCGAGGACCCGTACCTCGTGTCGCGCATGGGCGTCGCGTTCGTCCGCGGCCTTCAGGGCGACGACCTCGGCACCGGGGTGATCGCGACGGCGAAGCACTTCGTCGGCTACGGGGCATCGGAGGGCGGGCTCAACTGGGCGCCCCCGCACATCGGGCCCCGCGAGCTGCGCGAGGTCCACCTCCGCCCGTTCGAGGCGGTGGTGCGCGCCGCCGGCGTGCGGGCGGTGATGCACGCCTACAACGAGCTCGACGGGGTGCCGGTGGCCGCCGACCACAGCCTGCTGACCGGCGTGCTGCGCGACGAGTGGGGCTTCGAGGGATGCGTCGTGTCCGACTACTTCTCGATCCGCCAGCTCGCCGAGTACCACCACCTGGCGGTCGACGCCGAGGACGCCGCCGTGCTGGCGCTGGAGGCCGGGCTCGACGTCGAGCTACCCGGCACCGACTGTTACGGCGACCCCCTCCTGGCGGCGGTGCGGTCGGGTCGCCTGGCCGAGGCCACGATCGATGCCTCGGTGGCGCGGGTCCTCACCGCCAAGTTCGAGCTGGGGCTGTTCGAGCGGCCCTACGTCGACCCCGAGCGGGCCGCGGTGGCCGTCGACACGCCCGGCGACCGGCAGCTGGCCCGCACGATCGCCCGCAAGTCCCTGGTGCTGCTGCGCAACGACGGGGCCCTGCCGCTGAGCGGCGGCCGCATCGCCGTCATCGGGCCCAATGCCGACCAGGCCCGCCACCTCTTCGGCGACTACACGTACCCGGCGCACGTCGAGTCGCTGGAGGAGGTGCTGAGCAGCGGGAAGAACGTGTTCTCGATGCCGCTCGACGCCCGCCGCCGGCCCGACCCGGTGGACGTGGATGCCACGACCATCGCCGGGGCGCTGGCCACCCGCTTCGGCCCGGGCGTGGTCCGCGCGCCCGGGTGCGGCGTCAGCGACGGATCCCGTGAGGGCTTCGCGGCGGCGGTCGAGCTGGCGGCCGCGTCCGACGTCGCGGTGATGGTGATGGGCGACAAGGCCGGCCTCACCGACGACTGCACCAGCGGCGAGAGCCGCGACGCCGCGTCTCTGGACCTGCCGGGCGTGCAGGAGTCGCTCGTGCGGGCGGTGCTCGAAACCGGGACCCCGGTCGTGCTAGTCCTGGTGGCCGGCCGGCCGCTGGGCAGCGCCTGGCTGCACGAGCGGTGCGCCGCGGTGCTGATGGCGTGGCTCCCGGGCCAGGAGGGCGGGGCCGCGGTGGCCGAGGTCCTGGCCGGGGACGCGGCGCCGGGCGGCAAGCTGCCGATCTCCTATCCCCACTCGGTGGGCCAGATCCCCGTGTACTACGGGCACAAGATCTCGGGCGGGCGGTCGCACTGGAAGGGCGACTACGTCGACGCCCCCTCCGCCCCGCTGTATCCCTTCGGCCACGGTCTCGGCTACACGACGTTCGCGCTGTCGGGAGCCGCGCTGGCCCGCACCGAGGTGTCGTGGCACGACCCGATCACCACGACGGTCACGCTCACCAACACGGGGACGCGCGCCGGCGACGAGGTCGTCCAGCTCTACGTGCGCGACCCGGTGGCGAGCGTGACCCGCCCGGTGCTGGAGCTGGCGTCGTTCCTGCGGGTGTCGCTGGCCGCGGGCGAGTCCCGTACGGTCACGTTCGAGACCCCGGTCGGCCAGCTCGGCTTCCATGGCCGGGACCTCGCCTACGTGGTGGAGCCCGGCCGCCTCGACATCCTGGTCGGCACCTCGTCGGCCGATCTCGTCGAGGTGGGCAGCGTCGAGGTCCTGGCCGACGCGGCCGGCCGGCCACCGGACAAGACTTACGACGGCAGCGTGACCGTCACCTGAGCGCCTGGAGGGAAGCCATGGCCGAGTTCTTCACCGACGTCGCCGAGCGGATCCCCTACCTGGGCCCCGACAGCGACGAGCCGCTGGCCTTCCACTGGTACGACGCCGACCGCATGGTGTCCGGCCGGCGCATGGAGGACCACCTCCGCTTCGCGGTCTGCTACTGGCACTCGTTCGCCTGGGACGGCTTCGACATCTTCGGCGCGGGGACGCTCGACCGCCCCTGGCATCCGACGTTCGCGCCCTCCGCCGACCCGATGGAGGCGGCGCGCCAGAAGATGGACGCGGCCTTCGAGTTCTTCACCAAGCTCGGCGTGCCCTACTACTGCTTCCACGACCGCGACATCGCACCCGAGGGCAGCTCGTTCAAGGAGTCGGCAGCGCTGCTCGACGAGATGGTCGACCGGGCCGCCGAGCACCAGGAGCGCACCGGGCTGATCCCGCTGTGGGGCACCGCCAACCTCTTCACCAACCCCCGCTACCAGGCCGGTGCGGCCACCAACCCCGACCCCGAGGTCTTCGCCTACGCGGCGGCGCAGGTGACCCACTGCCTGGAGGCGACCCACCGCCTCGGCGGCGAGAACTACGTGCTCTGGGGCGGGCGCGAGGGCTACGACACGCTGCTCAACACCGACCTGTCCCGCGAGCTGGACCAGCTCGGGCGGTTCCTGTCGCTCGTCGTCGAGCACAAGCACCGCATCGGCTTCGGCGGCGCGATCCTCATCGAGCCCAAGCCGTTCGAGCCCGCCAAGCACCAGTACGACTACGACGTCGCGGCGGTCCACGCCTTCCTGCAGCGCTACGGCCTCGACACGGAGATCAAGGTCAACATCGAGGTCAACCACGCCACCCTGTCGGGCCACGACTTCGCCCACGAGGTGGCCGTGGCCGCCCGCGCCGGGATCTTCGGCTCGATCGACGCCAACGCCGGTGACGACCGGCTGGGCTGGGACCTCGACCGGTTCCCGACCTCGGTCGAGGTCATGACCCTCGGGATGCTGGAGATCCTGCGGGCCGGCGGGTTCACCACCGGCGGGTTCAACTTCGACGCCAAGCTGCGCCGCCAGTCGATCGACCGCACCGACCTGTTCCACGGCCACATCGGCGGGATGGACACCCTGGCCCGCGCTCTGCTCGTAGCCTCGGCGATCCTCGAGTCCGGCTCGCTCGAGGCCGAGCGGACCGCCCGCTACGCCGGCTGGGACGGCGAGCTGGGCCAGGCGATCCTCGCCGGCACGACCGACCTGCCGGCCCTCCACGAGCGGGCGTTCGACCGCGGCGAGCCCACCCGCACCTCGGGCGGCCAGGAGCGCCTGGAGAACCTCGTCGCCCGCTACATCGCCCGCGTCCGCTGAGCCGCGGTGGCCGTCACGCGCTAGGACGTCGCGCCGTGGGACGTCGACACGACCAGGATGCGGGCGGCGACGCCGGGGTGCTGGCGGCCAAGGCCGGCCTCCGCGAGGAGATCTGGGCCGCCGTGGCCGTGCCGGGGATCGCCCGCTTCCCCGGGGCGGATGGGCGCATCCCGAACTTCGTGGGCGCCGAGGCAGCTGCCGAGCTCCTGCGCGGGCTCGAAGAGTGGCAGGCCGCGACGACGGTCAAGGCGAACCCCGACTCGCCCCAGCTGCCGGTGCGCCAGCGGGCGCTGGAGGACGGCAAGACGGTGTACATGGCCGTGCCCCGCCTCGCCTCCGACGCGCCGTTCTTCCGCTTGGAGCCGGAGGCGCTGGCGGTGAGCCCGCGGCGTGCGGCGTCGATCACCGGTGCCTCCCGCGCCGGCGAGCCGGTGGCGCTGGACGCGCTCGAACCGGTCGACCTCGCGGTCGTGGGGTGTGTCGCCGTCTCCGCCGACGGTGCCCGCCTCGGCAAGGGCGGCGGCTTCAGCGACCTGGAGTTCGCGCTGGCCTGCGAGGCCGGGCTGATCGACGAGCGCACGGTGATGGCGACGACGGTCCACGAGGCGCAGGTCGTCGGCACCGGGCGCATCCCGGAGACCGAACACGACTTCCGCCTCGACGTCATCGTCACCCCCGACCGGGTCATCAACTGCCGGCGCAGGCGGCGACGGGGGCGGCCGCCCGGCATCCGGTGGCATGAGCTGACCGACGAGAAGATCAACGCCATCCCGGTGCTGGCCCGCCTCCGCCCCGGATGACGGTCCGGCAGCCCGATCGGTGCCGTCGTACGCTCCGGGCATGACGCTCGCCAGCTCGCATTGGCCGGCCGACACGAGCGAAGAGGTCCACGAGACGACCATCGGCGACGTGCTCCGTGACGCCGCGAGAGCCGCGCCCGACCGGACGGCACTGGTGGCGGGGATGCCGGATCCCGCCGACCGCCGCCGCTGGACGTATGCCGAGCTGTTGCACGATGCCGAACAGGTGGCCCGGAGCCTCCTGACCCGCTTCGAGCCCGGCGAGCACGTCGCTGTCTGGGCGCCCAACATCCCCGAGTGGGTGATCCTCCAGTACGGGGCCGCGCTGGCGGGACTGGTACTGGTCACGGTCAACCCGGCCTACACCGCGACCGAGCTCGAGTACGTGCTGCGCCAGTCCCGCGCCGCCGGGCTGTTCCTCCTGCCCGAGTACCGCACCAACCCGATGGCGAAGTCCCTGGAGTCCGTCCGCTCCGCATTGCCCGACCTGCGCGAGACCGTCCTGTTCACCGAGTGGGAGGACTTCCTCGCACCGGCGGGATCCCCTGAGCCGCCCTGGCCCGAGGTCCGGCCGGGCGACGCGGCCGCGCTGCTGTACACGTCGGGCACCACCGGGTTCCCCAAGGGCGCGGTGCTCAACCACCGCGGCATGACCAACGACGCCCGCTTCATCGCTCAGCGCTGGGGCATGGCGGAGGGTGACGTGATGGTCAACCCGATGCCCCTGTTCCACGCCGGGGGCTGCGTGATGGCCGTGCTCGGCGCGGTGGCCCAGCTCGGCACCTACGTGCCGGTCCTCGCCTTTGATCCCGCCCTCGTCCTCGAGCTGATCGAGACGGAGCAGGCCGCCCTCAGCGGTGGGGTGCCGACGATGCTGATC
>JBKPRS010000247.1:0-10932 GCA_046734695.1 Actinomycetota bacterium | reverse complement strand
TCGACGAGGCGTAGCCGGACGTGCTCCGGAAGCTTCCGGAAGAACGGGCGGCCGTCGCCCAGCAGGACCGGCACCTGGTGGAGGATCAGCTCGTCCACCAGCCCGGCTGCGAGGGCCTCGGTCACGACGCCGCCGCCCATCAGCGCGACGTCCTTGTCGCCGGCGGCCTGGCGGGCTGCCACCAGCGCGTCCTCGATCCCGGTGGTGACGAGCGTTTGGCGGCCGGTCATCGCCGGGGCCGGTCGGTGGCTGAGGACGAACAGGGGCGCGGTCGGATGGGGACCGCCGTCGTCGCCGAAGCGGTCGGAGTCGTCGTAGGTGTTGCGCCCGGCGAGGCTGGCGCCGACACGGCGGGCGATCGCGTCGAACACCCGCGCGCTGGGCTCGCTGAGCCGGAACCCCTCGAAGACCTGGCTTGGCGTGTCACCGTCGGAGTACCAGTCGAACAGGACCGACCCGTCGCCGAGACCGCGGCCGGGACCGGGATCACGACCGGTGATGTAGCCGTCGACCGAGACCGCCAGGGCGCTGAAGACCTTGCTCATCCGTTCTTCCCTCCGAGTTCCCTCGAGAGACCCGAACCTAGCACGCCAAGTTCCCTGAAGGAACCCCGATTGCTAGGATGACCCCCGTGCAGCGCACCAGCTTCGGGGATATGACCTGCTCGATCGCCCGCACCCTCGACGTGATCGGTGAGCCGTGGTCGCCGCTGATCCTGCGCGACGT
This sequence comes from Actinomycetota bacterium, assembly GCA_046734695.1. Classification (GTDB taxonomy): domain Bacteria; phylum Actinomycetota; class Acidimicrobiia; order Acidimicrobiales; family VFJN01; genus ZC4RG19. The sequence continues at coordinate 10,206 of JBKPRS010000247.1, read as the reverse complement.
GTGGGTCGGGATGCGGCGGTTCGACGAGCTCCAGGCCGACCTCGGGATCTCGCGCAAGGTGCTCACCGAGCGGCTCAACCACCTCGTCGACCAGGGCGTGCTGGAGCGCCGCCCGTACGACCGGCGGCCGCGCCACGAGTATCACCTCACGCCCAAGGGCACCGAGCTCGTCGACCTGTTGATGGTCATGGTCCGCTGGGGTGACAAGTGGCTGGCCGGCGAGCCGGGGCCCCCGGTGCTCTACCGCCACCACGCCTGTGGCGAGATCAGCCGCGTCGACCTGCGCTGCGAGCACTGCGGCGAGCCGATGCACGCCCCGGACATCGACGTGCTCCCCGGACCCGGCGCCGCGGCCTGACCGAGCCGGTGCCGGCTGCTCAGGCGACGGCGGTGGCGGCGATCGCGCGCTCGTGGAGCTCGCGCACCAGGTCGATGGCCGCTGCCCGCATGGCGTCGTCAGGCGCGAGATCGGGCCAGCCGGCGACCCGTTCCCCGGTGGCGTCGGCCCACTCTGTCACCGCGGTGCTGATCCGGAGGACGAGGTCCATCACCAGCACGCTCTGGTGGATCCGGCCGGGGTAGGGCGGACCGTCGGTCAGGACGAAGTCGAGCGTCCCGGCGACCCGCGCCACGTCGGCGAGCGCGTCGCGGCGCATGGCGTCGATCGTGGCGAGGAGCTGGTCCTTCGTGCCGTTCTCGGCGAAGAGCACCTTGAGCGCGCCCTCGGACTCGAACCGCACCCCGGTGCCGGGCTCGGCGACCCACCGGGCCAGGACACGGCGACCCGCGGCGCTGATCGTGTACCGGGTGCGGCGCGGGTTCGCCCGATCGACGGTGGCGTTGGCGTACCCGGCCGCCACCAGGCGCTTCGGCTCCTCATAGACCTTGCTCTCGGCCCGGGGCCAGATGTGGTGGATCATGCTGCGCTTCAGGTGCTGGACCAGCTCGTAGGGCGTCCAGCGATCGATGCCGAGAAGGGCGAGGACGACCATCGAGCTCGACGAGCGCTGTGCCATGGCGCTTGACACTACTCCCTGAGGGAGTTACACCTCGCCTTACTCCCTCAGGGAGTATGAGAGGCAGCATCGAAGGGGAAGCGTCGGCGGGAGGAGTTCCGATGGACCTGGCTCAGCTCATCAGCACCTGCCGGGAGGCGGCGGGCGGCGACACGCCGACCCGAGATGTAGCCGAAGTGGTGGAGGCCTTCCTGCATCAGCCGAACCTCCGGGGCCAGGTGGGAAGCGGCGATCGCTCGACGTACGAGGCGCTCTACCGCGGCGAGGACATCCTGGTGCTGCACGGCGTGGTGCCCCCGACGCCCGCGCCGGTCGCGCCCCACGACCATCGGATGTGGGCGGTCGTCGGCGTCTACCAGGGCCAAGAGCACAACGAGCTCTTCGCCAGGACGCCGGGCGCTGGGCTGGAGACGGTCGACCGGTTCACGGTCGCTGCCGGTGAGGTGAGGATCCTCGGCCCCCAGACGATCCACTCGGTGCAGGCCGGCAAGGAGAGCTACCTGGGAGCCATCCACGTCTACGGCGGCGACCTCTTCGGCACACGTCGCAGCACGTGGATCGACGACGACGAGTGCCCGTTGGACGAGTCGGCCCTACCGGCGTTCTTCGCCAGGCTCCGGGGCCGCGAGACGGACCTCGGCCGCCCGATGACCGCCGGCGAGGTGGCCACCTTCCTCGCCGATCCGACGACCCAGGGTTGAGCGCAGGGCTAGCCTGACCTGCATGTTCGTGGAGCGGGTGATCCTCCCACGTGCCGAGTGGGAACAGTGGACCGGACGACTCCGGCTCCTGACCGAGCCCCCTGCCGCGCTGGTCGCCTGCTTCGCCTGGCGGTCGGAGGACGACACGATCACGTCGATCAACGTGTGGGACTCCGCCTCCGACGTGGCGGACTTCTTCGTCGAGCGCGCCCACGCCGTCGTCGAGGCCCACGGGCCCCCGACGCGCAAGCCCGAACGCATGGGCGAGACGGTCAGCGCCTACGTCAGATCTTCCGACGGGGGTTGAGCGAGTCGAGCTCGCCGGACGGTGGAGGCCCGGGACGGTCCGTCCCGGACCTCCATGCGCCAGGAGTTATCCGAAGGTGCCGGGGATGCTCGCGGTTGCGCCGCTGGTCTCGTCGACGAGCGTGACGTCGGTGAACTGCACGGTCATCGGCGGGACGCAGTCGGGTTGGAAGACCGCTACCACCGACAGCGTGCCCTCGGCTTTGCCGTTCTGGACCGGGAAGTCGTCCGCGGCCGAGACGCTCTCCTTGTTCACGGCCTTGGGATGCTTCCCGCCGCCGTTGATGCACAGCGCGGTGGCGCTGAGCACGATGTGGACCTGGGGCTCGTTGCCCAGGCCTGCTTCCTTGAAGTTCACGGTCAGGGTGTTCCCTGAAACTGATGCGTCGGCCGTCACGAAGTGAGGGCTGCCAGCGAAGGCTGCCTGGCTGCCGAACAGCAACGTGATCGCGAGCGCGACGATTGCGACGCCTATGCGTCGTCTCATGTGTCCGTCCTCCTGTCCGCCCGGCATCACCCACCGTGACACCGTTACCACGCAGCTAAGCACTTCAGAATCAAGGAAGCCTCAAGATCTGGCTGTTGGGCCGCGACGACGATCGGGGCTCAGTCAGCGAGGAGATCCACCCTGGGGCTGGGGTCCGCCGGACGGCCGGGAGGTCGGGGCCAGGCAACGAGCCAGGCGGCCACGGCGACGGCCGTGAGCACGTGCCAGGCGGCGTGGGGTTGGGCCCAGCTGTCCGGCCGGCAGAGGGGCGCGCCGGTCCGCCCGAAGTGGTTGAGGACGCCGGCCGCCGCCAGCGCCACCCAGGCGAGCATCGGGGCCCAGGGCACACGGCGGAGGCCACGGCGCCAGACCGCCACGGCCGTGACGGCGACCAGCGCCAGGATCGACCCGTCGTGCAGGCGCTCGGCGCCCGCCGGCATCGGCCCGTGGTACAGGAAGCTGCCGGCGCCGACCGCAGCCAGCGCCAGGGCCGGACCCCGCGGGCCACCCCGGCGGAGGACGAAGATCGCCGCGACCACATAGGCCAGGTTCGACAGGGCGTTGACCGGCTGGCCCAGCCAGGCGTCACGCACGACCTCGCAGTCCGAGCCACCGAGTGCCAACACGTGCACGACCTCAGGTTGGCACCGGCCCCGGGCACGCCGCCAAGGCCCGGGACCGCCGCACGGTGGTCAGGGGCAGCCGGGACGCCCACGCGAACGGACCTCCGGTCGACACCACGACCCGGCGGCCCGCCAAGGCCCGGGACCGTGTGGGCGCGCCAGGTGGCCGTTCGGAGCCGCCGGGGGGCACATGAACGGACCTCCGGTCGGCACCGGCCCCGGCAACCGGCGGGGCCGGGGAGCGCTCCATGGCAGTTCGGAGCCAGCCGGGAGGGGTCATGAACGGACCTCCGGTCGGCACCGGCCCCGGCAACCGGCGGGGCCGGGGAGCGCTCCATGGCAATTCGGAGCTAGCCGGACGGGCACGTGAACCGACCGCCCGGTGGCACCGGGGGGCCGCGACGCGGTGGTCCGCAGGGGCCAGGATGGGCAGGTGAGCGACGCACGGCGCACGGTCACCTGGGTGGCGCTGGTGGTGGCGGTCACGGCGTACGGGTGGTGGGCGGTCGGGCTGCCCGCCTTCTCGGCGGTGGCCACCGTGGCGGTCGTGGGGGCGGGTGGGGTGGCCATGCTCGTGGGTGCCCGTGCCCGTCGAGCCGGTGGGCCGCCCGCTACCGGGCGCACCGGGCCGTGGTTCGCGCTGGCGGGGGTGCTGGCCTGTGTCCAGATGATCGCCTACGTGCAGCAGCCGCGGGCTGAGCACCCGACGCTCAGCTCGCTGACCAACGCGGCGCTCGACACGCACGCGGCCCGGGCCGTGGCCTTCCTCGGGTGGCTGGCCGCCGCCGTGGAGCTGGCCCGCCGATGACCGCCCGGACGCTGATCCTGGTGGGCTACGTCGCGGTCGCGGCCGGCGCGCTGATCGTGGAGACGTCGGCCCGGCGCGGCGGCGCGGTGGCCACCTTCGGCGCCACGTTGGGCACGGTGCTGCGGCACCGGCCGGCGCGGCTCCTCGTGCTGGCCGGGTGGCTGTGGCTCGGCTGGCACCTTTTCGTCCGGGTGGACTGGCGCTGACCGCGCCGGCGTCAGCTGAGCGACTCGGCGAGCGCGACCATCATGCCCGCGGGACCGCGGAGGTAGCAGAGCCTGTAGGCGTCCTCGTACTGCGTCACCTCGCCGACGAGCTCACCGCCGTGGGGGCGCAGGCGGGCGATGACGTCGTCGATGTCGTCGACGGCGAACATGATGCGGCGGATGCCCAGCGCGTTCGCCGGCGCGTCCGGCGAGGGGTCGATGGCCTCCGGATTGTGGAACTTCGTCAGCTCGAGCCGGCTGTGGCCGTCCGGGGTCTGCACCATCGCGATCTGACACCGGACGTCGTCGAGCCCGACGCAGCCGTCCACCGACGGCCCCTCGACGGACGCCTCGCCCACCAGCTCCATGCCGAGCTCGACGAAGAAGGCCTTGGCCGCTTCGAGGTCGTCCACGACGATGCCGACGTTGTCCATCCGCTGGAGCGCCATGGGCCCGACGGTACCTGGAGCTGCCCGACCGCTACCGTCCGGGGCAACGGTGGCGAGCCGGGAGACTCCATGGCCAAGACACTGCGCATCACGGCAGTCGTCGGCGCTGTCGGTGCCTGCGTCGTCTTCAGTGTCACCTATGGCACGACCCGGCTGCGCGAGGCGGTCGAGGCGAGCCTGAATCGGAGCCCGTGCGAGGACTCGGATGACGCGGTGATCCGAGCTGCCGCGCGAGGCGATCGGCCCCGGCTGGTCCAGGGGCTGCGGGCGGGCGCCGACATCGACCACGAGGTCGACGGTTGGACCGCCCTGGCCTGCGCGTCGAATGCCGGCGAGCCCGAGATCGTCGAACTGATCCTGGCGCTGGGCGCGGTCCCGAGCCCAGAGGCCTTGCGGGCCGCGGTCGGGGCGCGCACGCCGTCCAGCATGGGGCCCCTGCCGAATCCGGAGCCGGGCCCGGCGGACAGCGCCCACACGGAGATCGTCCGCGCCCTGCTCGACGCGGGGGCGGATCCCGACGGGGGCGACGTCGGCCCGTCGCCACTGCTGTACGCAGCGTGGAGCGGCCAGGTCGAGACCACCGCTCTGCTGCTCGCCCGGGGCGCCCACGCCGATCACGGTGGGCGTGTGAGGTCGGTGATCGTCCATCTGGCGCAGACAGTGAGTCCGGGGACGGCGACCGACACTCAGCCCGAGACCGTCAGCCAGATCCTGCCGGTCCCGACCGGGGAGTACGTGGAGAACGTCCCGCCGCTGGTCGGAGCGGCGTGGACCGGTCGGATCGACATCGCCCGACAGCTGCTCGATGCGGGCGCCGATCCGAACCAGGCCGCCGACGAGGCGTTCACGGCCCTGTTCGCCGCCGCGGTGCGGGGCGACGGCGCGATGGTCGACCTCCTGCTCGAGCGGGGCGCGGCGACCGTCCCGGATGTGCGGCCCGGTGTGCTGGGGCCGGCCGAGGCCGCCCTGCTCGCGGGGCACGTCGACCTCGCGACGCGCCTGGCGTCCCCCGGCCCGGTCCCGCAACCTGCGTGGTGACAGCGATGACTCTCCCGAGCGAGAATCGTCGGAACTGACATGGCTGCCGACGAACCCCGGGTGAAGAACCTCGCCGAGCTGTACGACCTCGCCCCGCTCGACTGGGCCGACGTGCGCCGCACGCTCGCGGCCAACGTGGACCAGGAGCCCGGCACCGGCGGGCCCGACCACCACACGTTCTGGCTGTCGACGATCGACGCCGACGGCCGGCCCCACATGACCGCTGTCGGGGCCTTCTGGGTAGACGGCCGGTACTACTTCACGGGTGGGGCCGGGACCCGCAAGATCCGCAACGTCGAGCGCGAGCCGCGCTGCGCGTTCGGCGTCGCCATCCACGGCTACGACGTGGCGCTCGAAGGCCGGGCCACCCGGGTGACCGACGACGCGATGCTCCACCGCCTGGCGGGCGTGTTCGCCGAGGGCGGCTGGGCGCCGACCGTGGCCGACGGCGGCTTTACCCACGAGTTCAGCGCTCCCAGCGCCGGTCCGCCGCCCTGGTTCGTCTACGAGTTCGTCCCCGAGGACGCCTACGCGGTCGCCACCAAGGAGCCCGGCGGCGCCACCCGCTGGACCTTCTAGCGACCCGACGACCTACCGACCGGGGAGCGACCGCGGCAGCCCGAACGCCGGGAGCACGCTGACGTCGAAGCGGGTGATCCCGAGGACCTGGTCACCGCTGGCGGTGACGACGTCGAGGCCGACCCCGTGGCGGATACTAGGCCGCGAGCAGCTCCTGGAGCTCGGGCGTCACGTCAGGTATCTCCGCCCGCCTCGGGCCGGGCGCGGTAGAGCCAGAGGGAGATGCCGGCCCAGATGGCGATGGCACCCAGCCAGACCGCGCCCTCCCGCCAGAACGTGCCGTCGTGGTCGGGGCCGAACGTCATCCCGGTGTTGGGGGCGTAGGCGAACCAGCCGCCTGCCGGGTCGGCGAGGACACGGTTGATCGTGCCCGCCAGGACGGCCAGGGCGAGGCCGGTGGCCACGACCACGACGGTGCGCTGTGCCCGCTGCATCGGCGCATGATGCCCGCTACGCGCGGCGCCCGCCTGGGAGAATCGGCTGATGTTGCGAATCGGGACGGTCGTGCTCGGCGTCGAGGATGTGCACCGGGCGGCGGCCTTCTGGACCCGGGCGCTGGGCTACGTGCCCCGGGACGAGATCGAGGACGACTGGGCCGTGCTCCTGCCACCCGACGGCCAGGGCGCGGGCCTGGCCCTCGGCCGCAGCGACACGCCGGTCCAGCCCCGCCCGCGGGTGCACCTCGACCTCTACGCCGGGGACGCCGCCGACCAGGCCGCAGAGGTGGACAGGCTGGTGGGGCTGGGGGCCGAGCGGGTCGACTGGGACCTCTACCCCGAGGACCCCGACTTCGTGGTGCTGGCCGATCCGGACGGCAACCGCTTCTGCGTGATCGACACCGGCCGGCAGGGCTGAGCGCGGCGCGCTACCCGGCTCGCTCGCGCAACCAGGCGAGGGCGGCGGGGGCGGAGGTGAGGATCGAGATGTGGCCGTCGTCGGGCGACAGGCGCAGCTCGGCCGACGGGCAACGCGCCGCCAGCCACTCGCCGTGGGAGCTGGGCACGATCCGGTCCCGACCGCCGTGCAGGAGCAGGACCGGCACCGACACGCCGGCGGGATCGAAGCCCCACGGGCTCACGTAGGCCAGGTCGTCGTCGATCAGGCCGCCCGGGCCGGCCGCCACCGCGGGCCCGACCACCGAGCCGAACCAGGACCACTCGCCGCCGAGGGCGGCCAGGTCGGCCGGGGTGAACTCGGGGTCGTACTCGGCATCCGACGCCTCGTGGCGCTCTTTGGCCGCCCGGCCCTCGGCCGCGGCGCTTAGCGACGCCACCCCGGAGGGGGCCATGCCCGCGAACCAGTCCAGCCCCTCGGCGTCGAACGGGGCGAGGCCGGCGCCGCTGACCACCGCCACGGCCCGGTCCGGCAGCAGCGCGCCGCAGGCCAGGGCGTGCGGACCGCCGCCCGAGTGGCCCATCAGCGCGAACCGTTCGATGCCGAGCGAGTCGGCCACGGCCGCCACGTAGCCGGCCGCCGAGCCCACGCTGCGGCCGGGGCAGGGCGTCGATCCGCCGTAGCCGGGCCGGTCGTAGGACACCCAGCGGATCCCCAGCCGGTCGGACTCGACGAACAGCGGCGCGGGCGGCGCGCCGAGGTTGGGCGTGCCGTGGTGCCAGAAGACGGCGAGGCGGTCGTCGCCCCCTGCCGGCCCGGTGTCGTAGACGTGCAGCGTGGCGCCGTCGCCCAGCGTGAGATCCAGCTCCGTCGTCACCCGGCGGAGACTAACGACGGCGCGAGGCGACCACCTCGCGGGTCACCCAGATCGCCCCGGCGAGGGGCACCGCGACGTAGGTCACGACGAACACGATCAAGCCGGCCTGTGCGTCCTCGCTGGAGATCATGGCGACCGCCGCGAACACGGCCACCGCGGTCATCCCGAGGACCACGGCATGCCGCAGCCAGCCCGCGGGAGCGACGGTCAGCGGGAAGAGGGACGGCAGCGCCACGAACGCCAGGTAGAGGACAGAGGCGGGCACGACGCCGAGGAGGGAGATCGGGCCGTCGGTGACCCAGCCGTCCCCGAGCAGGACCAGGACGAAGGCCGTCCAGGGGATCAGGGACAGGGCCCGAGGGTCGGTCGGGGTCAGGGAGCGAGAGAGCGAACGCATACCCACACCCTCGGCCGCCCGCGGGCCGGAGTCCCTGGGGGCTGGCCCCCATTGCGGCTCAGGCGGCGGCGATCACCTCGATCTCGACCATCCAGTCGTCCGCCAGGGTCTGGGCCACGATGGCCGTGGTCGGGACCAGGCGTCCGCCCAGCTCACGGGCGCGGGCCTCGGCGTTGGCCTGGACGAAGGCCGGGTCCCGCAGGTAGCTCGTGATCCGCACGATGTCGTCGACGGTCATCCCGGCCGAGGCCAGGATCGCCCGGATGTTCGACCAGAGCAGCCGGAGCTGGTCGTCCAGCGTGGCTCCGGCCACGCCGTCGGGATCGAGGCCCATGGTGCCGGCCACGAACAGCAGGCGCCCCGCGTCGCGGACCTCCAGCGCATGGGCGTACGCGCTGACCGGCGCGTAGACGCCGTCGGTGGGGGTGTGAACGATCTTCTGGATCGGCATGCGGCCTACTGTCGCGACGATGCCGCTCGCCGTCATGCCGGTTGTCGAGCGGATGCTGCTCGCCGTGGTCGAGACGGTGCCCGAGTGGCATCCGGAGCACGCCACGTTCGAGCCGTTCCCCGTGTTCGGCTGGGTGGTGCGCCATCCGGACGGGCCGATCCTCGTCGACACCGGCGTCGGCGCCGGCAACGCGGCCATCGACGGCTGGTACCGGCCGCGGGTGACCCCGCTGACGGAGGCGCTGGCGGGCGTCGGGGTGGACCCGCGGGACGTGGCGGCCGTCGTCCTGTCCCACCTGCACTTCGACCACTGCGGCCAGCAGGCGGCCCTCGCCTGCCCGGTCCACGTGCAGGCCGCCGAGCGAGAGGCGGCCAAGGCGGTCGACTACACGATCCCGGAGTGGGCGGCCGTCCCCGGCGAGCGGCTACGGCTGGTCGACGGCGACGCGGAGCTCGCCCCCGGCGTGCGGATCGTGGCCACCCCGGGGCACACCCCGGGCCACCAGTCGGTGGTGGTCGAGGGGGGCGGCGAGCGGGTCGTGCTCGCGGGCCAGTGCGTGTTCCGGGCGGCCGAGCTGCGCCAGGGGCAACCGTCAGTGGGCAACATGTTCGGCGAGGATTGGGTGGAGGCGGGGCGGGACTCCGTGCGCCGGTTGCTGTCGTTGGGACCGGCGACGGCTCAGGTCAGCCACGACCCCGAGGTGGTCGACATCTCCGGCTGAGCGCTCATGCGGCCGCGCGGGCCTCGGCGCGGCGGCGCAGCCGGTAGCCCACATCCCCCGCGATGCCGATGCAGACGAGGCCGACGAGCACCAGGATCCGGAACCACGGGGGGCCAAGGTAAGGGGCGTTGCAGGTGTGGTCGTCGAGATGGGTCCTCGACTCATGGTGATGGCCGTTGCGATAGACCCTCCCGGCGGCCAGGTCGTCGTCCGCCGACCGGATGACGACGTGGCCGCCGCCTTCGGTGTCGATCGCGAACACCCACTCGGCCGGCCTGGGGTCGAGAGCGAGCGGGCTGTCCTCGACCCAGCGCTCGTTGGGGAGGCGGCCCAGCTCGACCCGGGCGTCCCCGCCGTGCTCCTCCACCACGTCGTCCGATATGCGGGCTGCCCACACCGAGCGGTGGGTGGCGGCGTCCGCGGCGTCCACGCGGGTGACGTAGGTGCCGCAGTTGACCACCTCGGGCACGCCCTCGTCCGTGAGGGTGATCCCTGTGACGTCCGGCGGGCCGCACCCGGGAAGCCAGATGGCTGCGGCCAGGCCGAGGGCCAGCCACGTGACCCTGCGCACGGCCGGACCGTACCGCGAATCGCAGGCAAGCCGTTAGCGTCCCCTCGGCAGGAGGTCGCCATGCAGCTCGGGATCCACGTCGCCTCGTTCACCGACCAGCCCACCGCCGCGATCGGGCCCACGCTGGCGCGGGCCGGGGAGG
>JBKPRS010000246.1:0-3205 GCA_046734695.1 Actinomycetota bacterium | reverse complement strand
GCAGTGGCCCTGCCTTGGCCGGGACACGATCCCGGCTTCGCCGTCGACGCGGCCGACCGCGTCACCGGGTCCCAAGCCCACGTGCTCGGCGCGCCGGGCGCCGACGTGCTGCTCCTGCCGGCCACCCGGGACGGCGAGGTCGTCCTGGTGGCGGTCGAGGGCGTGGCCGCCGCGGCGGAGCCGGGCCTCGACGCCACCACCACGCTCGGCACCGTGTCGGTCGACGGCGCGGACGGCGAGGTCATCGGCCGCCTGCCCGACGGTGCGCTCGACGCGGTGCGCGACGACGTCCTCGTCGGCTGGGCCGCCGATGCGCTCGGCGCGGCCCGGGCGGTCCTCGGCCTGGCGGTGGAGCACGCCAAGGTGCGCCACCAGTTCGGCCAGCCCATCGGGGCGTTCCAGGCCGTGCAGCACCTGCTCGTCGACGCGCTGGAGACGGTCGAGCTCGTCGCCGGTGGTGTCCTCCAAGCCGCCTGGGCGGCCGACTGGGGCGAGCCCGACGAGCGTCACCTCGCCGCGCTGCGCCTGAAGGCCTTCGCCGGCCGGCTCGCCACCGTGGGCGACAGCGCCATCCAGGTCCTCGGCGGCATCGGCTACACGTGGGAGCACGACGCCCATCGCTACCTCAGGCGGCTGCTGGGATGGTCCGTCGCGTTCGGCTCGGCGTCGTCGTATCAGGTCGAGCTGGGTCGCCGTGCGATGATGACGCCACTGTCAGCCAGCGAGGAGGGGTGATGGCCGGGTTGTGCGAAGGCCGGGTGGCGATCGTGACGGGCGCGGGACGAGGCATCGGCCGTGAGCATGCGCTGATGCTGGCGTCGGAGGGCGCGCACGTGGTCGTGAACGACCTCGGCGGCGCGACCGACGGCACCGGGTCCGATCTCGGTCCGGCCAAGGAGGTCGTGGCGGAGATCGAGGCGCAGGGCGGCGCCGCGATCGCCAACAACGCCGACGTGACCAACTTCGACGACGCCGGTCGCATGGTGGCCGAGGCCGTCGAGGTGTTCGGGCGCCTCGACGTGCTCATCAACAACGCCGGCATCCTGCGCGACCGCATGGTGTTCTCCATGTCGGAGGCCGAGTGGGACGCGGTCGTGGCCGTCCACATGAAGGGCCACTTCTGCCCGACCCGCCACGCCGCGGCCTACTGGCGCGAGCGGTCGAAGGCGGGTGAGGCCGTCGACGCCCGGATCATCAACACGTCGTCGCCTTCGGGCCTCTACGGCAACGGCGGCCAGACCAACTACGGGGCAGCCAAGGCCGGCATCGCCGCCCTGACCCTGGTCAGCGCGCTCGAGCTGGGCCGCTACGGCGTGACCGCCAACTGCCTGGCGCCGACGGCGATCACCCGGCTGATCGCGCCGGTGATGGGTGGCGAGGAGAACATCCCGGAGGCGACCCGCGAGGCGCTGGCCCCCCGCTGGGTGGCGGCGGTGGCGACCTGGCTCGCCAGCCCCGAGTCCCGTCACGTGACCGGGCGGGTGTTCGACGTGCGGGGCGATCGCCTGGCCATCGCCGAGGGCTGGCACCGGGGCCCGGAGGCCACGAACGCGGGCACGCCCCAGGGCGTCGGCGAGGTCATGGGCGGCCTGCTCGCCGCGGCCCGGCCCAACGGCGACCTCGACGGCAACGACGCGCCCGACCGCTTCACGGTGTCCTGATCAGGAGCGGGGGGCCTTGCGCTCCAGGGGCACCTTGTAGAGGCGGGACCAGTTCTCGCCGACGATGCGGACCTTGGCGTCGAAGGGGAGGTCGAGCTGCTCGAAGCCGTCGACCGCGTGCGGGTAGGCGGAGTCGCCGTGGGGGTAGTCCGTCGAGAACACGAGGTTGTCGGCCCCGAACCAGTCCACGTACTGGCGCGCCGTCGCCTCGTCGGCCTCGACCGACAGGAAGCAGTTGCGCAGGAAGTACTCGGAGGGCTTCAGGTCGAGGTCGGGGGCCTCGTACCAGCCCGTCCACTCGACGTGCTCGTCGAGGCGGTGCAGCAGCCACGGCGCCCACGAGCAGTTGCCCTCCAGCAGCGCGACGCGCAGGTCCGGGAAGCGCTCCAGGACGCCGCCGGCGCACAGGCAGACGGTCACGAACTGGATGGCGAGCGGCTGGTTGAACGTGTGCCACATCATCAGCCGGTCCAGCACTTCGAGCGAGAAGTCGGGTTTGAGGTAGGTCTGGCCCCCGCCATGGAACGCGATGGGCACGTCGAGGCGCTGGACCTCGGCCCACAGCGGGTCGTAGGCGGGGTGGTGCCACGGGCGGCGGTTCACGCACCCGGGCGCCAGGAACACCGCCTTGAACCCCAGCTCCTCGACGCAGCGGCGGGCCTCGGCCACCGCGCCGGGCACGTCGTGGGGGGCGACCATGGCCGCGCCGAACATGCGGTCCGGGGCGTGGGCGCAGAAGTCGGCGAGCCAGCTGTTGTAGGCCCGGGCGATGGCGCTCGCGTACTCCGGCTCCAGCCCGTCGGGCCCGATGCTGTCGACCGAGTCGAGGCCGAGGACGAACAGCCCGCGCGACGGGAAGAGGACGGCGAGGTCGAGCCCCTCGATGTCCATGGCGTCGACCTGCGACGCCGCGTCCCAGCCCCGGGACTCCGGGTCGGCGTAGACCCGGTCGTGCTCCTCCCGCCAGCCGGACCGGCGGCCGGCGGCCGGCCGGGGACGGACCCGGCCCAGGCGCAGCAGCGAGTGGTTCTTGACCCGCACCCGCATGTCCCGCGGGATCTCGTTGAGGCCGATCGGGGCGGCGTGGGCGAAGGCCGGGTCGATGTAGCGCTGCCAGAGGTCGGGCGGCTCCATCACGTGCAGGTCGCTGTCGGCCACGACGTGCTGCCGGAGCGAGTCGGCCATGCCCGGGAATCTAACATTGGCGTCATGTCCGCGCTTCCGCCCTACGTCCGCACGACAGGCTTCGCCAACTGGAACCGCTACGCGGCCGTCAACGACGAGTTCATCGACATCCACATGGACCCCGACGCCGCCCGGGCCGTGGGCATGCCCGACGCCTTCGGCATGGGCAACCTGCGCATCGCCTACCTGCACAACCTGCTGCACGACTGGCTCGACGGGAGCGGCGACATCGTCGAGCTGCGCTGCGAGCTGCGCGGCCTCAACTTCAAGGGCGACGAGCTCACCTGCCACGGCACGCTCGCCGGCGAGCGCACGGTCGACGGCCACGACCTGGTGGACGTGGACCTCGGCGTGCGCAA
>JBKPRS010000245.1:0-1570 GCA_046734695.1 Actinomycetota bacterium | reverse complement strand
CGCCCGCATCGCCCGCTCCGCCGTGGGCGGCGAGCGTCCCCGAACCCCCGACCGCGCCCGGAGGCAACGGCTGGGGGCCGGCCACCGGCCCGACGCCGGCTGTCGAGGACGCGCCCCAGCCGCTCCCGGCCGTCGATCCTGAGACCGGCCTGTGGACCGCGCGGTTCCTGCGCGACCGCCTGGCCGCCGAGCGGGCCCGGTCCCGGCGCTCGCGCCACCCGTTCTCGCTGGTCCTGGTGCAGGTGCCCGACGCGCCGCTGGCCACGCTGCCCTACCGGCGCCAGCTCACCCTGCTGCGCGAGCTCGGCTACCAGTTCGTGGCCGGGGGCGTGGTCGACCATCTGGTCCACGTCCCGGACCAGGATCAGCACTGGTTCGCGGTGATCCTGCCCGACACGGACCGGTCCGGCGCCCAGGTGCTGGAGCGGCGGCTGCGGCTCGGCATCGGGGGCTACCTGTCGAGCCGCGGGCTGCGCCTGTCCGACCTCCAGAGCGCCTCGCTGACCGCTCCCGACGACGATCCGGCCATGTCCGCCATCTGGGACGCCCTGATCGGCCCGGAGGACGCGGACGACCCCGCGGATCGCGCTACCCTCCTTTAATCACATCGGTGTGATTTGTCCACAGGCTGTGGACGACCGCAGGACGCACGATGGAGGGAGCAGGACCGGGTGACGGGTCGAGGAAGCTTCACCCATCTCCACGTCCACACCGAGTACTCGATGCTCGACGGGGCAGCCAGGATCGGCGAGGTCGTGGGGGCCGCCGTGGCCGACGGCCAGCCCGCGATCGGCATCACCGACCACGGGAACATGTACGGCATCCTCGACTTCTACAAGGAGTGCCGTAAGCAGGGCGTGAAGCCGATCCTCGGCACCGAGGCCTACATGGCGCACGAGTCCCGCCACGAGCGTCCCGCCCGCCGGGGCCGCGTCGACGACACCGGGGGCGACGCCGAGGGGGGCAAGAAGCTCTACTACCACCTGACGCTGCTGGCCGAGACCGGCGCCGGCTACCGCAACCTGATCCAGCTGGCCAGCCGGGCGTTCCTCGAGGGCTACTACTACAAGCCCCGGGTCGACTGGGAGACGCTGGCCGACCACGCCGAGGGCCTCATCGCCACCACGGGCTGCCTGGGCGGGCACGTGCTCCAGTCGCTGCTCCAGGGGGACATGGAGGGCGCGGTGGCCAAGGCCGGGCGCCTGCAGGACATCTTCGGCCGCGACAACCTGTTCGTGGAGCTGCAGGACCACGGGCTGGCCGCGCAGCACAAGACCAATCCCCAGCTGATGGAGGTGGCCAAGCGCATCGGGGCGCCGCTGCTGGCCACCAACGACAGCCACTACGTCCACCGCCATGACGCCGTGGCCCAGGACGCCCTGCTGTGCGTGCAGACCGGGTCGCTCATGAGCGATCCCAACCGCTTCAAGTTCGAGGGCGACGAGCACTACCTGAAGACCGCGGCCGAGATGCGCACGCTGTTCGACGAGGTGCCCGAGTCGTGCGACAACACGCTGTGGATCGCCGAGCGGGCCGACGTCGAGATCGACTTCGGCAAGCCCCAGCTGCC
>JBKPRS010000244.1:0-4635 GCA_046734695.1 Actinomycetota bacterium | reverse complement strand
CGGCCTCTACGACCGACTCTCGCAGGACCTCCGCCAAGCCATCGCCGAGGAGTACGTCGCCCACCAGCACGACCCGCGGCTCATCCGAGCACTCGTCAGCCGCTTCGTCCACGGCGCCCTCGACGACCCACGAGTCGCCCGCGTCGCGTTCATCGAGTCCGCGGGCGTCAGCGCCCAGGTCGAGGAGCACCGCCGCCAGACCCGCAACGACTTCGTCGACGGCCTCCAAGCCATCGGGCGCGAGATCCGCGCCACCAACGGCGCATCGGCACCCGTTGACGAACAGCACCGCCCCGGGCCCAACCCCCGCCGCAACGCTGTCGCCATCGTCGGCGCCATCATCGAGACCACCGTCGACTGGCTCCTCGACCCCGACCCGGATCCCATCGACGACCTCATCGACGACATCGCCCACCACTGCGAACGCGTCATGAAGGCCATCATCCAAGAGTCCACCACCTCCAACCCCGAACCGCGCAAGACATCCCATTGACCCCGCCGGCGTGCGATCAGCCTGGGACACGCCGCTGGTGAACAACGTCCTGGACGTCCAGGTCCTCAACACCAACCCCGCCCAGCGCCCTAAGCCTCGATCCCGGCATCTCGGCGACCGGGAGGCCGGCGACCGCCATGGGCTCTCCGGGGTACCCGCGGCCCGATGTTGTACCGCCGTACGACAAGATGCCGGGTCACGGTTCTGGGGCGAGCCGCCTGACCAGCCTCCCGCCACGCTCCTCGGGATGGGGAGACGCCCCCATGCCGTCGTACGACAAGGTGCTGCCGATCGTGCCCTCAGACAGCCCAGCGGCCCGCAGCTGGGCGAGGAGCTGCTGGACGTCGACGGGGCGAAGGCGCTCGATCGCGATCGAGCCGACGTGCGGGGTGATGTGCTGGGCGACACGCTTACGGGTCTCGTCGTCAGCGCCGGGCGCCCAGCTCGGCGAACAGTCGAGGACGTAGCGCTCGATCAGTTGGTCCACCGTCATACCCGACGTCGGCATCGTCCTGCCGCTCTCGACCTGGGCGACGAGCTTCGCCAGCTCGCTATCCGCCCTGGCCTCGCCCCGCCTGTTGTCGGGCGCGTGGACCGTCGCGTACAAAGGCTTCCGCTTGCGGGCCAAGACGGCGGGGATCGCCGCCGAGCTCGGGACGCACGCGGGGCGGCGGACGGTAGTGACGACGCTGTTCGTGGACGGCGACGAGGCGTTGGAGGACATCGCGCACTTCGTCGGGCACGCCCGGCCGGCGACGACGGCGGGCTATGTGAAGCGGCTTGGCCGGCGTCCTGAGGCGGTCGCCAAGCGGGCCGCAGCCGTGCTCTACAGCCAGGGCGGCGAGCACGGCGGAGGCCCCGGAAGGGTTCGGAATGACCCTCCCGAGTTTGGGAGCAACCGTGGGAGCAACGATCCCACACCGGCATCGGAGCCGCCGGACGCCGCTGGGCCGTAAGCCCTGGTCAGAGGGCTAGGTCGCGGACGGGTGTGGACCCGTCCGGACCAGCGGGCGGAAGGTATGGGATTCGAACCCATGGTGACCCGGAGGCCACAACGGCTTTCGAGGCCGCCCCATTCGTCCGCTCTGGCAACCTTCCGGGGACGACGCTACCAGAGGCCTTTCGGCGTCAGACCACCACCGGGCGTGGCGCGGGTCGGGGTTCGTCGCTCGGTGCGTAGCTGTCCCAGGCTTGGGCCAGGCGCCGCATCGTCTCCTCCAGCACCGGCGGCTCGGCCGTGTACGGCAGCCGCAGATGGCGCTGGTCGCCGCCGGTGGGCGACATCTGCTCGCCGGGGATGACCTCGACGCCGTAGCGCAGCGCCACCTGGCTGTACGCCGACGCCGTGCCGCACGGGAGCTCGACCCACAGCGACGGGCCGCCGCGGGGCCGGCGCCAGCGCCACGACGGCAGCAGCTCGTTCAGCAACGCAGAGGCGAGGGCCAGGTTGCGGTTGAGCATCGTGCGCTGGTCCGACCGCAGCCGGTCGAGCTGGGGGACCAGCCGGGCGGCCACGGCCTGGTCGAGCAGGGGCGAGCCCAGGTCGCTCATGGCCTTGAGCTCGGACAGGCGCCCGATGAGTGGGGCCGGGCCCCGGATCCAGCCGACCCGCAGGCCACCCCACGCCACCTTGGAGAACGACCCGGCGGTGAGGATCGGCGCGTCGGGCGGGGCGTAGGCCGCCACCGGCGGCACCACCTCGTCGTCCAGCGGCGCGTTCTCCAGGGCGTTGTCCTCGATCAGCGGCACGCCGTGCTCGACCACCAGCTCGGCCAGGTCGCGCCGGCGGTTCGGCGCCAGCAGCGCGCCCGTCGGGTTGTGGTACGTGGGCATGACGTAGATGGCCGCCGGGCGGGACGCGGCCACGGCCCGGGCCACGCCGCGCACGTCGACGCCGTCGTCGTCCACCGGCACCGGGATGACCTCGGCGCCCCGGGTGCGGAACGCATCGAGCGTGCCGCTGAAGCTGGGCGCCTCCACGATCACGCTGTCGCCGGGCCGGATCAGCAGCAGTGTGGCCAGGCTGACCGCCTGCTGCGCCCCGGTCGTCACCATCACCTGGTCCGGGGCCGTGGGAGTGCCCCGCTCGCTCAGCATGTCGGCGAGCCCCTCGCGCAGCGCGGGCAGCCCGCCGGGCAGGTAGCCGTTCTGGGCCAGCAGCTTGTCGCCCTCCTCCAGCACCACCTCACGGATGGCGTCGGCCACCAGCGGATGAGCCGGGAAGATGGCGCACGCCAGCGAGATCACGTCGTCGCGGGCGTCGATCAGCGTCCGGTAGACGGGGCTGACACGGAAGGACTCGAGCGGGTCGGGCCGGATGGCGGCGCCCGGGCGGATGCGGGTCCCGCTGCCCTGCCGGCTGACCAGCAGCCCCTCGGACCGCAGCGTGTCGTAGGCGGTGACCACCGTGCTGCGGCTCACGGCCAGCCGCTGGGCGAGCTCGCGCTCGGACGGCAGGCGCTCGCTCGCGGGCAGGCGGCCGGACTCGGCGGCGGCCCGCAACGCGTCGCTGAGCTTGCGGTGGAGCGGACCGGGCCCCTCCGACCAGATCCCCAGCGCTTCCTCAATGGACTGCTTCATACCAATTCACCACAATTGGCTAGGGAGTGGACTGACACCTGCCAGTAGAATACATACCAATCAAGCAAGACGTCTAGTAGCCACTGGGAAAGTGGATCGAGGTGCACCCATGGAACCGATGCTTCCCTTCCTGACCGAGGAGCGCACCCGCCTGCTGCGACGGGAGGCCGCCCTCGCCCGCCGGGCCAAGGGACGCCCACGTCACGGGCGGTGGCACCTGCGGCGGAACCGGCACTGAGGCCCGAGGCTCGGAGGAGACCAATGTTCGCAGTCCATTGTCATGGCCACAATGCTGAGGTGCTGCTCGACAACTCGCGCATCGAGGCGATCCACAACACGCCCGGCGGTCCCGTCGTGGACTGGCACTGCTGGTGCGGCGCCCGCGGCCACCTGAGCCACGGCGTGTCGATCCCGCGGCGCCCGGAGACGTCCCCAGCGCTGGCCCTCGCCGGCTGACAGGCGCAGACGACTAGGGCTCGGCCCGCAGCTCGTCGAAGAAGCCGGTGATCAGGGCGGCGGCTTCCTCGGCCCGCACGCCCCCCACCACCTTCACCTCGTGGTTCAGGCGGGGGTCGACGCACAGGTTGTAGAGCGAGCCGCAGGCTCCCGCCTTGGGGTCGGCGGCACCGAACACGACCTGGTCGACCCTCGCCGCCACCAGCGCTCCCGCACACATCGGACACGGCTCGATGGTCACCACCAGAACCGTCCCGTCCAGGCGCCACCCGCCGACGACCTCGGCCGCGTCCCGCAGCGCCAGTATCTCGGCGTGCGCGCTGGGGTCGCCGAGGTGCTCCCGCTCGTTGTGGCGCTGGGCGATGACCTCGCCGTCGCGCAGCACGACCGCACCCACCGGGACGTCGCCGTGGAGCACCGCAGTGGCCCCCTCGTCGAGGGCGAGACCCATGGCAGCGTCCAGATCCACGGGTTCCGACGCTACCCGAGTCGCCACAGGCGGCGGCGCGGGGCCGCGGCCACATCCGGCCACCTCGCCACTAGCTTCCCGCCGGTCAAGGGAGGTGGCACATGCCCCACGTACGCGTCACCGCACGCCGGCGGTTCATGCAGTTCCTGATCTTCGGCCAGGCCAACGTCCTCATCGACGGGAACGAGGCCGGGAAGGTTGGCTGGGGACCCGCGAAGGCAACGGTCTTCGAGGTCCCGCCCGGCCGGCACCGGCTGACGGTCAACTTCCCCTACATGGGCGGCAAGCCGAAGGGCGGGGCGGACCTCGACCTCGACCTCGCTGACGGTGCCCTGGTCGACGTGCTCTACCGCACGCCCTGGGTCGTCACGATGAAGGGGACGCTCCAGGTCACGCCGACGCCGGTCAGCGCCTAGCGCTACAGGGCGGCCCGGCGCTCCGTGCGCAGGGCCAGGGCCACCGCCAGCCCGACGGCCCAGGCCATGACGGCCAGGCGGACCAGCACGACGCGGATCCCCTCGCCCCGGGCGAGCGCCGACGCGGCAGCGGACACGTCGCCGGGATCGAGCGCCAGGAACCGCCACGCCCACGCCACCGCGGCGGCCGCGGCGCACCGGGCGTCGGCGCCGCCCAACGC
>JBKPRS010000243.1:0-9178 GCA_046734695.1 Actinomycetota bacterium | reverse complement strand
CCCGACAGGACGTCGATGCCTCCGCCGAGGGCGAAGAGCACGTCGGCCTGGCGCCACTCGACGCCCTTGGGCATGCCGGTGGTGCCGCCGGTGTAGAGGATGTAGCGATCGTCGCCCGACCGCGGGCCGAAGTCGCGCTCGGGGGAGGCGGACGCCAGCGCATCCTCGAAGTCCCCGCCGATGACGAGGCGATGGCGCAGGTCCGGCAGCGTGGCGGACACGCCGGCCACGCGGTCGGCGAAGCCCGCGTCGTGGATCAGCGCCTTCAGGTCGGCGTTGCCGAACAGGTAGGCCAGCTCGTCCTCGACGTAGCGGTAGTTGATGTTGATCCAGACCGCCCGCAGCTTGAAGATCGCCCACAGGCTCTCGATCCACTCGACGGAGTTCACGCCGTAGATCCCGACGTGGTCGCCGGGCCCGATGCCCTCGTCGGCCAGGTGGTGGGCCAGCCGGTTGGCCCGGGCGTCCATCTCGGCGTATGTGCGGCGGCGGCCATCGGCCACCAGGTACTCCCGCTCGCCCCATGCGTCGACCGCGTGCTCGAACAGGTCGGCCAGGTTGAACTCCATCGTGCCCCTTCATCCCCCACGAGTGAGGCCACTGTTTGTAGCGCACGTTACGGTTCGTGTCTACGCTCGATCCCATGTCCCGGGCCCGGCAGGCGCGCAGTGTCGAGACACGGGGTCGCCTGCTGGCGGCCGCACGCGCCGCCATCGCCGAGCACGGCATCGAGGGTGCCTCGGTCGACGCCATCGCGGAACGGGCCGAGCGCACGTCCGGCTCGCTCTACGGGCAGTTCGGCAGCAAGGACGGGCTCGTCGTCGCCCTGCTCGACGAGTCGAAGGACGTCGTGGCCCGCAGCATGCTGGCCGACATCGAGGCGGCGAGCTCGCTGGACGACCGGCTTGCGGCCCTGTGGCGCAACTTCTGCCGGCCTCCCGCCGAGGCCCGCGACTGGCTGCACTTCGAGCACGAGGTGTGGGTGTGGGCCACCCGGCCGGGCAACGGGCGGGTCCGGTCCCGGCTGGGCGAGCGCTACCGCGCCGAGTTCGCCACGCTGGCCGCGGCGCTGGACGCGTGGGCCGCCGAGGGCCTGATCGACCTCCCGGCTCCGTCCGCCGGGGTGGCTGCCGTGGTCGTGAGCACCCTCATCGGGCTGGAGATGACGTACCGGCTCGACCCGGGTGCCGTCGACGACAGCACCGTGGTCGCGGCGCTGCGGGCGCTGGTCGGCGCGATCGCCGTCACGCCCTCACCCGTGGGCTGAGGGCCTCTGTCGCCGACACCCGAGTGTCGTTGTGTGAACGGGTCGGCGCTACCTTGCCTGGCGGATGGTGTCGACAACGAGGCAGCCCGCGGCTGCCAGCGCCGAGGACGTGTCGCCGCGGCTGACCGACTGGTCGCTGCTTCTCATCACCGCGGCCGTGACCCTGCCGCTCATCTGGTGGGGGTACGGCACCGATATCGACGCGGGCTACCTTTTGGATGCGGGGGCGCGGATCCGGGCGGGGGACTATGCGCCGTCCCGCAACCCCGGGGTGCCCGTGGTCGAGGCGATCGTGGCCGTGCTCGGCCCGCTCGGGCACGTGGCGGTCAACCTCGCCACCGCGGCCGCGCTGGCGGCGGCGGTGGTGGGCTGCGCCCGGCTGGTGCGAGCCTGGGGCCATCGCAACGGTGACGTCGTCGCGCTCGCGTTCCTGGCGTCGCCGATCACGCTCATCGCGGGCACGTCCACCGGGGACTTCGTGTGGGCGCTGGCGCTGTTCCTCTGGGGGGCGCTGGCGCAGTTGCGGGACCGGCCTGTCGTGGCCGGCGTGCTGTTCGCGCTGGCCATCGGGAGCCGGCCGTCCACCGCGGCCGTGATCGCCGCGTTCCTCGTCGCCGACGGCTGGGAGCGTGGGGCTCGCCGGCGCTGCCTCGTGTCCGCGGCGGTCGTGGTGCCGCTGGCGCTCCTGCTGTACGTGCCCGCGTGGCTGGCGTTCGATCGGTCGTTCGGGTTCCTGGAGCACACCGAGGGCTGGCAGGGCTTCGCCAACAACACCGGGCGCTTCCTGGTCAAGGACTACGGCGTGGCCGGCCTGGCCCTGATCGTGGTGGTAGCGCTGGCCGTCCCCGCGCTGATCGGATCGCTGCGGCGCTGGGGGTCGGACCCGCTGGTGCGGTTCGGGGTCCTCGGGCTGGTGGCGGCCCAGGGCACGTTCCTGCTGTTCCCGTGGAAGCCGGCGCACCTGCTCCCCAGCCTGCTGGGCCTCCTGCTGTGGATCGGGGCGAGTGACCGCAGCCGCCGCTACCTGTGGCTGCTGGTCGCGGCGGTGGCGGTCAACGGCCTGGTCACGCTGCGCCTGTTCGCGCCCGACGATCCCGACGCCAGTCGCAGCGCCCGGTTCGAGCCGGCGCTGTCGTGGGGCCTGCTCGTGAACGACGTCCGGTGCCGTGTCGAGTTCATGGACGAGCCGCCTTCCGCCGAGTCCGGGGCGTGGTCGTGCACCCTCGAGCCCCTTCGTGGCGAGGCCGACGGGGACGACCTGTCCCCGCCCTGAACCGGCCAAGTAGAACACGTTCTCGTTTGCGGTCCATACTGGGCTCCGACCGGGACCCGGGAGGGGACGTTGCACCTGGCCTACACCGACACCGAGGAAGCGCTGCGCCGCGAGCTGCGCGCTTACTACGAGGACCTGCTCGACGACGACACCCGCCGCGAGCTGCGCCACACCGAGGGCATCGGCCCGGTGATGCGCCGGGTGGTCCGCCAGATGGGCGAGGACGGCTGGCTGGGCATCGGCTGGCCCGAGGAGTACGGCGGCCAGGGCCGGGGGCCGGTCGACCAGTTCATCTTCTTCGATGAGTCGATGCGGTCCGGGGCGCCGGTCCCGATGCTGACCATCAACTCGGTCGCCCCCACGATCATGCAGTTCGGCAGCGACGAGCAGAAGCAGCGCTTCCTGCCCCGGATCCTGCGGGGCGAGCTCCACTTCTGCATCGGCTACAGCGAGCCGGGCGCCGGCACCGACCTGGCCAGCCTGCGCACCCGGGCCGTGCGCGACGGCGACGACTACGTCATCACCGGCCAGAAGATGTGGACCAGCCTGGCGGGCGACGCCGACTACTGCTGGCTGGCCGCCCGCACCGGCGCCGAGGACAGCCGCCACCGCGGCATCTCCCTGTTCATCGCCCCGATGGACGCGCCCGGCATCGAGCGCACCCCGCTCCACCTGCTGTCCTCGCACGACATCCACTCCGTCTACTGGGACGACGTGCGGGTGCCGGCCGAGAACCTGGTCGCGGGCGAGAACGAGGGCTGGAAGCTGATCGTCAACCAGCTCAACCACGAGCGGGTCACGCTGTGCAGCCCCGGCATGGCCGAGCACATGCTGCACGAGGTGATCGACTGGGCCCGAGAGGCCCGCCTGCCCGACGGCCGCAGGGTGATCGACCAGGAGTGGGTGCAGCTCAACCTGGCCCAGGCCTACGCCGGGTTCGAGTTCCTGCGCCTGGCCAACTGGAAGGTGGCCTGGGCCGCCACCCGCAACGAGCTGCCCGTGGCCGACGCCAGCACCATCAAGGTGTTCGGCACCGAGCACTACCTCAGCTCGTTCCGGCTGCTCATGGAGGTGCTCGGCGAGCGGGCCTACCTGGTCGAGGACACGCCCGGCGCGCTCCTGAGCTCGCGGCTGGAGCAGATGTACCGCAGCCTGCTCATCCTCACGTTCGGCGGCGGCACCAACGAGCTGCAGCGGGACCTGATCGCGGCCTTCGGCATGGGCATGCCGATGGCCAAGAGGTAGGGGGACGATGGACTTCGACCTGACCGACGAGCAGCAGGCCACGATCGACGTGGCCGCCAAGCTGCTGGGCGACAAGGCCACGCCCGACGCCATCCGGGCCGTCGAGCACGCCGACGACCTGCGCTTCGACCGGGCGCTGTGGTCGGCCATGGCGGACGCCGGCCTGCTGGGCATCGCCGTGCCCGCCGAGCACGGCGGCGCGGGGCTCGGCGTGCTGGAGCTGTGCCTGGTGCTCGAGGAGGTCGGCCGGCGCACCGCGCCCGTGCCCGCCCTGGCCGCTCTGGCGCTCGGGGGCCTGCCCGTGGCGCGGTGGGGCACCGCCGAGCAGCAGGCCGCCCTGCTCCCGGGCCTGGTGGCCGGGACCACGGTGCTGACCGCGGCCCTGATCGAGCCCCTGGGCGACCCGGCCCGGCCGACCACCACCGCCCGCCCTGACCGCGGCCCGAGCCGCGGCAACGACGTAGCCGAAGGCGGGGCGGGCTGGGTGCTCGACGGGGTGCGGACCAACGTGCCCGCCGGCCTCGTCGCCGGCACGATCATCGTCCCGGCTACGACCGACAGCGGCGCGGTGGCGCTGTTCCTCGTCCCCGCCGACGCGCCGGGCCTGGAGCGGGAGCGCCAGGACACCACCACCGGGACGCCGGAGGCGAGGGTCCGGCTGGACGGTGTCCGGGTGGACCAGAGCGCGGTCCTCGGTCCCATCGACGACGGCACGGCCCTGCGCTGGACGCTGGAGCACGCCACGGCCGCCACCTGCGCCGTCATGGCCGGCCTGACGGCCGAGGCCGTACGCATCACCGGCGAGTACACCACCGGCCGCGAGCAGTTCGGGCGGCCCATCGCCACCTTCCAGGCCGTGGGCCAGCGGGCGGCGGACGCCTACGTCGACGCCCACGCCGTGCGCCTGACCATGTTGCAGGCGGCCTGGCGCTTGGGGGCGGGCATGCCCGCCGACCGCGAGGTGGCCGTGGCCAAGTACTGGGCCGCCGCGGGCGGGCAGCGGGTGGTGCACGCCGCCTCGCACCTGCACGGCGGCGTCGGTGTCGACCGGGACTATCCGCTGCACCGCTACTTCCTCCTGGCCAAGCAGCTGGAGCTGTCGCTGGGCGGCGCCTCGCGTCAGCTGCTGCGCCTGGGCGGGATCCTCGCGGCCGAGGGCGCCCAGCGCTGATGGCGGGACCGCTGGCCGGGGTGTCGGTCGTCGAGCTGGCCGGCATCGGACCGGCGCCGTTCGCGGCCATGGTCCTCGCCGACCTCGGGGCCGACGTGGTCCGGGTCGACCGGCCCGGCGTGCCCAACGCCGTGGCCCGCATGGACGTGCTCAACCGGGGCCGCCGGTCGATCGCCGTCGACCTGAAGCAGCCGGACGGTGCCGAGATCGTCCTCCGGGCGGCGGCCGGGGCGGACGCGCTGATCGAGGGCTTCCGGCCCGGCGTGGCGGAACGGCTCGGCGTGGGCCCTGACGCCTGCCTGGCCCGCAACCCGCGGCTGGTCTACGGCCGGATGACGGGGTGGGGCCAGGACGGTCCCTACGCGGCCGAGGCCGGCCACGACATCACCTATGCGGCGGTGGCCGGAGCGCTGGCCCACATCGGCCGGGCCGGGCAGCCGCCGACCCCGCCGCTCAACCTCATTGGCGACTTCGGCGGCGGCGGGATGCTGCTGGCGCTGGGCGTGGTGTCGGGGGTGCTGGCGGCCCGCAGCGGTGCCCCGGGCCAGGTCGTGGACGCGGCCATGGTCGACGGGGTGGCGCTGCTCATGGCGCCGTTCTTCATGGCCCTGCGCTCGGGCTACTTCACGAACGAGCGGGGCACCAACCTGCTGGACTCGGGCGCCCCGTTCTACGACTGCTACGCCTGCTCGGACGGGCAGTGGGTGGCGGTGGGAGCGCTGGAAGCCCAGTTCTTCGCCGCCTTGCTCGACGGGCTGGGGATCGACCCGGCCACGCTCGGCGCCCAGCACGACCGGACCGGCTGGCCGGCCATGCGCGAGCAGTTCGCAAGAGCGTTCGCCTCCCGGCCCCGGGACGAGTGGGTCGCCCACTTCGCCGGGCGGGACGCGTGCGTGGCGCCGGTCCTCACCACCGAGGAGACGCCGGCCGACCCCCACCTGGCCGCCCGGGCCACGGTGGTCGAGGTCGAGGGCGTGCTCCAGCCCAGCCCCGCGCCCCGCTTCAGCGCCACGCCGGCCACCCTCGACCGGCCCCCGCCCGCCCCGGGCGAGCAGACAGACGAGGTCCTGGCCGGCCTGGGTTACGCGCCAGGCGAGATCGCGTCTCTGCGCCAGGCCGGCGCCGTCGCCTGAGGAATTCGGGCGACGCGCCCGGCCCCGGTCGTCAGACTGGGCGGCCGTGGCGGGGAAGTACACGTTCGGGGACAGCGACCTGGCGGCGGAGCGGATGGCGCTGGTGGCCCAGGTGTTCGAGCCGTCGTCCCGGGCGCTGCTGGCCCGGGCTGTCCCGGCCGGGACCGGGATCGCGCTCGACCTCGGCTGCGGGCCGGGGCACACCACCCGGATGGTGGCGGACGTGTCGCGGCCGCGGCGCACACTCGGTGTCGACGGGTCCGAGCGGTACGTGGAGCTGGCCCGGGCCACGACGAGCGACCCCACGATCGGGTTCGTGCACCACGACGTGACCGCCCTCCCGCTGCCGGAGGCGCCCGTCGACGTCGTGTACGCCCGGCTGCTGCTCGCCCACCTCCCCGACCCGCCCGGGCTGGTCGAGCGCTGGTCGAGCCAGGTCCGGGACGGGGGCGTGGTGGTGGTCGACGAGGTCGAGTCGATCGAGGCGCCGCCCGGCGTCCTGTGCGAGTACGAGGACCTGGTCGTCGCCCTGGTGGCGGCCGACGGCGGCCCGATGTACGCCGGGCCGTTGCTGGCACCGCTGGGCGGCGAGTGCGTCGAGGTCATGGTGGACGCGGGCGTGGCCGCCCGCATGTACGGGATGAACCTGGCCACCTGGCGGGACCGGGCGCTCGCCCTGGGACTGGCGGGTCCCGCCGACCTGGACCGGGTGGCCGCCGGGCTGGAGCGCGTGGCGGACGGCCGCGACGACCTCGATCCGGTCCGCTGGGTTCTGCGCCAGCTGGTGGTGCGCCGCTAGACAGTGCGGTCATGGCAGAGGTCGTGTCCCCGCTCACCGGCACGGTGGCCCGGATCGAACGGCCGGCCGGCGCCGCCGTCGAGGCCGGCACCACCGTCGTCATCCTCGAGTCGATGAAGATGGAGTACGCCATCGAGGCCGGGGTCGCCGGCACGGTGGCCGAGGTCCGGGTGGCGGCCGGCGACACGGTCCAGGCCGGGGACCTGCTCGTGGTGGTGGCCGCGACGCCCGCCGGTGGCGAGACGTCGCCGGCGACGGCCGAGGCCATCCCGACGGCGACCCACCCGACCGGGGTGCGGGCCGACCTGGCCGAGGTCGTCGAGCGGCATGCCACCGGGCTGGACCCGGCGCGGCCCGACGCGGTCGAGCGGCGCCGCCGGACCGGGCAGCGCACGGCACGGGAGAACGTCGACGACCTGCTGGATCCCGGCTCGCTGGTCGAGTACGGCCCCCTGGCCATCGCGGCCCAGCGCCGCCGCCGGTCCGTCGAGGACCTCATCGCCCGGACCCCGGCCGACGGCATGGTCGCCGGCATCGGGACCGTCGCGGGCCGCCCGACGGCCGTGCTGTCCTACGACTACACGGTCCTGGCCAGGACCCAGGGGTACCAGAACCACCGCAAGAAGGACCGCCTGTTCGACGTGATCGAGCGCCGCCGCCTGCCGGTGGTGTTCTTCGCCGAGGGCGGCGGCGGCCGGCCCGGCGACACCGACTCGCCGGGCGTGTCGGGGCTGGACACGATGGCGTTCCACCTGTGGGGCCGGCTCAGCGGGCTCGTGCCCCGGGTGGGGATCACCTCGGGACGGTGCTTCGCCGGCAACGCCGCCATCCTGGGCGCCAGCGACGTGGTCATCGCCACCAAGGGCTCCAACATCGGCATGGGCGGGCCCGCCATGATCGAGGGCGGCGGCCTGGGCGTCTTCGCCCCCGAGGACATCGGCCCGCTGGACGTGCAGGTGGCCAACGGCGTGGTCGACGTGGCCGTGGAGGACGAGGCCGAAGCCGTCGACGTGGCCCGGCGCTACCTGTCGTACTTCGCGGGACCGGCCGACGACTGGGAGTGCGCCGACCAGGAGGCGCTGCGGGCCCTGATCCCCGAGAACCGCCGCCGGGTCTACGACGTCCGGGCGGTCGTGGCCGGCCTGGCCGACACCGGCTCGGTGCTGGAGCTGCGGCGGGGCTTCGGCCGCGGCATGGTCACCGCCCTGGTGCGGGTCGAGGGTCGCCCACTCGGCCTCGTGGCCAACGACCCGGCGCACCTGGCCGGCGCCATCGACTCCGACGGGGCGGACAAGGCCGCCCGCTTCCTCCAGCTCTGCGACGCGTTCGACCTGCCCGTGCTCTTCCTGTGCGACACGCCTGGGATCATGGTCGGGCCCGAGGCCGAGACCACCGGCCTGGTCCGCCACGCCAGCCGGCTGTTCGTGATCGGGGGCAGCCTCAGCGTCCCGTTCGGGACCATCATCCTGCGCAAGGCGTACGGGCTCGGGGCCCAGACCATGGCGGGCGGGAGCTTCAAGGCCCCGCTGTTCTGCGTCTCCTGGCCCACCGGCGAGCTGGGCGGCATGGGGCTCGAGGGCGCGGTGCGGCTGGGCTACCGCAACGAGCTGGCAGCCATCGAGGACCCCGACGAGCGCGAGCGGACGTTCCAGACCATGGTCGACGCCGCCTACGAGCACGGCAAGGCGCTCAACTCGGCGAGCCACTTCGAGATCGACGACGTCATCGACCCGGCCGACAGCCGCCGCTGGATCGCCACCCTGACGGCCGACGAGCCCCCGGCCCGGACCGGCAAGAAGCGCCCCGCCGTCGACACCTGGTGAGCCCCGCTGGCCTGGGCGCCCCACGGACCGACCGACCGTCGCCTCGGCACGGGGCCGGCCCGGCGAGCGTTACCGGTCAGCGGGGGCGGGGCGTGCAACGAGCGAGGGGCCGGTTCGGTGCGGGGTGGCGGGGTGGGGCAAGCTGCCGGGATGAGCGATCTCTTCTCCATCGAGGGCAAGACCGCCGTCGTCACCGGGGGCTCCCGGGGCATCGGCCTGATGATCGCCCGGGGGTTCGTCGAGGCGGGCGCGAAGGTCTACATCTCGTCCCGCAAGGCCGACGTGTGCGAGGAAGTGGCGGCCGAGCTGTCGAAGGTGGGGGAGTGCGCCGCCCTGCCCGCCGACCTGTCCACCGAGGACGAGTGCCGGCGCCTGGCCGAGGCCGTGGGCGAGCGGGAGGACAGTCTCGACATCCTCGTGAACAACGCCGGGGCGACCTGGGGGGCGCCGCTGGAGGAGTTCGACGA
>JBKPRS010000242.1:0-8239 GCA_046734695.1 Actinomycetota bacterium | reverse complement strand
GGCCAAGCACGGGTTCGGGGTGGAGGGCCTGGTCGAGACGATCGGGCCGATCCACGGCGTGATCTTCCTCGTGTACCTGGCGCTGGCGCTGTCCGTGCGGCGCCGGCTCGGCTGGGACTCGGCCACGACGCTGACCGTGGTGATCGCCGCGGTGATCCCGCTGGGCGGGATCGTGGTCGAGCGGCGCTACACGGACGAGCCGGTCGTCAGGGAGCGGGAGCGCTCAGCCGAACCGGAGCGTTCAGCGGAACCGGCGTAGCCGCAGGCTGTTGCTGACCACGAACACGCTCGACGCGGCCATGGCCGCGCCCGCCAGCATGGGCTCGGCCAGGCCGGCCATGGCCAGGGGCAGCGCGGCGACGTTGTAGGCGAAGGCCCAGAACAGGTTGCCCTTGATGGTGCGCAGCGTGCGGCGGGCCAGGCGGATGGCGTCCGGCGCGGCGCGCAGGTCGCCGCTCACCAGCGTGAGGTCACTGGCCTCGATGGCGACGTCGGCGCCGGTCCCCAGGGCCAGGCCCAGGTCGGCTTGCGCCAGCGCGGCGGCGTCGTTGACCCCGTCGCCCACCACCGCCACCACCCGGCCCTCGTCCTGGAGGCGGCGCACCACCGCCACCTTGTCCTCCGGCAGGGTCTCGGCCTCGACCCGGTCGATGCCGACCGCCGCGGCGACCGTTCGGGCCGTGGGGGCGTTGTCCCCGGTGACGAGCAGGGGCTCCAGCCCCAGCGCCCGCAGCCGCGCCACGGCGTCGGCGCTGGTCGGCTTGACCTGGTCGGCCACGACGAAGAGCGCCCGGACCTCGCCGTCCCAGCCGGCAGCGACCACGGTGCTGCCCTGGCGCTCGGCCACCTCGGCCTCCACGGCGAGGTCGCGGGGCAGGGCCAGGTCCCGGCCCGCCAGCAGAGCGGGCCGGCCGGCGAGCACCTCGTGGCCCTCGACCACGCCCTCGACACCGAGCCCGGTCAGGCTGCGGAAGCCGCCCACTACCGGGTGACGCTCGGTGCCCGAGCCCGTGGCGATCGCGCGGCCGATCGGATGCTCGGACGCCGCTTCCAGGGCGCCGACCACGCGGCGGGCGGTGCCCTCGTCCGTGCCCGGGGCCGTCACCACGTCGACCAGGCGCATGGCGCCGGACGTGACCGTGCCGGTCTTGTCCAGCACCACGGTGTCGACCCGGCGGGTGGACTCCAGCACCTCAGGCCCCCGGATGAGCAGGCCCAGCTGGGCGCCGCGGCCGGTCCCCACCAGCAGGGCCGTGGGCGTGGCGAGGCCCAGGGCGCAGGGGCAGGCGATGATCAGCACCGCCACCGCCGCCTCGAACGCGACCGAGGCCTCGTGCCCGGTGAGCAGCCAGCCCGCGAGCGTGGCCGTCGACAACAGCATCACGGCGGGTACGAACCAGGCGGAGATGCGGTCGGCGAGGCGCTGCACGGGCGCCTTGCCCGCCTGGGCGTCCTCGACCAGCCGGGCGATCCGGGCCAGCGCGGTGTCGGCCCCGACGCCCGTGGCCTCGACCACCAGGCGCCCGCCCGCGTTGACGGTGGCTCCCACCACGGCGTCGCCCGGCCCCACCTCGACCGGGACGCTCTCCCCGGTGAGCAGCGAGCGGTCCACCGCGGAGGTGCCCTCGACCACGACCCCGTCGGTGGCGACCTTCTCGCCCGGGCGGACCACGAAGCGCATGCCCACGGCCAGGTCCTCGATCGGGCGGCGGTGCTCGCGCCCGTCGGCATCGAGGACGGCGACGTCCTTGGCCCCGAGCTCGGCCAGCGCGGCGATGGCGGCCCCGGCCTGGCGCTTCGCCCGGGCCTCGGCGTAGCGCCCGGCGAGGAGGAACAGCGGCACGCCTGCGGCGACCTCGAGGTAGGGCTCACCGTCGCCGGCAATGGCGTAGAGCGACCACCCGTAGGCGGCCAGGACGCCCAGCGACACCAGCGTGTCCATGGTCGTGGCCCGGTGGCGCAGGTTCCGCCACGCGGCCCGGTGGAACGGCCAGGCGCACCACAGGGCCACGGGCGTGGCCAGCACCAGGGCGAGGACCATCCATCCGTCGAACTGGAGCGCGGAGATCATCGACAGCGCGATGACCGGCGGCGCCAGCACCACGGCCACGACCAGCCGTGTCAGCAGCGGATCCCGCCCGGCCTGCCCACCCGGAGCTCGACGCCCAACGGCACTGGGCGCCGCGGCCCCAGCCGCGGCGAGGGAGGGGGAACCACCGTCGGCCGGCGAGCGAGCGGCAGATGAGGCCGGGGCGGCCGGGTCGAGCGACGCCAGGCCGGGCGAGGCCGAGGCGCCCGGCTTGGTGGTCAGAAATGCCACCGCCGCAGGGGCAGGTGCGGAGGTGGTGGGAGCCGCGGCCGGGGCGGAGGACGTCACTTGGTAGCCGAGGTCCTCGACCGCGGCGACCAGGTCGTCGGGGGTGACCGTGTCGGGGTCGTAGTCGACGCGGGCTCGTTCGGTCGCGTAGTTGACCGTGGCCTCGACGCCGGGGAGGCGGTTGAGGGTGCGCTCGATGCGAGCCGCGCACGAGCCGCAGGTCATGCCGGCGATGGGGAGATCCGTCGTCGTGGGCGCGGTCACGACTTGACCAGGCGCTCGATGGCCCGGGTGGCCTCCGTGACCTTCTCGGCCGCGTCGGGGGCGCCGGAGGCGACCGCGTCGGTCACGCAGTGGTGCAGGTGCTCGTCCAGCAGGCCGACCGCCACCGACTGCAGCGCACTGGTCACGGCCGAGATCTGGGTCAGGACGTCGATGCAGTACGTGTCGCTGTCGACCATGCGCTGCAGGCCCCGCACCTGGCCTTCGATGCGGCGCAGGCGCTTGAGGTAGTCGTCCTTGGTCATGCTGTAGCCGGGCACGCCTCATACCCTATCGGGGTATGGTCGGCCTAGGCTAAGGATGTGCTCATCGGATCACACATCTCCGCTGCAGACCCCCTCGGCACCGCCGCCGCCGAGGATGCCGACATCGTGCAGATCTTCCTCGGCGATCCCCAGAGCTGGCGCAAGCCGGCCCCCCGCGAGGACGCCGCGGCGCTCAAGGCCTCGGACCTGCCCATCTACGTGCACGCGCCGTACCTGATCAACCTGGCGTCGCCGAACAACAAGATCCGCATCCCCTCGCGCAAGATCCTCCAGCAGACCGTCGACGCCGCGGCCGAGATCGGGGCCCGCGCCGTCATCGTCCACGGCGGGCACGTCACCGAGGACGACGAGCCCGGCGCCGGGTTCGCCCGCTGGCGCAAGGGCATCGACACGATCGAGACGGACGTGCCGATCTACCTGGAGAACACCGCCGGCGGCGACCACGCCATGGCCCGCCACTTCGACACGATCGCCGGGCTGTGGGAGGCCATCGGCGACACCGGCATCGGCTTCTGCCTCGACACGTGCCACGCCTGGGCCGCGGGCGAGCAGCTCGTCGACGCGGTCGAGCGCATCCTGGGCATCACCGGGCGCATCGACCTGATCCACTGCAACGACTCCAAGGACGAGCACAACTCCGGCCGGGACCGCCACGCCAACATCGGCACCGGGACCATCGACCCCGAGCTGCTGGTGGCGGTGGTGGCCAAGGCCGGAGCCCCGGTCATCTGCGAGACGGCCGACGAGGGTCGCAAGGACGACATCGCCTTCCTCAAGACCCACGTCTGAGCGTCAGCGCCCCGCCCAGTCCGGCGCCTGGATGTCGATGGCGGCACCGAAGTCGTAGTACTCGGCGGTCCTGACAGACTCGGCGCCCTCGATCAGGCTCCGGACCCGGAGGCGGCGGATCAGGTCGCCGCCGATCCACACGTCGATCGTTCGGACCTGGTCGGGGTCCACGAGGCCGAACCAACCCAGCATCCCCTGGCCGAGATCGGCCAGCGCCGCCCGGGATGCGTCGTCGAGGATGATGCGATAGTGGGTCGTGGGTACACCCCGCACCGTCTCCTGGCCCGCCGCTGCGACGTCGTGGCCCGACAGCGCCGCGGCCAGGACCGCCTGGGACGCCGAGCCGAACGGGGCCATGGGCTGTTCCAGCCTGTTGGTCTCCCTGCCTCCGTCGAGCGTCTCCTCATAGGAATCGAGGCCGATGTAGACCGTCGTGCTGCCCTCCACGGGGCCGTCGCGGTAGGTGCCACTGACCTGGACCCGCATGCGGTCGCCGTCGACCTCGATCGTGCCGGTGCCGTCCGAGTACTGGTCGTGCGTGTCGAGCGTGACGCGGAAGCTGGTCACCTCGGCGGTGGCGTCGGCGGCGCTGGACACGACCCTGGTCGGGTCGGGATCGTCGGGGCCGCGGAGCAGCACGGCGGCACACGCCACCACGGCGACCAGGGCGACGGCCACGGCGGCTGCAGCCCCGAGGTGGCGGGGACGGCGGCGACGGCGGGGACGGCGGCGAGCGGGCTCAGAGGCGGGGACGGAGGCGAGGGTGTCGGTGCCGGTGCCGGACATGGCGCGCTCCAGGATCGAGGCGTGACGGACCGATCCCGGGGCGGGGGGAGCCTCGCGGCGTGACGGGTCGAGGGCGGCCAGTTGGGCGTCCATCGGGTCCTCGATCACGGGAGGCCTCCTTCCGCCGGGCGGGATCGTGCCGGAGATGTCCGGGACCCCGTCGCCTCTGTCCGCCCCAGCGCCGCCGCCAGCCGGCGACGGGCCTTGTGCAGACGTAGCGACGCCGCGTTGGGCGTGCAGCCCAGCAGCACCGCCATGTCCTGCACCGGTAGCTCGTCCCACGCCCGCATGATCAGCAGGTCGCGGTCGTCCGGCGACAGGCGGGACAGCGCCTGCCACAGCTCGCCCTCGGCCTCGGCCTCGGCGGGCGCGGCCAGGGGCGACACGGCGCCGGCGGCGCGGAGGCGGAGCCGGTCCTGGCGGACCTGGCTACGCCGCTGGTTGGCGAGGACCCGCCGGGCGGTCCCCAGCAGCCACAGCCGGGCGTCGCCCTCGGCCGCAGGCAGGTCGGCGCGGCGGCGCCAGGCCACCGCGAACGTCTCCCCCGCCACGTCGTCGGCGTCGGCGGACGTGGTGCACCGGCGGCGGGCATAGCGCCAGACGTCCGCCAGGTGCGCGTCGAACAGCTGCCGGAACGCCGCGTCGTCCACGGCCGTCACATGTCCGGCTCGGCCCCGATCTGTCGGCGATCGGCGATGAACGGGAACTCGGCCCGGACCTCGGCCACCCGGGCGGGGTCGACCTCGGCGACCAGCAGCGCCTCCGTCGCCGCGCCCGACGCCAGCGTCTCGCCCATCGGATCGACGATGGCGCTGTCGCCCGCGTAGCGCAGCTTGCCGCCCTGGCCCACGCGGTTGCAGGCGATGACGTACGCCTGGTTCTCGATGGCGCGGGCCCGCAGCAGGGCCTGCCAGTGGGCGCGGCGGGTGTCGGGCCAGTTGGCCGGGCAGATGTAGGCGTCGGTGTCCGGGGCCAGCGCCCACCAGTCGTCGGCGAAGCGCAGGTCGTAGCAGACGAACAGGCTGGCCCGGAGGCCCTCGATCTCGACCGTCACCGGTGAGCTCCCGGCCGAGAACGTGCGGTCCTCGCCGCCGTAGGTGAAGCGGTGCAGCTTGCGGTACCGGGCCACCACCTCGCCGTCGGGCCCGGCCAGGACCAGCGAGTTGTACGGCGGCGAGCCCTCCTCCGCCACCTCGGGGCACGACCCGCACAGCCAGACGCCGTGCTCCTTGGCCTGGGACGCCAGGAACTGCGACGACGGCCCGCCCTCGGGCTCGGCCGTGCGCTCGGTCCGCATGGAGAACCCGGTGGAGAACGTCTCGGTCAGCACCACCAGCCGGGCGCCGGCGCCCGCGGCCGCCTCGATCTGGGGGGCGAGGCGGGCGAAGTTGGCGTCCTTGTCCTCCCAGACGATGTCGTGCTGGACGACCGCCACCTTCATGTCACGACCTCCGGGAGCTTGGCCAGGCGGGCCACCGCATCCTCCAGCACCGCCGGGCGCTTGGCGAACGAGAAGCGGACGAGGTGACGCCCCGCGGCCGGATCGGCGTAGAAAACCTGGTTGGGGATGGCCACGACGCCGCACCGGTCCGGCAGCTCGCGGCAGAACGCCATGCCGTCGCCGTCGGGGCGCAGCGGCCGGATGTCGACGGTCACGAAGTAGGTGCCCTGGGGCGGGAACACGGCGAGCCCCGTTTCGGTCAGGCCCGCGCACAGGATGTCCCGCTGAGCGGCCAGGCCCGCGGCGAGTCCGGCGAAGTAGTCGTCGCCCAGGTCGAGCCCGGCGGCGATGGCGGGCTGGAACGGGCCGCCGTTCACGTAGGTGAGGAACTGCTTGGCGGTGGTGACCGCGGTGACCAGCTCCGGCGGGGCGCACACCCAGCCGATCTTCCAGCCCGTCGTGTTGAACGTCTTGCCGCCCGACGAGATCGTCACCGTGCGCTCCCGCATGCCGGGCAGCGTGGCCAGCGGGATGTGCTCGGTGCCGTCGAACGTCAGGTGCTCGTAGACCTCGTCGGTGACCACCAGCAGGTCGTGCTCGATCGCCACGGCGGCGATGGCGGCCAGCTCGTCGCGGGTGAGGACCATCCCGGTGGGGTTGTGCGGCGAGTTGACGAGCAGCAGCCGGGTCCGGGGCGTGACCGCGGCCCGCAGGGCGTCGGGGTCGGGCCGGTAGGCGGGCGGCTCCAAACGGACGAACGTCGGGTGGGCGCCGGCCATGGCGATCGAGGCCTGGTAGCTGTCGTAGGTCGGCTCCAGCACGACGACCTCGTCGCCCGGCTCGCACAGCGCCAGGCAGGCGGCGGCGATGGCCTCGGTGGCGCCCGCGGTGACCAGCACCTCGGTGTCGGGGTCGTAGGTCAGGCCCCAGAAGCGGGCCTGGTGGCGGGCGATCGCCTCGCGCAGCACAGGCATGCCCCGGCCCGGCGGGTACTGGTTGTGCCCGCCCCGGATGGCGGCCACCGCCGCGTCGAGCACCTCGGGCGGGCCCTCGTAGTCGGGGAAGCCCTGGCCCAGGTTGACGGCACCGGTGCGCACGGCCAGCGCCGACATCTCGGCGAAGATGGTCGTGCCGAAGCCCTGCAGCCGGCTGGTCAGGTAAGGGACACGGTCGGACACCCCCGCCAGCGTAGGCCGGGTCGAAACCTGACGGTCCGTCAGATAACTTCACAGCCGTGGATCTGAGGGAGAGTGCGGACGACCGGGCGTTCCGGGACGAGGTGCGCACCTTCCTGGAGGAGAGCTTGTCCGGTGACTTCGCCGCGGTCCGCGGCCGGGGCGGGCCGGGCGACGAGCACTCCTGCTACGAGGAGCGCAGGGACTGGGAGCGCCACCTCGGCGCGCACGGCTGGACCTGCGTGGGCTGGCCGAAGGAGCACGGGGGACGGGGGCTTTCGCTGCGCCAGCACGTCGCGTTCTACGAGGAGTACGCGCGAGCGCGGGGCCCGGGACGGGTCGGCCACATCGGCGAGACGCTGCTCGGGCCGACCGTGATCGCCTTCGGCAGCCCGGAGCAGCAGGCCCGCTTCCTCCCGCCGATCGTGGCGGGGGACGAGCTTTGGTGCCAGGGCTACTCCGAGCCGAACGCGGGCAGCGACCTCGCCAACGTCGCCACCAGGGCCGAGCCCGACGGCGACGAGTGGGTGGTGACGGGCCAGAAGGTGTGGACGTCGCTGGCCCAGTGGGCGGACTGGTGCTTCGTGCTGGCCCGCACGTCCCTGCCGGCCGAGGGCGTGCCCAAGCACAAGGGCCTGTCCTACCTGCTGGTCCCCATGCGCCAGGACGGCATCGAGATCCGGCCCATCGTGCAGCTGACAGGCGACAGCGAGTTCAACGAAGTGTTCTTCGACGGCGCCCGCACCGGCGGCGACCACGTGGTCGGCGGCGTGGGCGGTGGCTGGGCCGTGGCCATGGGGACGCTGGCGTTCGAGCGCGGCGCGTCCACGCTGGGCCAGCAGCTGAACTTCCGCAACGAGCTGGACGCCATAACGGCCGTGGCCCGGCGGACGGGAGCGGCGGACGATCCGGTCATGCGCCAGCGCCTGGCCCGGGCTCACATCGGGCTGGAGATCATGCGGCTCAACGCCCTGCGGACGCTGGCCGGCAGCGAGAACGGCACGCTCGGCCGCGAGGCGCTGGTGGGCAAGCTGTACTGGGCCACGTTCCACCGGGGCCTGGGCGAGCTGGCCATGGACGTGCTCGGCGCCGCGTCGCTGGCGGGTGGCGGCGATCCTGACGTCGACGCGCTGGTCCGCCTGTTCCTCTTCAGCCGGGCCGACACGATCTACGGGGGGTCGAA
>JBKPRS010000241.1:0-28482 GCA_046734695.1 Actinomycetota bacterium | reverse complement strand
GGGCCAGCCGGGCAGGCCCTGCTCGACCGCCTGGCGGGCCGAGATGCGGGCCGTCGGCGACGGGGACGCGGCGGCGGGCCACTCGGCCCCCGCCTGCTCAGCCATCCGTTGCTTGCCCGGCCGCGGCCGCAGTCTGCTGCGCGGCCAGCGCTTCCAGCACGTCGCGCAGGCCCCCGGTCTTCAGGCTGCTCATGACCCGCCCGGGCGGGGTCTCGCCCCGCTCCCACTCCATCCAGTGGGCCAGCAGCTTCTGCGGATCGGGGGCCGGGGTGTCCATCACCCGGCAGGCTACCTGCCGTCTTGGCCGTCCCCGTGGGCAGTAACCTGCGGCGATGGCGTCGGGGACCGCGGTGACCGTGTTCGTGGACGATGCGGTGTGCGGCCGGTTCCCCCCGGTGTGCGCCAAGACCGGGCGGCCCAGCGACGGCCGGCTCTCGCTGGCCCACGACGTCCGGGGCGCGAGCTCGGTGTCCACGGCCTGGATGCTGCTCCTGTTGCTGTTCGTGCCGGTCGGCTGGCTGATCCTGCTGGTCCTGGCGATCGCCAACCCCCACCGGTCCGAGTGGCTGCGGGTCGAGGTGCCGTGGAGCACCGTGGCGATGGAGCGCTTGCAGGCCGCCCGGGCCCGGCGCCGCCACCTGTGGACCGGCGCCGGGGGCGCTCTGCTGGTCGGGCTGGCGGCGCTGGTCAGCAGCGCCAGGGCCGACGTGGGCCAGCTCTACGCCTACCGGCTGGGGGCCGTCGTGGGGCTGGCTGCGTTGGTTGCCTGCGCGGCGGGCGCGCTGCTGGCCGAGTGGCGGGTCGGGCAGGCGAGCGTCGGGGTCGACCTCGATGCCTCCCGGCGCTGGGTGACCCTGCGGGGCGTGGCCCCCGAGTTCGTCCGGGCGGTGCGGGCCCAGCAGACCCGGTCCGACCACCCCTCCCCGACGCCCTGAGGGTGGCCCGGCGCGACCTGGTGCTGGCCTCCGCCTCGCCCGCCCGCCTCGGCCTGCTGCGGGCGGCGGGGTTCTCGCCCGAGGTGCAGGTCAGCGGGGAGCCCGAGGACGGCGTGGACGGGCTCGGTGCGGCCGAAGTGAGCGCCACGCTGGCCCGGCGCAAGGCCGGCGCCGTCGCGGCGCGGCTGGCGGCCCGGGCCGGCGCCCTGGTGCTGGCATGCGACTCGGTGCTGGACATCGATGGTCAGGTGCGCGGCAAGCCGTCCTCGCCCGCCGAGGCGACCGCCTGGTGGCAGGGATACCGGGGCCGGACCGGGACCCTGGTCACCGGCCACGCGCTGGTCGAGGTCGGACCGGACGGCCGGTGGGCGGAGGGCGTGGCGTCGACCACGGTCCGCTTCGGCGACCCGAGCGACGCGGAGATCGAGGCCCTGGTGGCCACGGGCGAGCCGCTGGCGGTGGCCGGCGGCTTCACCATCGACGGCCGGGCCGGCCCGTTCGTGGCCGGGATCGACGGCGACCACGGGACCGTCCTGGGCCTGTCGCTGCCGCTGCTCCGCTCCCTGCTCGCCTCGCTCGACGTGGCGGTGGCGGACCTGTGGTGAGCGGGTTGAGCGGGCTGCGGATCGGGTCGCTGGGCGTCGACCCGCCGGTGGTGCTGGCGCCCATGGCGGGCATCACCAACGCGCCGTTCCGGCGGTTGTGCCGGGGCTTCGGGCCGGGCGGGCTGTACGTGAGCGAGATGATCACGGCCCGGGGCGTGGCCGAGCGCAACGACAAGACCCTGTCCCTGGCCCGCTTCGCCCCCGACGAGCCGGTGCGCTCGATCCAGCTCTACGGGACCGAGCCCGGTGCGGTGGGCAAGGCCATCCGCTTCCTGGTGGCCGAGGAGGCCGCCGACCACATCGACCTCAACTTCGGCTGCCCGGTGGCCAAGGTCACGCGCAAAGGCGGCGGCGCCGCGCTGCCGGTGCATCGGGCGCTGTTCCGGTCCATCGTGGCTGCCGCGGTCGGCGCGGCGGGCGAGGTCCCTGTCACGGTCAAGCTGCGCATCGGGGTGGACGACGGGCTGCACACCTACCTCGACGCCGGGCGCATCGCCGAGGCCGAGGGAGCCGCAGCGGTGGCCCTGCACGCCCGCACCGCGGCCCAGCACTACTCGGGCCGGGCCGACTGGTCCGCCATCGCCCGGCTGCGGGAGGCAGTGACGACCGTGCCGATCCTGGGCAACGGCGATATCTGGCAGGCAGGCGACGCCCTGCGCATGCTGGCCGAGACCGGCTGCGACGGCGTGGTCGTCGGCCGCGGCTGCCTGGGGCGGCCGTGGCTGTTCCGGGACCTGGCGCTGGCGTTCGCGGGCGAGCCGGTCCCGCCCGCGCCCCGGCTGGGCGAGGTCGCGAGCGTGCTGTCACACCACGCCCGGCTGCTCGCCGACTGGGTGACCGAGCCGGTCGCGGTCCGGGACGTGCGCAAGCACGTGGGCTGGTACCTGCACGGCTACCCCGTGGGCAGCGACGTGCGGCGCCGGCTCACCGCCACCCAGACGGTGGACGCCCTCGACGCCGAGCTCGCCCGGCTCGATCCCGACCTGGCGGTCCTGCCGGGCGCCGACGCCGAGCCCCGGGGCAAGACCTCGGGACCCGTGCGGGTCACCCTCCCGGAAGGCTGGCTGGCGAGCGCCGACGATCCCGCCCCCGTGGTGGCCGACGACCTCGAAGCCGTGAGCGGCGGTTAGGGAAGCTCGTCGTCCCCGAGGTACTCGGCGGCGACCTTCTTGGGGACGCACATGCGCCAGGCGTCGATGACCAGCTCGCGCATCTCCTCCACGTCCAGGGCCTCCATGCGGGCCTCGACCCACTGGTAGCGCATGTCGGCCTTGGAGGGCATGAGGAACTTGTCCGGCTCGGACTCGACCAGCGCCACGCGCTCCTCCCGGGGGAAGCCGAAGCCCATCTGCGTCTCGTCCCGGGAGAAGGCCACGAACACGATGCGGCCCACCCGGAACTTCACCCGGCCCCGCACCAGCGCCTCGTAGGCCCGCGGCAGATCCGCCACGACCAGGCGGACGTCGTCGATGGTCACCATCACCGATGTTGTACGCCAGACTCGTGACCTGTGTCCCTGAAGCTCGTCGACCTGCACAAACGCTACGGGAACGTCGCCGCCCTGGACGGGCTGACGATGTCGGTGGCCGCGGGCCGGATGCACGGCTTCGTGGGCCGCAACGGCTCCGGCAAGACGACCGCCATGCGGGTCGCCCTGGGCCTGGTCACCCCCGACCGCGGTGAGGTGCGCTGGCGGGGCGCGGCGCCCACCAAGCTCCGCGAGGCCTACGCCCGCGCCTCGGAGTAGCCCGGACGCGTAGGGGCCCGCCGCCCCGGAGGGTGGCGGGCCCCGAAGTCACTGCGCGGAATGCGGCCGGGGGCCTACATCATCCCCATGCCGCCCATGCCGCCCATGGGGTCGCCACCGCCACCGGGGGCGGGAGCGGGCGGCTCGGGCTTGTCGGCCACGAGCGACTCGGTGGTGAGCACCAGGCCGGCGATGGACGCCGCGTTCTGCAGCGCCGCCCGGGTGACCTTGGCGGGGTCGATGACGCCCGCCTTGACCATGTCCTCCAGCTCGCCGGTGGCGGCGTTGAGCCCGATCAGGCCCTCCTCCGCCTCGACCTGGCGCACGGCCACGGCACCTTCCAGGCCCGCGTTGTCGGCGATGAGCCGGGTCGGGGCCTCGAGGGCCGCGTACACGATGCGGGCCCCGGTGGCCTCGTCACCGCTCAGCGAGTCGGCCACGGCCTTGACTGCGGGACGGCTGCGGAGCAGGACCGTGCCGCCGCCGGCGACGATGCCCTCCTCGATGGCCGCCCGGGTCGCCGACAGGGCGTCCTCGATGCGGTGCTTCTTCTCCTTGAGCTCGACCTCGGTGGCCGCGCCGACCTTGACCACGGCGACGCCTCCGGACAGCTTGGCCAGCCGCTCCTGGAGCTTCTCGCGGTCCCAGTCGGAGTCGGTGTCGTCGATCTCACGCTTGATCTGCGCGATGCGGCCCTTGATCTC
The DNA here is from genome assembly GCA_046734695.1 of Actinomycetota bacterium. Taxonomy (GTDB): domain Bacteria; phylum Actinomycetota; class Acidimicrobiia; order Acidimicrobiales; family VFJN01; genus ZC4RG19. Next base: position 24,491 of record JBKPRS010000241.1, on the reverse strand, counting down.
CTCCTCGGAGCCGGCGCCGTCGACGATCGTGGTCGTGTCCTTGGTGACGATGACCTTCTTGGCCCGGCCCAGCAGGTCGAGGGTGATGTTGTCGAGCTTGAGCCCGACCTCCTCGGCCACGACCTGGCCGCCGGTGAGGACGGCCATGTCCTGGAGCATCGCCTTGCGGCGGTCGCCGAAGCCGGGAGCCTTGACGGCCACGCTGTTGAACGTGCCCCGGATCTTGTTGACCACCAGCGTGGCGAGGGCCTCGCCCTCGACGTCCTCGGCGATGATCAGCAGCGGCTTGCCCGACTGCATGACCTTCTCGAGCACCGGGAGCATCTCCTGGACCGAGCCGATCTTGGCCTGGTTCAGCAGGATGTAGGCGTCCTCGAGGATGGCCTCCTGCCGGTCCTGGTCGGTCACGAAGTACGGCGCCAGGTAGCCCTTGTCGAACTGCATGCCCTCGGTGAAGTCGAGCTCCATGCCGAAGGTGTTGGACTCCTCGACGGTGACCACGCCGTCCTTGCCCACCTTGTCGATGGCGTCGGCGAGCACCTCGCCGATGGCGGCGTCAGCGGCGGAGTTGGCGGCGACCTGGGCGATCTCGGACCGGTCGTCGATCTCCTTGGCCTGGGATGCGATGGCCTCGACCGCGGCGGCGACGGCCTTCTCGATGCCCCGCTTGAGGCTCATCGGGCTGGCGCCCGCCGCCACGTTGCGCAGGCCTTCGCGCACGAGCGCCTGGGCGAGCACGGTGGCCGTGGTGGTGCCGTCACCCGCGATGTCGTTGGTCTTGGTCGCGACCTCCTTCACGAGCTGGGCGCCCATGTTCTCGAAGGGGTCGTCGAGCTCGATCTCGCGGGCGATGGACACGCCGTCGTTGGTGATGGTCGGGGCGCCCCACTTCTTGTCGAGCACCACGTTGCGGCCCTTGGGCCCCAGCGTGACCTTCACGGCGTCGGCGAGCTTGTTCACGCCCGCCTCGAGGGCGCGGCGCGCCTCGTCGTCGAACTTGAGGATCTTGGGCATCAGCGCCTCACTTCTTGACGATGGCGAGGACGTCGCGCGCCGAGAGGACGAGCACGTCGTCGCCGTCGACGGTCACCTCGGTGCCGCCGTACTTGCTGTAGAGGACGGTGTCGCCCACGCTCACGCCGATGGGGATGATCTCGCCGGTCTGCTCCGAGCGCTTCCCGGGGCCTACGGCGATGACCTCGCCCTGCTGCGGCTTCTCCTTGGCGGTGTCGGGGATGACCAGGCCGCTGGCGGTGGTCTCCTCGCTCTCGCCGGGCTTCACGACGATGCGATCGTCGAGGGGCTGCAAGGACATGTGTGTCGCCTCCGTTGGCGCTGCTGGACTAACCCCCAGTGGGTTAGCAGTCTCCCGATACGACTGCTAACCCTAGGCACCACCGGTTAGCAGTCGCAAGCCCCGAGTGCCAAACCCCTACACGGTGACGGTGCGCGGCGTCGGGTCGCCCGCGGTGACCACCCAGGTCGCGCCGGTCTCGACCTCGGCCTGGGGCGCCAGGGTCGTGGACACGTAGCGGAAGTCGGCCCGCCACTCGTCCTCGGTCACGTCGCACACCACGTAGCCGCGCTTGCGGGCCTCCATGTACTGGATCGCGGGCGACGCGGCGAACGCCGCCTCGAACACCGACACCAGGTCGACCGGGATGTCGGACGAGATGGAGGTGCCCACCAGCTCGGGGACCAGCGGGGCGCTCGTCAGGTCGTCGGGGTCCTCGTTGACGATCCCGACGCCGCTGGCGTGGATGTCGCCGGTGATCACGATGGGGTTGTCCACGTCCCGGAGCTGGTCGACCAGGCGGCGGCGGGCGGCGGCGTAGCCGTCCCACTGGTCCAGGTTGCCCGCCGTGCTGGAGCCGACCGGGATGCTCACCCGGGACACGATCGTCTGCTGGGCGAGGACGTTCCAGGTGGCCCGGCTCTCGGCCAGGCGCCGGCCCAGCCACGCCTCCTGCTCGGCGCCGAGCATGGTGCGGCCGTCGTCGTCGACGTCCGGGCACATGACGCCCACGTCCCCCGGGTCGTGGCAGGCCTGGTCGCTGCGGTACTGGCGGCCGTCGAGCACGTAGAACCGGGCCAGCCGGCCCCAGGCCAGCGTGCGGTACAGGCGCATGTCGGGCCCGTCGGGCGGATCGACGCGCACCGGCATGTGCTCGTAGTACGCCTGGTAGGCGGCGGCGCGGCGGTCCAGGAACTGGCCGGACGACAGGCTCGCCTCGTCGGCCTGGTCCGGCACGCCGTTGGCGTAGTTGTTGCGCACCTCGTGGTCGTCCCAGGTGCAGATCCACGGCACCTGGGCGTGGACCGCCTGGAGCGCGGGGTCGGCACGGTACTCACCGATCCGGCGCCGGTAGCCGGCCAGGTCGGTGGGCGCCGGGGTCTGGGCGGGGCGGATCGCCGCCGGGTCGGGGCCGTACTCGTAGATGTAGTCGCCGAGGTGCACCACCAGGTCGACGTCCTCGGCGCCCAGGTGGTCGTAGGCCGTCCAGTAGCCCGCCTGGCGGTCCTGGCAGGAGACGAAGGCAAAGCGCAGCCGCCGGGGAGCGGCGCGGCCGGCCGGCGCGGTGCGGGTCCGGCCCACCGGGCTGATCAAGCCGGCCAGGCTGAAGCGGTACCAGTACAGGGTGTCCGGTTCGAGCCCCGAGGCGTCGACGTGGACGGCGTGGGCGTAGGCGGGCTCGGCCACCGCGTCGCCCGAGGCCACGACGTCCTCGAAGCTGTCGTCGGCCGCCACCTCCCAGCGCACCGGGAGCGACTGGTCGGGCACGCCGCCGCCGTCGGCCAGGGGGTCGTTGACCAAGCGGGTCCACAGGATCACCGAGTCGGGCCGCGGATCGCCCGACGCCACCCCCAAGGCGAACATCTGGGCCGGCAGGGACGGCGGCACGGGCGGCAGGTCGGCCGCGGTGTCGGGCGGTCCGTCGCCTGACGCCCCGGACCCGCCAGCGGCCTCGCCGTCGCCGCCGCTGGTGCACGCGCCCGTCGCGACGAAGGCCCCGGCCGTGGCGGCCATCCCGGCCAGAAAGGCGCGGCGACCGAGGCGGCCCGCGTCGTCCGGCTGGTCCCCCCGCTGGCCCACGCTGTCAGCCTGCGAGCGGGAGACGGAGGTTGGGTGTGGCCCCCGTGTCGAGCGGCGACGGCCCGTCGGACTGCAACCGCCACCAGCCCGCCGCCGCGATCATGGCGGCGTTGTCCGTGCACATGGCCCGGCTGGGCACGAAGGCCCGGATGCCGTCCTCGGCGCACGCCTGGGCGAACCGGTCCCGCAGCGCGGAGTTGGCGGCCACCCCGCCGCCCAGGCACAGGCCCTTGGCCCCGACCTCCTGGGCCGCCCGGCGCGCCTTGGTGACCAGCACGTCGACCACGGCCTCCTGGAAGCTGGCGGCCACGTCCGCAGTGGCCACGTCCGGGTGCTTGCGCACGTGGTTGACCACGGCGGTCTTGAGCCCGCTGAAGCTGAAGTCGTGGCGGCGCTCGTCGTCCCGGTCGATCATCCCCCGGGGGAAGGCGATGGCCTGGGGATCGCCCTGGGTGGCCAGTTTGTCGATCAGCGGCCCGCCCGGGTACCCCAGGCCCAGGTAGCGGGCCACCTTGTCGAACGCCTCACCCGCGGCGTCGTCGATGGTCGAGCCCAGCAGCCGGTAGCGGCCGTGGTCCTCCATGTGGACCAGCATCGTGTGGCCGCCCGACACCAGCAGCACGACCAGGGGCAGGTCGAGGTCGGGCTCCTCCAGGAAGGCGGCGTAGAGGTGACCCTCGAGGTGGTTCACGGCCACGAACGGCACGTCCCACACCAGCGCCAGCGCCTTGGCCGCGCTCACCCCGACCAGCAGGCTGCCCACCAGCCCCGGCCCGCTCGTGGCGGCCACGGCGTCGATCTCGTCGTCGGCGAAGCCCGACTCGACCAGCGCCTGGGCGATGACCGGCGTCAGCGTCTCCACGTGCGCCCGGCTGGCGATCTCGGGCACGACCCCGCCGTAGCGGGCGTGCTGGTCGATCTGGCTCGCCACCACGGACGACCGCACCTCCCGCGCCCGCACCACCACCGCAGCCGCGGTCTCGTCACACGACGTCTCGATGCCCAGGATCCGGTCACTCATGCCCCACCAGCCTCCCGCGTCCAGGGCACCCCGTGCGAACGGTTCACAGCCAGTCGCCGTCCACGATCGTCTGGCCGCGGACCGTGCGGTCGATGGCGGCGAGGCGGGCGGCGTAGGGCTGGGCGTCGATGTCGTTGGCCCACATGATCAGGGCGTCTTCGCCGGTCTCGGGGTAGTAGCCCTTGCGCACGCCGGCGGGGACGAAGCCGAAGCGCTGGTAGAGGGACTGGGCGCCCGCGTTGCTCATGCGGACTTCCAGCGTGAGGTTCTTGCAGCCCCGTTGCTTGGCCCCGCGGGCAAGGGCCAGGAGCATGCGGGTGGCGATGCCGTGGCGGTGCCAGGTGGGGTCGACCGCCACCGTGGTGATGTGGCCGTCGTCCACGGCCCGGAACAGCCCGGCGTAGCCCACCACGTCGCCGCCCACCCGGGCCACGACGTAGAGGCGGGTGGCGCGCTGGCCGATCTCGGACAGGAACAGGCTGAACGTCCAGGGCCGGGGATAGACCTGCTGCTCGATGCGCAGCACACCCCGCAGGTGGCGCCGCCGCATGGGGCTGATCCGCACCTCCAGGGCGTCCGGGTCGTCTACCGGCAAGGGCAGCGGGCGGGCCATCAGTCCCCACCGTCCCCGGCGCCCGGAGCACCGGGGGCACCCGGAGGGGCGCCGGTCAGCTCGCTGACGTGGCCGTCCCGGGTGGCCCAGTTGATCTCGGCGTCCGGCTTGCGCAGGTACAGCGGCTCCAGCTCCCAGGGCTGGACGAAGTCCTCGCGCAGCGCCCGGGCGTGGGCCAGCTGCACCAGCGAGGCGGCGGACGGGTGCGCCGCTCCCTGGTCCGCCAGCTCGACCCGGCCCAGGTCGGCCCAGGCCTCCTGGTAGCGCAGGGCGCCGTCGCCCACCAGCAGCACGTCCTCGCCGGTGGCCTCCAGGTCGCCGGCCAGGTCGTCAGGGGTGGACACCCGCCGCTCGCTCAGCCGCTGGATGCCGCCCGGCACCTGGCGGTACGAGGCGGTGAACAGCTCGCCCCGCCGGGCGTCGATCGCCGCCACGATCAGGCGCGGGCTCCAGCGCACCGGGAACGCCAGCAGGTCGAGGCTGGCCACCCCGATCATCGGCACCCGCAGCGCGTGGGCGATGGCCTTGGCCGACGCCACGCCCACCCGCAACCCGGTGAACAGGCCCGGCCCGATGTCGACGGCCACGCAGCCGATCTCGCCCAGGTCGATGCGGGCCTGGGTGCGCAGGAAGTCGATCGAGGGCGTGAGCGTCTCCGCATGGCGCTTGCCCCGGCTGGAGTGGACCTCGGCCAGCACGCCCTCGTGCCCGCCGATGGCGCAGCCGACCTGCATGGTGGACGTGGTGATGCCGAGGATCAGCACGGCGCAGCCCCGGGCGCTTCGGGCCGCGACTGGGGCTGGGCCTCGGACGGTGCCTCCGACCAGGGGGCGATGGCGTGCATCAGCGACACCTGGCGCCGGGCCCAGGCGGTGCCCACGCTGCGCAGCGCGAGCCTCCGGTCGTCGTCGCCGTCCCCGAAGGTGAGCCGCACCTCCAGGTAGTCGTTCGGCAGGACCGGCAGGATCGCGTCGCCCCACTCGATGAGCACGACGCCGCCGTCGTCCAGCAGCTCGGACAGGCCCAGGTCGGCCACCTCCGCCAGTTGCTCCAGCCGGTACACGTCGAGGTGGTGCACCACCATGCGGCCGTCGTACTGCTGGGCCAGCGTGAACGTCGGGCTCGTGATCGGCTCGTTGACATCGAGCGCCCGGCCGAAGCCCTGGGTGAACGCGGTCTTGCCCGCCCCCAGGTCGCCGGCCAGCACCACCAGGTCGCCGGGCCGGGCCAGCATGCCGACCGCCGCGGCCAGGCGCTGCGTGTCGTCGACCGACGACGTGCGGGCCGTGAGCGTCGAGGCGGCGGTCATCGCCCCGAGGTTACCGAGCGGCCAGAGACCCGATGGCCTGGGCCACCACGTGGACCGCAAGGGCGCGGACCACGTCGGTGCCGGCCTCGACCTCGCCCGTGGCCGCGGCCACGAAGGCGTCACCGTCGGCCGACGTGTGGGCGGGGAACACGGCCCGGGCCAGCCCGTCGTGCGCGCCCTGGGCCACCAGCTGGCACCCGAGCTTGTCGAGCCGGGCGTTGGTGGCCACCACCCCGATGGTGGTGTTGGTAAGCGCGGTGCCGAGACCCGTGAGGCCGGCCTCGGCAATGCGGACGGCCAGGGTGTCGTCGCCGCCGGGCTGCCCGGCCGCGTTCACGGCCACCAGCGCCGCCACGACCAGGTCACCGACCCGCACGCCTGCGGTGACCAGGCCGCCCGGGGCCCGCTCCGGGAAGTCCGGACCGGACACCCGGGCACCGGTCCCCGCCCCCACCCGGCCCGTCTCCACCGGACCGGCGGTGGCGGCCACGCACGCGGCGTAGCCCTGCTCGGGACCGGGTCGGACCGTCGGGTCGCCGATGCCCAGGTCGTACAGCGCCAGGCCCACCACGATCGGCACCGGTCCCTCAGGGGTGACGAAGCCGGCGCCCCGCTCCTCGCAGTGGCGCACGACCCCGTCGGCCGCGGCAAGCCCGAAGGCCGAGCCGCCCGTGAGCAGCACGGCATCGAGACGGGTGACCATCCGCACCGGGTCGAGCAGCTCGAGCTCGCGGGTGGCCGGCGCGCCGCCGCGGACCTCGCCCGACGCCACCGTGCCCTCGGGGAACAGCACGACCGTGCAGCCGGTGGCGGCGTCCAGGTCGGTCCAGTGGCCGACCCGCAGGCCCGCCACGTCGGTGATCACCGGTACTGCCTCGCCACCCGGGAGCCGATGGCGCACACGACCTCGTAGGAGATCGTCCCCAGCCGGGCCGCCCACTCGTCGGGCGTGATGCGCTCGCCGCCCCGCTCGCCCAGCAGGACCACCTCGTCCCCGGGGCGCACGGCCGCGTCGGGCCCGCAGTCGACCATGAGCTGGTCCATCGTGACCACCCCGATCATGGGCCGGCGCTCGCCGTTGACCAGCACCTCCTGGCCGGCCAGCGGGAGGGATCGGAACACGCCGTCGGCGTAGCCCATCGGCACGGTGGCGATGGTGGTCTCCCGGCTGGTGCGCTGGCGGTGGCCGTAGGAGATGCCCTCGCCCGCGGCCACGGTCTTCACGAAAGACACCTCGGACGCCAGCGTGAGCGCGGGGCGCAGGTCGTGGAGGCCCGCCAGGGCCGGGGCGGGCGGGATGCCGTACACCGCGATGCCGCAGCGCACGAGGTCGTAGCGGGAGTCGGGGTGGGCGATCAGGCCCGCCGAGTTGGCCGCGTGCACGATCTCGGGGTCGACGCCGGCCGCCCGCAGCTTGGCCAGCACCTCGTCGAAGCGGGCGAGCTGGTCGGCCGTGTACGGGTTGCCGGGCTCGTCGGCCACCGGCAGGTGGGTGCAGATGCCCTCCAGGTGCAGCTCGGCCAGCTCGCCGACGGCCCGGGCCAGGCCGACCAGGTCCTCGGGCCGGGTCCCCACCCGGTGCATGCCGGTGTCGACCTTGAGGTGGATCGGGACCGGCGCCAGCCGCGCCCCGTGCACCGTCTTGGCCACCGCGGCCACGATCTCGGGGCTGTAGAGGACCAGCCGGGCGCCGGTGGCGAGGGCGTCGGCGATCTCGTCGGCCCGCGGCTCGGACAGGAGCAGCAGCGGGGCGTCGATGCCCGCGTCCCGCAGCACGACCGCCTCGTCCACCTGGGCCACGGCCAGCCAGTCGGCGCCCGCGGCCACGGCGGCGCGGGCCACCGCGGTGGCGCCGTGGCCATAGCCGTTGGCCTTGACCACCGCGCAGAACCGCGACGGCTGGGCCAGCGCCCGCAGCGTGGCCACGTTGTGGCGGATGGCTTCCAGGTCGATCTCGGCCCAGGCCCGGGCCATCAGCCTTCCTCCTCCAGCCGAGCGAGCACGCTCGGCACCCCGGCGACGACGTCGGATGCCACCATTCCCCGGGTCGGGCCTTCGCAGGCGGCCGTTCCGTGCAACCAGGCGCCGGCGGCGGCCGCGTCCCAGGCGTCGAGGCCCTGGGCCAGCAGCGCACCCACGATCCCGGACAGCACGTCGCCGGTGCCGGCGGTGGCGAGCCGGGCGTCACCCGCGACCGAGAGCCGCACCCGGCCGCCGGGCTCGGCGACGATGGTGGTCGGGCCCTTGAGCAGCACGACCGCCCCGGTGGCGGCAGCCAGGTCCCGGGCGGCGGCGATGCGGTCCTCCCCCGGCGGGTGCCCGGTCAGCCGGGCGTACTCGCCGTCGTGCGGGGTGAGCACCGCGGGCGCGCTGCGCCGGGACAGGATCGCCGCGGCCTGGTCCCCCAGGGCCGACAGCCCGTCCCCGTCCACCACGACCGGGACCGGCGCACCCGACGCCAGGTGGTGGATGGCGGTCACGGTGGGCGCGCTGGTGCCCAGGCCCGGTCCCAGGATCAGGGCCCCGGCCCGGTCGAGCTGGGCCATCACCGCGTCGTCCCAACCGGCGGCGGGCACGGCCACGCCGACGGCCTCGGTGGGCAGGGCGGGGTCGTACTCGATGCCGGGTGAGGCCACCCGCACCATGCCCGCGCCCGCCCGCTGGGCGGCCCGGGCGGCCAGGTGGGCGGCGCCGGTCATGCCCGGCGAGCCCGCGGCCACCATCACGGCGGCCCGCCACTTGTGGGAGTCCGGGGGCCGGGGCGGCACCCAGCCGGCCACATCCGCGGCTTCCACGACCCCGATGGTTGCGCCCGAGACGTCGAGCCCGATGTCCGCCAGCGCCACCTCGCCCGCCAGGGCCCGGCCCGGGTGGAAGACCAGGCCGGGCTTGAGGGCGGCGAACGTCACCGTGCGCCGCGCCTGCAGCACCCGGCCCGGCGCCGCCCCGGTCAGGCCGTCGACGCCACTGGGGATGTCCACCGCCAGCACCGGCGCCCCGCCCGGGTCGGGGGGCTCGTAGTCGCCCCGGAACCCGGTCCCGTAGGCGGCGTCGATGACCAGGTCACAGCCGGGCAGGCGCTCGGGGGCGTCGCCCGCGTCGATGACGGTCACCCGCACACCCCGGCCCCGCAGCCGCCGGGCGGCCTCGCGGCCGTCGTTGCCGTTGTTCCCCTTGCCCGCCACCACGACGACCCGGCGGCCGTAGCTTCCCCCCAGGAGATCGACCGCGTGCAGGGCCACCGCGGCGGCCGCCCGGCCGATCAGGACATGGGTCGGCTCGGCCGCGCCCTCGTCGACGGCGCGCATCTCCTGCGGCGTCAGGACAGGCAACATGCCCCGTCAACGCTAGTGGCGGTGCTACTCGTCCTAGTCAGCGAGGGCGATGACGACGGCCTCGGCCATCGTGGCCGTGTGGGTCAGGCTCACATGCCAGGTGGTCACGCCGTGCTCGGCCGCCAAGCGGACCGCGGTGTCGTGGAGAGCGATCGACGGGGCGCCGGAGGACGCTCGCACCACCTCGATGTCCCGGAACGAGCAGGCGCCGAGCCCGCGGCCCAGGGCCTTGAGCACGGCCTCCTTGGCCGCGAAGCGGGCGGCCAGGCCCTCGGCCGGATCCCGGCGCCGTCCGCAGTGCTCGCGCTCGGCGTCGGTGTAGACGCGGGTGGCGAAGCCGGGCGTGCGGGCCAGCGTGCGGCGCATGCGGTCGACCTCGCACAGGTCGACGCCCACGCCCACGACCGTGCTCACGGCCCGGTCACTCGCTGTGCCAGCGGTCGGCCAGGGTGCTGATCGGCTCGGTGAGCAGCTCGGCCACCGGGATCTCGGCCAGCAGGTCTTCGCGGAACGTGGGCTCGGTCTCCTGCACCGCGTCCCTCAGCACCGCGTAGCGGTTGCGGTAGCCCTGGAGCACGCCCCGGGCCGTGGCCGCCGGCAGCCGGTCGGCGAAGCGCACGTGCAGCAGGGTGATCCCCATGGCCTCGCCGTCCTTGACCTCGGGCACGATCACCAGGGTGCGCCCGTCGCGCCGGCCCCGGGCCACCAGCACGTCCCGCTCGGTGGCGACGCGGCGCTTGGTGCCCCGCAGCTCAGGGTCACGGTCGGTGCGGCTGGGCAGGTCGCGGGCGATGCCGCCCCGGTCGACGACCCCGATGGTGTCGCCGTCGATGCGGTAGCGGGTGAAGCCCACGACCTCGGCCACGGCCGGGCTGATGTCGGCCAGCGTGCGCAGGGTGCGGTAGCTGAACTGGTCGCGGCCGGTCCCGGCGGACAGCACCTCCTGGACCAGCGGGACCGACAGCAGCGTCTCGTCCGTGCGGGAGATGCCCACGGTGACGGTCTTGGCCTGGTGCTTGATGGCGTCGACCGGCCGGGTCAGCTCCTCGATGGCGACCGTGAGCGCGGCGGTGAGGTCCTCGATGACGACGGCGGGCGTCGCCGCCCGGCCACCGTCGAAGTTGTAAGCATCCAGCGGCAGCATCCCGAGCAGGTAGCGGAACACGGCGCTGAGGCGCACCGCGGTCGACGCCTCCATCTGGCCGTCGTAGCTGCCCACGCGCAGGCCGTTGAACCAGCGCCGCGCCAGCGGCTCGATCTCGGGCGCCAGCCGCCGCATCAGCAGGTCCCCGTCGCGCAGGCCCGACTCGGCCGTCACCGCCTCGACCAGGGCCCGGGCCTGGCGCAGCGGTAGGGCCAGGCCGTCGATGGCCAATGCCGCTTCGTAGCCGAAGACGTGGCCGGCCATGGCCGACAGCACGAACGCCAGGGCGGGATGGGTGGCGGGGACGGGCAGGACGTGCAGGGCCGCCGCGAAGCGGGACTGGCCGTCGGTGGCGATCACGATGGGCGACGCCTTGTGCGCCCGGTAGATGGCGACCTCCTTGGCCACGTCGTCGGCCGTGGATCCCTCCAGGCCCGCGGCGCACACGATGATCAGCGGTTCGGAGGACAGGTCGATGTGCTTCTTGTCCTCGGTGGAGTCGCTGGCGATCGACTTGTAGCAGAGCTCGGACAGCTTGATGCGCACCTCGGCGGCCGCGATGCGGTTCACGCCGTTGCCGACCACCGCCCAGTAGCGCTTGGCGGGGGCCAGGCTGTGGGCCGCCTCGGCGATGGCGGGCCGCCGGGCCAGCACCTCGGTCATCGCCGCGGGCAGCTCGCGCAGCGCCTGCAGCAGGCCGGCGTCGACCTTGCCGCCCACCTCGCCGGCGATGGCCGCGGCCAGCAGGATCCCCGCCGCGATCTGGCTGTAGAACGCCTTGGTGGACGCCACGGACATCTCGACGTCACGGCCGTCGGACGTGTACAGCACGCCGTCGGCCTTGTCGGTCAGGTCGCTGCCCCGGCGGTTGACGATGGCGACCACGGCCGCGCCCCGGGCCCGGACCAGGTCGACCGTGCGGTTGGTGTCGGTCGTGGTGCCCGACTGGCTGATGGCGATGACCAGCGTGTCGGCCATGGCCGGGCGCAGTCCGAAGCCGGACAGCTCGGTGGCGGGCAGCGCGGCGACCTGGAGACCGGTGTCCGGGCAGAACTGGGTGACCGCCGCGGCCATGGCCTGGCCGGCGACGGCGGCGGTGCCCTGGCCGATCACGAGCACCCGGCGGATGGTCCCGTCGCGCAGCGCGGCCCGCACCGCCGCGGGCAGGGCCTCGTCGGGCAGCCGGACCACGAGCCGGCCGTCCTGGTCGACGATCTTGCCCCGCAGCGTCTTGCGGAAGCTGTCGGGCGACTCGGTGATCTCCTTGAGCAGGAAGTGGGGGAAGCTGCCCCGGTCGATGTCACGGGTGGTGATCTGCGCCTCGGCCAGCTCGGACTCGTCCACCGGCAGCGGCGTGCCGTCGTAGGACAGGCGCTCGATGCCCTCGACCGTGCCGGCCCGGGTGCCGTCGAGCACCACGATCTGGCCCCGGCTGGCCGTGGGGTTGTCCGCGTTGGCCGGCGTCTCGCCGTCCATGCGCAGGTAGCGGGTGGTCATCTCGATGACCCCGTAGGGCTCGCTGGCCACCACGTAGGCCCCGTCGGCCAGGCCCACGTACAGCGCCTGCCCGCTGCCTCGCAGCGCCAGCATCAGCTTGTCGGGCTCGGCGGAGGCGGCCGCGGCGATGGCGACCGAGCCCTCGAAGCTGGCGATCGTGGACCGGAAGGCGCCGGCCAGGTCGCTGCCCTCGGCCACCCGCCGGGCCACCAGCGTGGGGATCACCTTGGCGTCGGTGGTGATCTCCGGAGCGATCCGCAGGCCGTCGAGCGCTTTGAGATCGGCGAAGTTGTCGACGTCGCCGTTGAGCGCGGCGATCACGTACGGCCCGGCCTCGCTGTCCACCTCGGCGCTGTCGACCGGGTGGGCGTTGGGCTGGCTGATGATCCCGACCGAGGCCCAGCGGGTGTGGCCCAGCACCACGGCCACGGCCTCGTCGGCCGCGAGCGCCAGGCGCAGCAGGTCGTCCGAGCGGATCGCGTCGCGCAGCACCCGGGTGTTGTCGCCCAGCTCACCGATCTCGGCCGCGGCCTTGTAGACGAAGCACAGGCAGCCGTCGACCACCCGCACCGCGCCCGAGCGGAACAGCGGATCGGCCGTCCGCTCGCCCAGCATCTGGGTGATCGCGGCGCTGGAGAGGTCGAGGCCGTGGTCGCGCACGAGGACGTGGACCCCGGCCGAGTCGCGCCCCCGGACCTCCAGGCGGTCGATGGCGGACAGGGCCTGCTGGATCGAGGTGTAGCCCTCGGTGGCGCTCCACGACGGCTCGCTGCCGGCCAGGTCGGCCACGGCCCGGGCCGTGCGGGTGCGGTCGCGCTCGACCGACCAGACCGCGTCCTTGAGCCGGGTGACCGACGCGTTCACCGCCTCGTCGCCGAGCGTGTTGCCGTTCGTGGTGCCCGTGCCGGTGTCGAGGCGGGCCTCGATCGCCCCGACCGTGGCCGACAGCGAGGCGCAGACGCCTTCGACCTCGGCCAGCAGCCGGCGGTCGTGCACCAGCGCCCACACGCCCTCGGCGCCGCGCAGCCGGGCATCGGCCGCCTCCACCAGCTCGGCCGCGGCCGCGCAGGACTTGGCCAGCGGCGCATCCCCGGCCAGCTCGGCCACGGCGTCGTGCAGGGGCCCGACGACGTCGCCGGGCGCGGGCGCCTGGCGCGCGCCGGGACGTCGGACAACGGCGATGATCCCGCACATGGCCGGCCAGTCTACGGGCGGGCTAGAGCCCGCCCCCCTCGACCGCCGCCACCAGCTGGGACACCGCGGCCTCGGCCTCGGCCTGGGTGGGCGCCTCGGCCATCACCCGGACCAGGGGCTCCGTGCCGCTGGGACGGACCAGCACGCGGCCCTCGGCGCCCAGGCGGGCCTCCACCTCGGCGATGAGCGGCGCCAGGCGATCGACCACCGCGGGATCCCGCTCGGCCACCCGGACGTTGCGCAGCACCTGGGGCAGCCGGGTCATGGCGCCGGCCGCCAGCTCGGCCAGCGGCCGCCCGGACCGGACCACCACGTCGAGCGCCTGCAGCGCGGTCAGCAGGCCGTCGCCGGTGGTGCACAGGTCGCGGAAGATGACGTGGCCGCTCTGCTCGCCCCCCAGGGCCAGGCTCCGGGACTCCAGCGCCTCCAGCACGTAGCGGTCACCCACCGCGGTCTCGACCACAGTGATACCCGCCTTGTCCATCGCCAACCGGAACCCGAGGTTCGTCATGACGGTGACGACCACGCTGTCGCCGCGCAGCGCGCCGCGGTCGTGGCGGTCGCGGGCGCACAGGGCGATGATCTGGTCGCCGTCCACGATCTCGCCGGCGCCGTCGACGAGCATGACCCGGTCGGCGTCACCGTCGAAGGCGACCCCCAGGTCCGCGCCCTGCTCGACCACCGTCCGGGCCAGCGTGTCGGGGTGGGTGGAGCCACAGCCGGCGTTGATGTTGGTGCCGTCGGGCTGGTCGAAGAGCACCTCGACGGCCACGCCCAGGCCGGCCAGCACGGCCGGTGCCACCACGGACGCGGATCCGTTGGCGCAGTCGACCACGGCCCGCAGGCCGTCGAGCCGGCGGCCCTCCAGCGTGGCCGCCACGGCCGCGGCGTAGCCGGCGTGGTCGTCGCCGGCGGGGACGATCCGGCCCACGTCCGCCCCGGTCGGCGCGCGGTCGGTCGCTCCTTCGCTCAGCAGCCGAGCGAGCTCGGCTTCGACGCTCGCCTCGACCTCGTCGCGGAGCTTGCGGCCCCCGGCGGCGAAGAACTTGATGCCGTTGTCCGGGAACGGGTTGTGCGAGGCCGACACGACCGCCGCGGGCGCGTCCTGCTGCACCGACCACCACGCCACCTCGGGCGTGGGCGCCACGCCCAGCAGGGTCACGTCCGCGCCTTCGGACGCCAACCCGGCGCTCAGCGCGGCCTCCAACAGAGGGCCGGACCGGCGCGTGTCACGGCCGACCGCGTAGCGGTCGCCTCCCAGCACCCGGGCGGCGGCGCGGCCCAGCGCCAGCGCCAGCTCCGGCGTGAGCTCGGTGTTGGCCACGCCCCGCACGCCGTCGGTCCCGAATTTCAGCATGGGCGTCTCCGCCCCCGCCTCAGCGCTTGGAGTACTGAGGAGCCTTGCGGGCCTTCTTGAGGCCGTACTTCTTCGACTCCTTCTCGCGCTGGTCACGCGACAGGAAGCCGGCCCGCTTGAGCGTGGTGCGCATCTCGGAGTCGATCTCCACCAGCGCCCGGGCGATGCCCAGTCGCAGGGCCCCGGCCTGGCCGGACACGCCGCCACCGTGCAGGGTGGCGTCGATGTCGTAGGCCTCGTCCGTGCTGGTCAGGCGCAGCGGCTCCGTGAGGATCATCTGGTGTGCCTTGGACGGGAAGTAGTTGGCCATCTCCCGCGAGTTGACGGTGATGGTCCCGGTGCCGGGACGGATGCGGACCCGGGCGACAGCGCCCTTGCGGCGGCCGGTGGTCTGCGCGAGCGGAGTGGGCATGGCGAAAAGCGTCCTCAGGCGGTGGGTCGACGGGCGTGGGCCACGTCGAGGGGCTGCGGCTGCTGGGCGGCGTGGGGATGGTTCGGGCCGGCGTACACCTTGAGCTTGGTGAGCTGCTGGCGGCCGAGGCGGGTCTTGGGGAGCATGCCCCGGATGCTGCGGCGCACCGCCTCCTCCGGCTTGCGGGCCAGGAGCCGGCCGAACGTCTCGGCCTTGAGGCCGCCCGGGTAGCCCGAGTGGCGGTACACGACCTTGCGATCGCCCTTGTCCGACGTGAGCACGACCTTGTCGGCGTTCACGATGATGACGTGGTCGCCCGTGTCGAGGTGGGGGGCGAAGGTGGGCTTGTGCTTGCCGCGCAGCACCCGGGCCACCTCGGTGGCGAGGCGGCCGAGGACCAGGCCGTCGGCGTCGACGACGAACCAGGCACGCTGGATCTCTGAGGCTTTCGGGGTGTACGTGGGCACGCGTGCCACCTTCATGTGATTGCAGTGCGGGTGCGCGGGCGCGAGACGCGCCAAGAGCGACGGATAAGCCTACGGGCAAGGGAGCCGAAACAGCAAGCCCGGCCGCCGTAGGGTGCGGCCGATGGCTGGGACATCCTACGAGCTCTGGCTCCGCCCCGTGGACGAGGCCCGGCTGGCCGAGGCGGCGGAGGCGATCCGGTCCCATCCCGACCTCGCGTCGGGGGAGGCCCGGACCCCGGCCGGCCGGATCCCGTACGTGGTGGCGGTCGACGGCGGCGGGCTGACAGTCGCCCTGCCCATCGCCGACCTGGAGCGGGTGCTGCCCGACATCTGGTACCCGATCGACGGCTACGAGCAGAACCGCGCCTGGCGCGAGCCGCTCGACGTGTGGCTCACGAAGCTGGCGGACCACGTCGCCCGGGTCGTACCCATCCGCCGTGGGCTGATCGGCCTCGGCGTGTCGGCGAACCATGACGACGCCGACGGCGTGCCCCGCGAGCGTGAGGTCAGCTACCTGGTCCCGGGCCGCCAGGGCGGCGCGGTCCGCTACCCGCCCACCCGCTGGTACACGCCGTGGTGACGGTCAGCCCATCACCGCCAGGGAGGGGGTGAGCCAGTCCGGCGCCGGGGGTGCCGAGTCACGCCACGACCGGTTGCGGCGCCAGAACAGGTACGTGACCCCACCGATCACGATGGGCGCCACGTAGGTCAGCAGCCGGTTGACGAGCACGGCCGCCACCACCTCGGCCCGCTCGCCGCCCGCGGTGGTGATCCCGGCGATCAGCGCCAGCTCGACGATGCCCGCGCCGCCGGGCGTGATCGGGATGGCGGTGACCAGGCGGGCGAAGGAGAACACGGCCAGCACCTCGGCCCAGCTCGCCTGCTGCTCGGACACGCCCATGGCCCTCAGGGACGCCAGCAGCACCAGGTAGAGGGACAGGTGGCACACGATGGTCACCAGCGTGAGCCCCACCCAGCGCCGGTGGACGTAGCCGAGGACCCGGCCCCGGAACCTGACGACCGCCTGATCCCAGCCGGTGGCCGGGCCCATGCGGAACACCCGGCGGATCGGAGTGGCGATCCCCTGGGTCACGAGGCCCAGCCGGCGGACGAACGGCTCGCTGCGCAGGACGAGGGCGAAGATCGCCACGACCGCGACCAGTCCCACGAGGCCGGCCAGCGCCGCCGCCAGGCGCCCGCCCCTCGCCTCGCCCTGGACGGCCAGGATGGCCAGGGCCACCACCGGCATGCCCAGCTTGACGAAGTTGTTCCAGACGCCGGAGACCAGCACTGCCAGCGTGGCCCGGGAGCTGGAGAATCCCCACGAGCCCAGGATCTGGTAGGTGAGGCCCACGCCGATGGCCCCGCCCGCAGGCAGGGTGTTGGACACCGCGGTGGTCGACTCGGTCAGCACCATGGCTTGCGGGTAGGAGAGGCCGGGCGTCGCCACCACCATCTGGATCCCGTAGGCGGCCAGGTTCCAGGCCGCCAGCCCGACCAGCACCGCCACCTCGAACCTGTTCAGCGAGCGCATCGTGCGCCACACCGCGGACAGGTCGGCGAACTGGCCCAGCACGAACCAGAAGATCCCGCCCACCACCAGGATCGACACCGCGGCCTGGAGTGCCCGCCGCACCCGCGGTTCGCGCCAGCCGTGCGGCTGGTCCGCCAGGCGGCCGTCAGAGCCCGGGGTGGGCCCGGCGGCCGGGGCGTCGGGCTCGGGGAGCGCCATGCACACCGAGTTTCGACGTCGTACCCCGGGATGGCAACGGGGTTACCCCATCGCCGCCAGCGACGGGGTGAGCCAATCGGGCGCCGGGGGCGCCGAATCCCGCCAGGACCGGTTGCGGCGCCAGTACACATAGGTGATCCCGCCGAACACGATGGGCACGACATAGGTCAGCAACCGGTAGATGAGCACGGCCGCCACCACCTCGGCCCGCTCGCCGCCCGCGGCGCTGATACCCCCGATGAGCGCCAGTTCCACGATGCCCACGCCGCCGGGCGTGATCGGGATGGCGGTGACCAGCCGGGCGAAGGAGAACACGGCCAGCACCTCGGCCCAGCCCGCCTCCTGCTCGGACACGCCCATGACCCGCAGGCAGGCCAGGAGCACCAGGAACAGGGACAGGTGCCCGACCACGGTGACGACGGTGAGCGCCACCCAGCGCCGGTGGACGTAGGCCAGGACCCGGCCGCGGAACTTGGTGACAGCCAGGTCCCAGCCGGTGGCGGGGCCCTTGCGGAACACGCGGCGGATGCGGGTGGCGATCCGCTGGGTGAACAGGCCCAGCTGGCGGGCGAACGGCTCGCTGTGCAGGATCAACGCGAAGATCGTGACCACCGCGATCAGCCCCACCAGGCCGGCCGCCGCCGCCACCATCCGGCCGCCGCTCGACTGGCCCTGGACGGCCAGGATGGCCAGCGCCACCACCGGCATCCCGAGCTTCGCGAAGTTGTTCCAGATGCCGCTGACCAGCACGGCCAGCGTGGCCCGCGAGTTGGAGAACCCCCACGAGCCCAGGATCGAGTAGGTCAGCCCGACGCCGATGGCGCCGCCCGCGGGCAGGGCGTTGGACACCGCGGTGGTCGACTCGGTGAGAACCATGGACTGCGGGTACGTGAGCCCGGGCGTCGACACCACCATCTGGATCCAATAGGTGACGAGGTTCCAGGCCGCCAGGACCACCAGGATGGCCACCTCGTAGCGGGTCAGCGAGCGGATCGCCCGCCAGACCGAGGACAGGTCGGCGAACTGCCCGAGCACGAAGTAGAAGATCCCGCCCACCAACAGGATCGACACCGCCGCCTGCAGCGCCCGACGCACCCGGGGGTCACGCCACCCGGTCGCCCGGGGCGCCGGCTCACCACCCTCGACCTCCGTCATGGTCGGATCAGGCTGTGGCTGCGCCATACACAACGAGTTTCGTCGTAGTGCTGTGGTATAGCAACGGGTTCCTTTCGGAGATGCGCTGTGGGAGTCTGGTAGAGGACTAGCGACGGAGGGGGCGAACCGGATGCGAGCCCACAGGCGTCACACCTTCATCGCTGCCGTCGCTCTGGCCGCGCTGTGGCCGGCGACCGGGTGCGGCGACGCTCCGGCGCGCGACGACGCGGCCCGCACGCTGGGCGACGACCAGATCACGGTGGCCTCGTTCGACTTCTCCGAGAGCGAGCTGCTGGCCGAGATCTACGGCCAGGCGCTGGAAGCCGCCGGCTACGACGTGGACCTCGCCCTCAACGTCGGGCCCCGCGAGCTGGTCGAGCCCGCCCTGGCCCGGGGCCTGGTGGAGTTCGTGCCGGAGTACGCGGGCACCGCGATGCAGTTCCTCTCGCGGGGCGGGCCCCGACCGACCAGCGACCAGGCCGCCACCTACGCCTCCCTCCAGCGCCAGCTGCGGGACCGGCCGCTGGTGGCGCTGGCGCCGTCCCCGGCCCAGGACGCCAACGCGGTGGTGGTCACCGAGGCGGTCGCGGACCGCTACGGGCTCAGCAAGGTCAGCGACCTGCGGGCGGTCGACGGGGAGCTCACGTTCGGCGGACCGCCCGGCTGCCCGGAGCGGCCGTTCTGCCTGGCCGGGCTGCGCTCGACCTACGGGCTCGACTTCGCCCACTTCATGCCGCTCGACGTGGGCGGCCCGCTGACTCACCAGGCACTCGAAGGTGGGCACGTGGACGCCGGGCTGCTGTTCACCACTGATCCCGGCATCGAGGACGAGGGCCTGGTCATGCTCACGGACGACCGCGGCCTGCAGCCCGCCGAGAACGTCACGCCCCTGGTGCGCCAGGAGGTCCTGGACCGTTGGGGCGACGACTTCGCGGCCACCGCCGACGCCGTGTCCGCCGCCCTCACGACCGAGAGCCTCAAGGCCATGAACGCGCAGCTGGCCGCCGGCGAGCCCGCCGCCGGCGTGGCGGCCGCCTGGCTGGCCGACAGGGGGCTGACATGACCACGTCTGGCGAAGTCGCTCGCGAGGTCGAGTCTCGCAACGCCCAGACGGTCGCGGAGGCGGAGGCCCGGGGCCGCCAGCGCGGCGGTCGCCGGCGGCGTCCGACCGGGGCGGCGCCGCCTCTGCCCCGCAGCCTGGGGCGGACCGGCAAGCGCTGGACCGCGGCCCTGGTCGTGGCGGTGCTGGCCATCCTGCTGTGCCTGGTGTCGGCGGACGCCCGGCGGCTGGTGGACCAGGCCGATGCCGCGGTGCTGCGCTTCCTCGCCACGTTCCGCACCCCCTGGCTCACCAGCCTCGCCCGGGGCATCGACCGCGTCGCCACCGGCTGGTGGATGACGTTCTTCGCCCTCGGCGTCGTCGTGGCGCAGATCGTGTTCCGGCGCTGGCGCCACCTGTTCACGTTCCTGGCCGCCATCCTGGTCACCGAGCTCGTCGGCGTCGTGCTGTATCAGGGCTTCTCCCGGCCCCGGCCCTACGACGTGGTGATCATCGGGAGATGGGCGGGCTTCTCCTCGCCCTCGCCGCCGGCGGTGATCGTGTCCGCGGTGCTCGTGGCCGTCCTCTACAGCCTGGTGCCCGCGGGTCAGGCCCGCAACCGGGCCAAGTGGGTCGCGGGCGGCGTGCTGGCCGTGATCTTCGGTGCCCGGCTCTACCTGGCGGTGGAGCACCCGTTCGACGTGGCCGTGGGCCTGATCATCGGCACCGCCTTCCCGCTGGCCGCGTTCCGGCTGTTCACGCCCAACGAGTACGTGCCGGTGGCGTACGGGCGGGGCAAGACCGCACACCTCGACGTCGGCGGCCGCCGCGGCGAGGCCATCATCCGGGCCGTGCAGGACCAGCTGGGCCTGACCGTGCTCGAGGCCAAGCCGGTCGGCCTGGCGGGCTCGGGCGGCTCGACACCGTTGCGGCTGCGGGTGGAGACCACCACCGAGGACGGGGCGGGGGCCGACACCTACCTGTTCGGCAAGCTCTTCGCCATGAACCACGTGCGGGCGGACCGGTGGTACAAGCTCGGGCGCCGCCTGCTCTACGGGCGCCTGGAGGACGAGGCCCGGTTCTCCAGCGTCCGCCGCCTGGTGGAGTACGAGGACTACGCGCTGCGGCTGCTGCGCGACGCCGGGATCCCGACGGCCACGCCGTACGGGATCGTCGAGATCACCCCCGAGCGGGAGTACATGCTGGTCACCAGCTTCATCGAGGGCGCGGTCGAGATCGGCGAGCCCGAGGTCGAGGTCGACGACGCCGTCATCGACGAGGCCCTGGGGATCATGCGCCGCCTGTGGGACAGCGGGCTGGCGCACCGGGACATCAAGCCCGCCAACCTCATGGTGCGCAGCGGGCACGTGTACCTGATCGACGCCGCCTTCACCCAGGTGCGACCCTCCCCGTGGCGCCAGGCCGTGGACCTCGGGAACATGATGCTGGTCCTGGCCGTGCGCACCGATCCGGAGCGGGTCTACCAGCGGGCGCTGGCGTTCTTCACGCCCGACGACATGGCCGAGGCCTTCGCCGCCACCCGGGGCGTGGCCAGTCCCACCCAGCTGCGGGCGGCGATGAAGGCGGACGGCCGGAACCTGCTGACCCGGTTCCGGGAGCTGGCGCCGCACCGGCCCCGCATCGCCCTGCAGCGCTGGAGCTTCGGGCGGGTGGCGCTGGCGATCGCCCTGGTGGTGGGCATGATCCTGGTCATCGCGCAGACGGTCAGCATGTTCACCCCCAGCCACGACATCGAGATCGACGCCTCGCCCGACTGCGGCACCGGGCGGCTGATGGTCCTCATGGCCCAAGCCGTCCCCGAGGCCACCCAGGTGCCGTGCCTCGAAGCGCTGCCCGCGGGCTGGGAGCTGGGCGGCGCCCACGTCGAGCGGCACGAGGCCGCGTTCTGGCTCGACTCCGACCAGGCCGGGGACCATGCCGTGCGGGTCACGCTGGTGCGGCCCGAGGACTGCGACGTGTCCGGCGCCACCCCCAGCGCCAGCGACGAGGTGGGCACCGACCGCTACGAGCTCCCGAAGCGGCTCCCTCCGGGGCTGCGCACCACGCGCTTCTACCTGTTCCCCGGCGGCTGCGTGACCTACGCGCTCAACTTCAACCAGCAGGGCAGCGCGGAGCTGCTCTTCGACGTAGAGCAGGCGCTCGGCTTCGTGCCCCGCGCCCAGCTCGTCGAGCACGTGCACGACATGAACGGCCTGGCCCTGTGTGGCGCCGGCGCGGAGTGCACGGGATGAGCGGGCAATGAGTGGGCTTGTCGACCCGGTGACGTCGGTGCGCTACGAGCGCCGGCCCGGCGACGCGCTGGCGGCCGCCGTCGGCCTGGCCATCCTGCTGGCGGGGATGGGCGTCGTGCGCAACGGCAACGTCCCCGACTGGGAGCGCAGCGTCTTCGACGCGATCAACGGCCTGCCCGACTTCCTGTACCCGCTGCTGTGGCCGTTCCAGCAGCTGGGCGTGGTGATCGTGGGCCCCATCCTGGCGGTGGTCGCGGCCCTGACGCGCCGCTACCGGCTGGCCATCGCCCTGCTGCTGGCCACGCTGCTCAAGCTGGGGCTGGAGCGGGCGGTGAAGGCAGCGGTGTCCCGGCAACGTCCCGGCACGACCATCGGCGCGTCCGCGGAGCTGCGGGGCGACGTGCACGCGGTGGGCGAGAGCTTCGTGTCCGGCCACGCCGTGCTGGTCGCCGCGATGGCCTGCCTTATCGTGCCGTACCTGCCCCGCCAGTGGCGGTTCGTGCCCTGGGTGCTGCTGGGACTCGTCATGGTGGCCCGGGTCTACGTAGGCGCCCACAACCCCCTGGACGTGATCTGCGGAGCCGCACTGGGTGTGGCCATCGGCTCGGGGCTCAACCTGGTCGTCGGTGTCCCCGTCGATCAGTACGGTACGTGACGACCAGCACCGTCTGATCGGAGCCACCGCGATGGACGGAGTGCCCACCTCGATCCCTCCTCGCCGCCCGGCGGCTCCCTGACGATGGCGCTGCGCAGCGCGCGGCGCCCGCGCATCGGGGCCCGCCCGTGGGGCCGCCACGCCGTGGAAGCGGCCGCGGGCGCGGGCCTGCTGGGCCTGAGCCTTCTGCTCCTGTCCGACCGGACCGACTCGGTCCCCGCCTGGGAGGTGCGGGTCTTCGAGGCCGTCAACGGCCTCCCGGACGCGCTGCGCTGGCCGCTGTGGCCGGTCATGCAGCTCGGCAACTTCTGGATGGTCGCGCTCGCCGGCCTCGGCGTGTACGCCGCCACCCGGCGGCGGCGCCCGGCGCTGGCGGCGTCCACCGCGGCGCTGCTCGCCTGGATCATGGCCAAGCTGGTCAAGGACGCCGTCCAGCGCGGCCGGCCCGGCGATCTGCTGGCCAAGGTGGACGTGCGCGAGGCAGGACTGCACGGGCGCGGCTACGTGTCCGGCCACACCGCCATCGCCTTCGCGGTGGCCACGGTGATCACGCCGCTGCTGCCCGGCCGCTGGCGCGTGGTGCCGTTCACGCTGGCCGGCCTGGTGGGCCTGGCCCGCATCTACTACGGGGCCCACCTGCCCCTCGACGTCGTGGGCGGTGCCGGGATCGGCATCCTCTGCGGACTGGTGGCGTCGCTCCTGTTCCACACCATCGACCCGGTGCACGACCGCTGAGCGCCGTCCCCCACCTCGTGCCGGACGTCGGCGGTGCCCCCGAGGTGGTGCTGCGACCCCGCGGGCGGGAGCGGTCGCCCGCGGACGTGCTGCGGCTGCTGCTCGGCTTGGCGCTGCTGGGGTTCGGCCTGCTGGCGACCACGGTGGCGCGCAACACCGTCGGCGGCATCGAGGCCGACATCGTCGAGGGCTATGACCACGTCCCCGATCGCATCGCCGAGGTCGCCACCGCGCTGGCCTTCGTGCTCGCCGCGGCCGTGCCGCTCCTGGCCATCCTCGTGCTGGTGGTGCGGCACCGCTACCGCCGGGCGCTGGCGCTGCTGCTGGGCGGCTACGTCGCCAGCTGGGTGATGATCGGCCTCGACCGCCTCCTGTCGGACCGGGGGATGGTCGAGCGCGTGCGGGCCGACACCGGCGGCGACGTCGAGATCACCGACCCCCGCTTCGCCACCGCGTCGCTCATCGCCTCGGTGGTGGCCATGGTCGTCATCGCCTCGCCCTGGCTGCCCCAGGCGTGGCGGCGGGCCCTGTGGTTCGGGGTGACGTTCCTGGTGCTGCTGCGCATGGTGTCCTCGGGCGAGCCCGCCTTCGACGTGGCCCTGGCGCTGGCCGTCGGGCTGGTGGTGGGCAGCGCCGCCCTGGTCCTCATCGGCACCCCCAGCCCCGAGCCCAAGGCCCCGGAGCTGCTCAGCATGGTCGGGCGCCTGGGGCCAGTGGCGCGCATCGAGCAGCGCCCGGGGACCGAGCCGCTGCTCTACCGGGTCGAGCTCTCCGGCGGCGAGCGGCTGCGGCTGGCGGTGCGGACGTCCCGGGACCGCTCGGCCGACCTGCTGTCCCGGCTGTGGCGCTACGCCCGGCTGCGCAGCGCGGAGGTGGACCAGCCGCACTTCACAGTGCAGCGGCGGGTCGAGCACGAGGCGCTGGCCCAGACCATGGCGGCCACCGGCGGGGCCCGGGTGCGGACCGTGCGGACGGTGGTCGGCTCGCCCGGCGGGTCGATCGGGCTGGTGACCGAGGCCGTCGACGGCGTGCCGGCGGCCACGCTCGACGCCGAGGAGCTGGCCGCGGGCCCACTCGTCGACGCCTGGCGCCAGGTCGGATGCCTCCATCGCGCCGGCATCGCCCACCGCTCACTGGGCCTCGGCCGGTTCACGATCACGCCCGACGGCCGCGCCGTGTTGGGCGGCTTCGACTCGGCCCGGGTGGCGGCCAGCGAGCGTGACATGGCCCGGGACACGGCCCAGCTGCTGGTGGCGACGGCGTTGGTCGTCGGCGCACCCGCCGCGGTCGACGCCGCGGTGGACGCGGTGGGCGCGGGCCAGGTCGGTAGCGCGCTCCCGTACCTCCAGCCCCTGGCGCTGCCGGGATCGACCCGGCGCGCGCTGCGCAAGGACGGCAGCCTCCTCGCCGACCTGCGCGAGCGCGTCCAGGTCGTCACGGGCGTGCCCTCGGCCGCGCTGGCCCGCCTGGAGCGGGTGCG
>JBKPRS010000240.1:0-27406 GCA_046734695.1 Actinomycetota bacterium | reverse complement strand
GCCCTGCCGGAGGCCGTGGCGGCGCTGTCGCCCGGCTCGCCGGGCCTCGCGCGTTGCTGGCCGGCCAGCCCCGCCAGCCAGGGCGTGAGCCGCCGGTCGGCGGGCTTGCCGCCGAAGCTGCGGCTGGCGGCCCAGGAGCAGCGCAGCTCGTCCTCGGCCCGGGTCATGGCCACGTACAGCAGCCGGGCCTCCTCCGCCCTCTGGGCGTTGGTGCGGGCATGGGTGATGGGGACGAGGCCGTCCTCCAGCCCGGCCAGGTGCACGACCGGCCACTCCAGGCCCTTGGCCGAGTGGAAGGTGGCCACCGTGACGGCGTCGCGCCGCACCTCGCCGCTCTCGGACTGGAGCGTGGCCACCAGCCAGGACACGAACCCGGTGGCGCCGGCCCGGGGGTCGAGCCGCAGGTGGTCGTGCGCCAGCTGGACCACCATGTCCAGGTCGGCCCGCGCCTCCGTATCGAGGTCGGCCCCGGCGTCGCCGTCGATCTCTGCCGCCAGCGCCGCCAGGTCGGGCAGGCAGGTGGCCAGCGAGCCGCCCGAGCGCCGCAGCAGGTCGAGGGCGTCGCGGACCTCCCGCCGCTCGACCACACTGCCGGCCCCGCGGACGTGGTGGGGCACCCCGGTGCGGCGCAGCGCCTCGGTGATGACCGGGACCTGGGCGTGGGTGCGGACCAGCACGGCCTGGGACGACCACGCGGCCCGCGGGCTGCGCCGGTCCCGCACGGCTCGGGCTATGGCCTGGGCCTCGGCCCGCTCGTCCGGGTGGCGCTCGAGCCGGACCGGCGGGCCCTCGACCCGCGTGGCGGTCACCCGGGCCTCGCCCGCTCCGGCCCGCGCCAGCACGTCGGCCGCCGCGGCCAGCACCTGGGGAGTGGAGCGGTAGTTCCCGACCAGCGAGATCACCTCGGCCGGCGGGTACAGGCGCCGGAAGCCCTGGAGGAAGCCGGCGTCGGCCCCGTTCCAGCCGTAGATGGCCTGGTGCGGGTCGCCGACCACGCACAGGTCGTAGCGGTCGCCGCGCCACGCGTCGAGCAGCCGGAGCTGGAGCGGGTTCACGTCCTGGAACTCGTCCACGAACAGGTGCTGGAAGCGCCACCGCTGCGCGGCCGCGAAGGCGCTGTCGGTCTCGACGAGGTGGCTGCACAGCCGCAGGAGGTCGTCGAAGTCGACCATGCGGGCGCGGCGCTTGTCGTCCTCGTAGGCCCGGTAGAGCTCGGCCACCCGCTCGGCCGCGGTCGGGGCGCGGCGCCGGGCCGCCGCGGTGGCTTCCGCGTAGCCGTCGGGTCCGACGAGGCGGGCCTTGGCCCACTCGATCTCGCCCGCCAGCTGGGCCACGGTCAGGGGCGAGCCGGACACGATGGCGCTCAGCACCGGCGCCTTGCGGGCCAGGAGCCCGGGCGCGGCCTGACCGTGGTCGGCCCACCACGACCGCAGCTGGGCGTACGCCACGCCGTGGAAGGTCCCGGCGGCCACCCCCGAGCGCAGTCCCAGCGCCCGCAGCCGGCTGTCCAGCTCGCCGGCGGCTTTGCGGGTGAACGTGAGGGCCAGGACATGGCTGGCGTCGGCGTCGCCCGTCTCCACCCGCCAGGCGATGCGGCGGGCCAGCACCCGGGTCTTGCCCGATCCGGCCGGCGCCAGGATCGCCAGCGGCCGGGCGGGCGAGGTCACGGCCCGGCGCTGCGCATCGTCGAGGTCATCCAACAGCAGATCGGCCAACGTCGGAGACAGTATTCGGCCGCGTACGCTCCTTGCGGTGATCGAGGTGTCCCACGAGCGGTTCGAGGAGCTGGTCGGCACCGCGCTCGACGGGATCCCCGACGAGCTGGCCCAGCTCATGGACAACGTGGTCGTCGTGGTGGAGGACGGCATCCGCCGGGGCCGGCTGCTGGGTCGCTACGTCGGCATCCCGCTCACCGAGCGCGGCGCCTGGTACGGCTCGGGCGGGGTCACGATGCCGGACCGGATCACCATCTTCCGCCTGCCCATCTGCTCCCTGTGCCGCACCGAGGACGAGGTCGTCCAGCAGGTCAAGGTGACCGTCGTCCACGAGGTCGCCCACCACTTCGGCATCGGCGACCGCAAGCTCCACGAGCTCGGCTGGGGATGACGTGCCGCGAGCCTGAGGCAGTAGGGCGGGCGGGCCCTTCTACCTCAGTGCTCGGCCGGCGGGATGGGGCCCCCGGGGGGGACCGCGGTCGTGGCGCCCGGGGCCAGCTCGCCCTTGAGCAGCTTGGCCTCGACGTCGGGCGGGAAGGGCTTGGAGAACAGGGGCTCGTGCTGCTGGCGCGACCGGAACAGGTTGGCGATGTAGCTCATGCGGTCGTCGTAGGAGCTCCAGTTGTGGACCCGCCGGCCCTCGTCGCGGCCGTCGGACAGGTCGTAGCGGGTCAGCAGCGCCTGGGTCAGGGGCAAGGTGATCGCCTGCAGGTCCTTCGGGAACAGCGGCGTGCCGGACGGGGCCGGGGCCGGGAGCGGCCGGCCCAGCGTCAGCACCTCGTCCGGCAGCTTGAGCACCATGAACTGCGACATCAACGAGGCGTAGAGCGACGACGGCCAGGTGCGCCACGACCACGCCCGGTCGAAGCGCCGGCACACGAGGCGCCGCATGGCCGGGCCGGTGAACAGCGCCAGCGAGGCCGACACGTAGCCGTCGACGCGGCGCTGCTCGTAGGCGCCGATCAGCAGGTTGCCGGCCAGCACCCGCTCGGCCCGCTCCTTGGGATCCCCGGTGAACAGGGCTTCGAAGTACTGGCGCAGGCCCAGCTCGAGCTCGGTGGAGGGCGGGTTCTCGGTCAGCATCCAGCTCGGGTCGAGCCGGGCCTGCTCGGCCAGGACCGCCTCCATGCGGCCCCAGTAGCGGGCCCAGGCCTGCTCGTCCGCGCCGGTGAGGCGCCGGGGGTCGAACGCCTCGAGGAACAGGGCGAAGGCCAGGCCGATCTCGAGGAACACGAAGCGGTTCCCGGCCGCCAGGGCGCGGTAGGTGGCCCCGTTGTCGCGGGTCAGCACCCAGCGGAGCGCGTCCGTGAGCTGCTCGGTGACCCAGGCCGGCACCCAGTCGGGGTCGATCGGATCGATCTCGGGGTCGTCCTCGATCCAGCCGCCGATCGTCTTGGACGACCAGGCGGAGAACGTGCACCAGTTGGCCTGGCGACGGTGGCCGCCGTAGGCCAGGGCGTCGGCGAGGCGGACTGACAGGTCGGAGTACGCCAGGGTGATGCGCCGGTTGCGCAGCTGCATGACCTCGACCGGCTCCCACAGCGGGTAGCCCTTGCTGGCGATGAGGCGGACCTCCTCGGAGCTGATGGGCAGCGTGACCGGCTCGGCCGCCGTGGCCAGGGCCAGCCCGTAGCTCAGCTCCCGCCGGCGGTCCTCGGCCTCGTGCACGACACCAGAGGCGCCCAGGCCCGGGCCGATCACGGCGCCACCTCAGCGCCGTCGGGGCCGGGCGCGGGCCGCCGGCCGGTGAGGAGCGCGGCCCCGGGAGCGGCCGTGTCCACGTGGGGCGCGTGGCGCCGGATCCGCGTGTGCCGGCGGCGCTCCCGCCGCTCTCGTCCGGAGGGTGACGGGTCCACCGCCAGCGCCCCGGCCGCGGCGAGGTCGAGCCGGAACGCGGCATGGCCGCCGTTCAAGGAGCGATCCACGAACATGCGCATCATCGAGCGTCCCAGCAGGTTCCCCGGCGCCTCGAACGCTCGCCGGGCCGCCGGGACCCGCCGGGCCAGCGGGCCGGTGACCCGCATGCTGCCGAGCGCCGGCCGCCACCACGAGGCCTTGGGCACGGCCAGCATGTCGGCCACGCCCGGGGCCGTGAGGTGCCGCACCAGGGTGCGGGGCACGTTGCGCAGGCCCCAGGGCATGGCGAGTTCCATCTCCGTGAGCAGGACGGTCATGAGCCGCCGGCCGGCCGAGCTGGCGGCGTGCTGGCGGCGGAAGATCTCGCTCGCGAGGTCCTCGGCCTCGGCCCGTGACAGGGGGAGGAGGCCGGGCTCGATGCCGAGGACGCTGCCTACGACGCACCACACGTGCATGTAGCTCTCTGCCCCGTCGGGGTCGTAGGGGATGCCCAGCCGGTCGAGGGCCGCCAGCACCGACACGCTGAACGTGAGCAGCGTGCCCAGCAGGTCCTCCTGGTTGACCGGATGGCCCCACTCCGAGCACCAGCGGGGCGACTCGGCCTCGTCGCACGTCTGCGCCACGGCCGGGCTGGTGGTGATGGCGTGGCGGACCACCGCGTGCAGCAGCCGCACGCCGCGCGCCGTCATGTAGCCCTGTCCGCCGGGCTCCAGCGCCGCGGGCGAGGACGTCCCAAGGTCCATCACGTCGACCAGCATCTGCGCCGTCTCGCCGATGCGCCGGCGCATGTCGCCGGTGGCGAGGTCCGACGTGAGCGCCAGCACCTGCACCCCCTTGGCGGCCGCGTAGCCGGTCGGGAGCGACGCGCAGAACAGCGAGGTGCAGATGGGCAGGGCCCACTCGCAGAAGAACTCCTGGCCGGCCTGGATCCGCGCCGGGTCGGACCACTCCGGCAGCGGCGGCCCGCCGAACAGCCAGTCCCGGAGGCCCGCGAACTCGCCGCCGCCCGCTCCGGCGTGGCCGATCTGGTCGAGCACGGCCCGCACCAGCTCGCGCTCGTCGAGCTCTTCGTGCCCGGCGCGCAGCGCGGCCGCCAGGGCGTCGGCTTCGGGGTCTCCGATGGTGCGTAGCTCGTCGAGCCGGCGATCGTCAAGGGGGACCGCTGTCACCCGCCAGCTCCTTCACCTGGGCCGACGCGTAGGCGACGAGATCCGCCGGCGTCATCGCCACTCCCGCCCGCCGGGCCGCGTTGTAGCGCTCCCGGTCCAGGTGCTCGGCCACCGTGGCGTCGATCATCAGGCTCCGGGCGGTGTTGTGCCACGGCGTGCGGGACACGGCCCCGCAGATGGTGGCCGCCACCTCGAAAGCCCCCAGGGCGACCAGCGGGTCGAGCATGCTGATCACGGTCAGCGTCTGCTCGGCCACGTTGCCCCGGTCGGCGAACCGGCGCGCCACCTCCCGCAACGAGGCGAGCGCCGCGGCATGGCCGCCGGAGCGGGCGTTGAGCTCCTCCAGGCCCCTCAGCGCCTGCTGGACCACGATCGCCACCGAGGCGGCCGAGGCCAGGGCCAGCGCCTCGTGCAGCTCGGCGCGAGCCGTGGCCGGGTCGTCGTGCGCCACCACCCGGGCGTGCGACAGCAGTGCCATGCACCGCAGCGACGGGTTGGACCGCTCCTCGGCCAGCTCCATCAGCTCCTCGGCCGCCTTCAGGCCGCGCTCGGGGACGCCCGCCATCTCGAAGACGAGCGCCCGGTCGAACTGGGCCAGCGCCTCGGCCAGAGGGTCGCCGGTGGCCCGGCTGTGGGCCTCCATGGCCTCCAAGTGGGACTCCCACGCCGCCTCGTCCTGGACGTTCGCCGCCAGGAACGACAGCGTGTTGTGGGCGATCCACCAGGGCCCGTCGCCGGGCTCTGCGGCCACCTCCAGCGCCTCGGTGCTCAGCCGGCGGGCGTCGTCGACCCGGGACTCGACGCCCGCCGTGATCCCCGCCAGCGCCAGGGCCACCGCCCGCAGCGGCTCGCCTTGCGCGCCCGGATGGGCCAGGAGCTGCTCGGCCCAGCGCCCGATCTCGCGCCGCTCCCGCATGAGCAGCTCGTCGGTGAGGGCGGTCATGAGCCGCAGCGCATCCCGGATGCGGCCCGAGCTCACGAACCAGTCGTACGCGGCGCGCAGGTTGGCCCACTCGGCCCGCAGCCCGGCCACCCACACGGGCTCCCGGGGCCCCCGGCGGTAGGGGACGGCCTCCTCGGCCAGCCACAGGAAGTGGCCGGCGTGGCGGTCGGCCACTGCGGCCGCGTCGCCGGTCTCGGCTAGGTAGTCGGCGGCGTAGGCCGCGATGACGCTGAGCATGTCGTAGCGGGCCGAGCCGTCCGAGGGCAGGTCGATGCGGACCAAGGACTGCTCGACCAGCTCGGCCATGAGCGGCGCGACGGCGGCCTCGTCCAGCCCCGCCGCCGGGGCGATCCGCTCGGCCTGGTCGAGCGTCCATCCGCCCCGGAACACCGACAGGGCGGCGAACAGGGTGCGGGCGTCGGCCCCGAGCAGCTGGAACGACCAGTCGACGGTGGCCCACAGGGTGCGGTGGCGGGCGGGGGAGCCGGCCGGCGCGGGGGCCAGCAGGTCGAAGCGGCGGTCCAGCCGGGCCGCCACCGCTGCGGGCGACATCGTGGCCAGGCGAGGCGCGGCCAGCTCGATGGCGAGCGGCAGCCCGTCGAGCCGGAAGACGATGTCGCCGATCCCCGGCTGGTCGGGCGACACCCGGGCCCCCGCGGCCCGGGCCCGGTCGATGAGGAGCTGGACAGCGGGCGCGGGCCCGTTCGCCGAGTCGGTGCCGGGCCCGTCCGGCAGGCCGAGCGGGTCGAGGGGGAGGACCTGCTCGCCGTGCACCCGCAGTGCCGCCCGGCTGGTGGCGATGATCCGCACGCCGGGCCCGGCAGCCATGAGGTCGCCGACCAGGCGGGCCACGGCCGGGCGCAGCGTCTCGCAGTTGTCCACCACCAGCAGCAGGCGGGCGCCGGGCACCGAGGCCAGGAGCGCCCGGTGGGCGTCGCCCCCGGTCGGGGCGGCGACCCGCATGCTGGCCGCCAGGTGCTCGGCCAGGACGTCGGCGTCGCGCGCCGAGGACACGTCGCAGAACCAGACCCCGTCCGGGTACTCGGCCAGGCTGGCGCGGTGGGCGACCTCCAGAGCCAGGCGGGTCTTGCCCAGCCCGCCCTCGCCGGTGATGGTGACGAGCCGCTCGGCCCGCAGCAGCGCGGCGACCTGCTCGCACTCCTCGGGGCGACCCACGAAGCTGGTGGCCGGGCGGGGGAGCGCCCCGGTGTGGGGCCGGCCCGAGCGCAGCGGCGGGAAGCCGGCCGCCAGGCCCGGATGGCGGAGCTGGTAGACCCGCTCGGCCCGGGCGAAGCCCTCGAACAGCCACGTGCCCACGTCGACCAGCTCGCTGTCGGGCGGGCCCGCGTCCACCATCAGCTCGCGGGTGGCCGCCGACACGAGCACCTGGCCGCCGTGGGCCGCGTCCCGCAGGCGGGCGACCCGGTTCACGGTGGCGCCGAAGTAGTTGCCCTCCCGCTGCTCGGCCTCGCCGGTGTGCACCGCCATGCGCACGTCGAGCGGGTCGCCCGCCCACCCCGGCTCGCTCAGGCGGAGCTGGGCGTCGAGCGCGGCCGCCACCGCGTCCGCCGGCGTGGTGAACACCGCGCAGAAACCGTCGCCGGGGTGGCCGAAGACATGGCCGCGGTGGCTCTCGATGGCGGCCCGGACCAGCGCGTCGTGGGCCCGCAGGGCGGTGCCCATGGCCTCGGGATCACGGTCCCAGCGGGCCGTCGAGTGCTCGACGTCGGTGAACAGGAACGTCGCCAACGTGCTGGTGGGGACCGGCGCAGGCGGGGCTTGCGCCCCCGGTGCCTGCCAGTCGAGCGCGGGGTCCTGGGCCAGCACCGCCCGCTCGAGGCGGACCAGCTCCGCACAGGGCGTGATGCCGAGCTGGTCCGCGAGGATCTGGCGCAGCCGCTCATAGGCCCGCAGCGCCTCGGCCTGGCGGCCGCAGCGGTACAGCGCCCGCATCAGCTCACCCCACAGCCACTCGCGCAGCGGCTCGCGCTCGACCAGGTCGCCCAGCTCGCCCACCAGGGCGCGGTGCTCGCCCAGGGCCAGCCGGGCGTCGATGCTGCACTCCAAGGTGGCCCAGCGCTGCTCGGTGAGCGCGCTGGCCCGCGGCATCGCGAACGGCTGGTCGGCGAACTCGGGCAGGGCGGCGTCGCCCCGCCAGCAGGCGAGGGCCGACGCGGCCTCGCCGGCGGCGTCCGCCCAGCGGGCGTCGGCCAGCGCGGCCCGGGCCCGCCCGGCGGCCTCCTCGAAGGCCAGCGCATCGAGCTCGTCCGGCCCGCAGTGCACCACGTAGCCGGACTCGTGCCGCTCGACCGTGTCCCGGCCCAGGGCGTTGCGCAGCCGCGAGAGCTGGGTGTGCAGGTTGTTGGTCCCCTCGACGTTCCCGGCATCGGGCCACAGCGTGGAGACGAGCAGGTGGGCGGGCACGACCTCGTTGGCCCTGACCAGGAGGGCGGCCAGCAGGGTGCGGGTCTTGGGACCGCCGACCCTGCGCGTCGCTTGCCCCTCGGTGACCTCGAGGGGCCCGAGTATGCCGAACCTCACGGTGGCGCACCTCCCAGCCCCGGACAGGAGCCTAGGCTCGCCTGGGGAGGTCGGATGACACGAGTGTCGGCGCTCCCTCGGGGCGGCGCGCCGGACGGGTAGCTGGGAGGTCGTCACGCCCCGTCGATCACCCGCTCTATCGCGCCATCGTCGCGGTGGCGCGCCAGCCAGCGCTGGCAGGGGAAGGTCCACTCCCTGTCGTTCTCCTCGTCCCGCACGACCACGCGGTCGAGGAACCAGCCGGGTGTCACCCCGGTGTTGTCGTGGCGCACGTGCACGCGTCCGACGTCCCCGAGGTCGCTGAGCTGCACCGTGACCGAGTCCCGGCCGGTGAGCCCGAAGCGCCCGATGCCGTTGCTGGCCCGCAGCTCCTCGCTGGATGCCCGGGTGCCGTAGAGCGTCACGAAGACGTTGGCGTCGGTCGCACCGGTCACGCCGGGCGTGGCCTGCCCGGTGTAGACGTCGATCCGGTACGTCGGCATAGCTGGTCCTTCCCTGTCCCCGTGCGGCGGTGGAGCGGGCCGACCCGCCGCCACAGGGAAGGAGACCAACCCGCCGCCGCCGGGGGACGGGCCGGCCCGTTCCGCCGTGGGCGGGACGGTCGAGCCGCCCCACCCACGGGCCGGCCCGCGACCCGGGACCGAGAGGGGTCCCGGTCCCAGGCGAGGGCGTGCGAACACGTCCTCGCCGCGCAGGGTGCCATCGCCCTCCTACAGCGAACGCACAGCCCACGCACAGGGACCGGCGCGCCCCAACCCCAGCGCAGGGATACGATCTGGCCGTGCCGTTCCCTCGCCGGCTCCTCAACGACAACGAGGAGATCGTCCTCGACCTCCACCCTCACTGGTGGTTCTTCGCCTGGCCGCTGCTCGCGCTGCTCGGCGCCGTCGCCCTCGGCCTGTGGCTGTTCGGCGGCACCGACATCGAGGTGCTGCAGGTGCCGGCGGGCATCCTCATCCTCGTCGCCCTCGGCTGGTTCGGCTGGCGCTACCTGCGCTGGGTCACCACCAACTTCGTGGTCACCACCGACCGGCTGATCTACCGCCACGGCGTGCTGTCCAAGCACGGCATCGAGATCCCGCTCGACCGGGTCAACACCGTGTTCTTCAGCCAGTCGGTGTTCGAGCGCGTCGTGGGCGCGGGCGACCTCGTCATCGAGTCGGCCAGCGAGACCGGCCGCCAGCGCTTCTCCAACGTGAAGCACCCCTCCGCCGTGCAGAACGAGGTCTACCGGCAGATGGAGGCCAACGAGAACCGCAAGTTCGACCGTGTGGGCCAGTCGGTGCGCGAGGTGCAGGACGAGCACGACCGCGACCGCGACGACAACATCCCGGCCCGGATCCGCGAGCTGGACGAGCTGCGCAAGCAGGGCGTGCTCACCGAGGCTGAGTTCGCGCAGAAGAAGCAGCAGCTCCTCGACCGGATGTGACGGCGGCGCGGGTCGTCAGCCTGGTTCCCTCGGTCACCGAGACCCTGCTGGCCTGGGGCGTCACTCCCGTCGCCTGCACCCGGTTCTGCGAGCAGCCCGACCTGCCCCACGTCGGCGGTACCAAGGACCCCGACGTCGCCGCCATCGTCGACCTGGCCCCCGACCTGGTCGTGCTGTGTGTGGAGGAGAACCGCCGCGAGGACGCCGACGCCCTCGCCGCCGCGGGCGTGGCGACCGCCGCGCTCTCGATCGACTCGGTGGCGGACGTCGGTCCGGCGCTGGCCATGCTCGCGGGCCTCGTGGGGGTGCCGGCGCCCCCGGTTCCGGACCTGCCACCGGATCCCGAGCCGTCGCTGCGGGCGTTCGTCCCGATCTGGAAACGACCGTGGATGAGCCTGGCCGGCGGCACCTACGGGTCCTCGCTGCTGGCGTCGGTCGGAGTCGCCAACGTCTTCGCCGGTGCCCGCGACAGGTACCCGACGGTGACGCTGGACGAGGTGCGGGCCCGGGAGCCAGACGTCGTGCTGGCGCCGAGCGAGCCCTATCCGTTCGCCGAGCGCCACATCCCGCTGTTCGACGGCGTGGCCCCCGTGGTCCTGGTCGACGGCCAGGACCTCTTCTGGTGGGGCGTCCGGACGCCCGCCGCCCGCTCGCGGCTGGCCGCCGCGCTTCAGCCCTGGCTCTGATCGGTCCTCTGCAGCGCGGCGCCGGGAGCGGGGCGGCCGCGCCACACGACCGGACCGCCGATGCGGGTCTTGGGCTTGCACAGCACGACCACGCAGCCGCCGAATCCCGCCCCGGTGACCCGGGCGCCGTAGACGCCGGGCACGCCCCGCACGGTGCCCACGATCTGGTCGAGCATCGGGGTCGAGACCTCGAAGTCGTCGCGCAGGCTGGCGTGGCTGGCGACCAGCAGCTCGCCCGCGTAGGCCAGCTGGTCCTTGGCCAGCGCGCTGGCCAGGGCGTCGACCCGACGGTTCTCGGTGGTCACATGGCGGGCCCTGCGCCGCAGCACCGGGTCCTCGATGGCCTCGACATCGACCGGGTCGGCGTCGCGCAGGCGGCCCACCACCGCCTCGGCCGCCTCGCACTCGGCGCGCCGCATGGCGTAGGCCGATCCGGTCAGCTCCCGGTGCTCGCCGGAGTGGATGACCACGATCTCGGCGTCCTCGGGGAACGGGACGTGGTCGATGGTGAGGGCATCGCAGTCGATGCGCAGCACCGAGCCCTCCACCGCGGCCAGCGAGACGAGCTGGTCCATGATCCCGACCGGGACGCCGGTGGCGCGCTGCTCGGCCCGCTGGCAGGCCTGGGCCACGGCCAGCGGGTCGCCGAGGTCCGCCCCGAGGGCGGTGGCCACCGCCACCTGGAGCGCGGCCGACGAAGCCAGGCCGCTGCCCGCGGGCAGCGTCGAGTGCACCATGCCGACCAGCCCGTCGTCGGGCGTGATCTCGCCCACCACCGCGGCCACGTAACGGGCCCACGGCGGCTCGACCGCGGCCGGGTCGTCCACGCCGGCGAGGGGG
Organism: Actinomycetota bacterium; assembly: GCA_046734695.1. Taxonomy (GTDB): domain Bacteria; phylum Actinomycetota; class Acidimicrobiia; order Acidimicrobiales; family VFJN01; genus ZC4RG19. Next base: position 16,226 of record JBKPRS010000240.1, on the reverse strand, counting down.
ATCTCGGCCACGCCCTCGAACCGGTCCGACCCCAGCATCACCCAGTTGCCGCCGTGGTCGCCGGTGATCTCGGTCCCCAGGCCGATGGCCATGGGCAGCACGAGCCCGCCCATGTAGTCGGTGTGGTCGCCGATGAGGTTGACCCGGCCGGGCGCCCAGGCACGCAGTCCCACGTCACGCTCCTCGCAGTGCTGCCGCGGCGTCCTCGGGGACGACCGGGTTGACGAACTCGCCGCTGCCCAGCTCGGCCGCGGCCACGTAGCGCTGCACGCCAGGGGAGCGCATGGGCGACACGACGTGGATGTGCAGGTGGGCCTCGGGCCAGGCCCCGCCGTCGGTGGGACGCTGGTGGATCCAGAGCATGTAGGGGAGCGGGGCGTCGAACAGCTGGTCGAGGCGGGCCAGCACGTCGACGAGAAGGTCGCCGAGCCCGTCGCGCTGGGGCCCGTCCAGGGAGGGCAGGTCCGGGCGGTGCACGTCGGGGGCCAGCACGAGGCCGTAGGGGTAGGCGCTGGCCTCGGGCACCCACGCCCGCCAGCCCGCGGCCTCGGCCACGACGAGGCTCGGGTCGGGCCGCTGGCACAGGGCGCAGTCGCCACGTGCCGCCCGCCGCAGCTCGCCCAGTGGGCCGTCGGGGATGTGCTCGTAGGCGAAGATCTGGCCGTGGGGATGGGCGATGGTGGCGCCCACCTCCTCGCCCCGGTTCTCGAACACCAGCACGTAGGCCACGTCCGGGCGTGCCCCCAGCGCCTCGGTCCGCTCCGCCCACAGGTCGACCACCCGGCGGGCCCCGTCGGAGCCGAGGCCGGGGAAGGTGAGGTCGTGCTCGGGCGTGTAGAGCACGACCTCGCAGCGCCCGTCCGGGAACGACGGCCAGCGGTTGGGGAACGCGAGGACGTCGTAGGGCTCAGGAGCCTCGAGCCCGCCCACGCAGAAGGGGCACGACGCTGCCGGCCGGTTGGGCCGCTGCTGGCGGCCACCGGCCATCACGACCGTCGCGCCGGTCAGGTCGTCGATGCGGACTTCGGACATGTCGGGCTCTCGGTGGCTGTCGCTGCGGTACTGGTGGCGGTGGTCGTGGTGGTCAGCGCAGGGCGGCCACCGCGGCGCCCGCCCGGTCCAGGGCGGCGGGGTTCCACGGTGCCCGCAGCGCCACGTTGACCGTGGCGGCGCCGGCCGCAACGTAGCGGCCCAGCGCGTCGGTCACCTGCTCGGCGCTCGTCCCCACGACCGATCCCGGCCGGACCGCCTCGCTGCGGGGCCCGAACTGGGCGGCCAGCGAGGCGTCGTCGTCACACACGATGACGTTGACGCCCATGGCGACCGCCGCGGGATCGCGCCCCGCGGCGGCGCAGTGGCCGTCCAGCACTCCCCGCTTGTGGGCCAGGACGTCGGGCGACACGAACGGCACGTTCCAGCCGTCGGCATGGCGGGCGGCCACGGCGGCGGTGCGGCGTTCCCCGGCGCCGCCGATCCAGATGGGCACGCGGGCCTGGACCGGCCGGGGCTCGAGGTGGGCGTCCCGGAGCGTCACGTGCTTCCCCTCGACCGACGCCACTCCCTCATGGAGCAGGGCGCGCACCGCGGCGGTCGCCTCGTCGAGGAGGTCCAGCCGCTCGCCGATCGGCGGGAAGGGGATCCCGAAGGCCCGGTACTCGGCCTCGGCCCAGCCTGCCCCCAGGCCGATCTCGGCCCGCCCGCCGGAAAGGTGGTCGATCGTCGCCGCGGCCTTGGCCAGCACGCCGGGGTGGCGGTAGCCGGCCGAGTACACCAGGCAGCCGCAGCGCACCCGGCTCGTGGAGCACGCCAGCGCCGCGTGCAGGGACACGGCCTCGTGGCACTCGTAGGTGCTCAGGTCGGACGAGTAGAAGTGGTCCCACACGGTGATCGAGTCGAAGCCGAGGTCCTCGGCGCGCCGCCATAGGTCGGCCAGCTCGGCCACGGTCGTGTTCTGGACTCCGGTGTGCACGCCGAACGTCGTCACGCTGCCACCCTAGGAGCGTCGACGCGCTTGACCGACCGGTCAAGAGCGGGGACGATGGCCGGATGCCGACCGCCGCCGCCAATGGGATCGAGATCTACTACGAGGAAGCGGGCGACCCGGGCGGCCCGCCGCTGCTCCTGATCATGGGCTTGTCCGCCCAGCGGGTCAGCTGGCCCGACGAGCTGATCCAGGGATTCGCGGACCGCGGCTTCCGGGTGGTGAGCTACGACAACCGGGACGTCGGACTGTCCACCCACCTGGACGTCCCGATCGACGTCGTCGCGGTGCTCACCGCCCGCGCTACCGGCGAGAGCATCAGCGTCCCGTACCTGGTGAGCGACATGGCCGACGACGCAGCCGGCCTGCTCGACCACCTGGGCATCGAGGCCGCCCACGTCGTCGGCGCTTCGATGGGCGGGATGATCGCCCAGCAACTGGCGATCGACCACCCCGAGCGGGTCCGGACACTGACCTCGATCATGTCCACGACGGGAGATCCGGACGTGGGAGCACCGACGCCCGAGGCCATGCAGATGTTGATGCGACCGCCGTCGACCACCGTCGAGGAGCACATGGACGCCTCGGTGGCCGTCTCCCGGGTCATCGGCACCCCCGGCATGGTCGACGAGGACCGGGTCCGCCGGGTCGCCGCCTTGGGCTGGGAGCGCGGCTACGACCCTTCGGGAGCGGCCCGCCAGCTCGCCGGCGTCATGGCCTCGGACCCGCGGTCGCCCGGCCTGTCCCAGCTGAACGTGCCGACGCTCGTCATCCACGGCACGGCTGACCCCCTGGTCGGCATCAGCGGCGGCGAGCGCACGGCCGAGGTCATCCCCGATGCCAAGCTGCTGCGCATCGAGGGAATGGGCCACGACCTGCCGGCCGCGCACTGGCCTACGGTCATCGAAGCCGTCACCACCCACGCCCTCGCCCACCCCTAGACCCGAGCACCTGGAGACACCAAGCCCATGGGACCCCTCGCCGGAATCACCGTCATCGAGCTCGCGGGGATCGGCCCCGGACCGTTCTGCGGGATGATGCTGGCCGACATGGGCGCGGAGGTGATCCGGGTCGATCGCGCCCAGTCGGTGCAAGGCGGCGACCCCGAGCGGCCGCCGGCCGACCTGCTGGCCCGGGGCCGCCGGTCCGTGGGCGTCGACCTCAAGAGCCCCGACGGCGTCGAGGTGGTGCTGAGCCTGGTCGAGCGGGCCGACGCCCTCATCGAGGGCTTCCGCCCGGGCGTGACCGAGCGCCTCGGCCTCGGGCCCGACGAGTGCCTGGCCCGCAACCCCCGCCTCGTGTACGGGCGCATGACCGGCTGGGGCCAGGACGGGCCCTACGCCTCGACCGCGGGCCACGACATCAACTACATCTCGCTGGCCGGGGCCCTCGATCCGATCGGCCGCCGGGGCGAGGCCCCGGTGCCACCGCTCAACCTGGTCGGCGACTTCGGCGGCGGGGGACTGCTGCTGGCCTTCGGCATCGTGGCCGGGCTGCTGGAGGCGCGCACGTCGGGCCAGGGCCAGGTCATCGACGCCGCCATGGTCGACGGGGCCGCCGCCCTCATGACCATGACGCACTCCATGCGCGCCATGGGCATCTGGAACGACGAACGCGGCACCAACATGCTCGACACCGGCGCCCACTTCTACGACGTCTACGAGACGGCCGACGGCGGCTACGTGTCCATCGGGTCGATCGAGCCCCAGTTCTACGCCGAGCTGCTGCGCCTCACCGGCCTGGAGGGCGAGGACCTGCCCTGGCAGCACGACCGGGCCCAGTGGCCGGCCCTCAAGGAGCGCCTGGCCGGCATCTTCCGGACCAAGACCCGGGACGAGTGGTGCGAGATCATGGAGGGCACCGACGTGTGCTTCGCCCCGGTCCTCACCATCCCCGAGGCCGTGGCGCACCCCCACAACGTCCACCGCGGGACGTTCGTCGAGGTGGCGGGCATCCCCCAGCCCGGGCCCGCGCCCCGCTTCTCGCGCACCGAGGCCGCCATCGCCCGCCCGCCGGCCCACGCCGGCCAGCACACCGACGAGATCCTGGCCGGGGCCGGCTTCGACGCCGACCGCATCGCCAAGCTGCGGGAGACGGGCGCAGTCGCCTGACGTGTCGGGAGGGGCCGGCGCTGTCGCGCCTTAGCCTCGTCGCATGGCCACGTTGGTTGCGTTCCACGCCCACCCCGACGACGAGACGATCATCCAGGGCGGCAGCCTGGCCAGAGCGGTGGCCGAGGGTCACCGGGTCGTGATCGTCTACGCCACCGATGGCGAGCACGGCGAGGTCCCCGACGGCCTGCTGGAACCGGGCGAGACGCTGGTCGAGCGGCGCCGGGTCGAGGCCGAGCGCTCGGCCGTGGCGTTGGGCACCTCCCGGCTGGTGTGGCTGGGTTACGGCGACTCGGGGATGATGGGCACCGCCGACAACGACGACCCCGACTGCTTCTGGCAGGCCGACGTGGAGAAGGCGGCCGAGGTGCTGGCGGACGTGCTGCGGGAGGAGCGGGCCGACCTCCTCACCATCTACGACCCCCACGGCAACTACGGCCACCCCGACCACATCCAGGTCCACCGGGTGGGGGCCCGGGCGGCCGAGCTGGCCGGTGTCCCCGAGGTCCTCGAGGTCACCATCAGCCGCGACCACGTGCGCTCCCTGGTCCAGGCCGTCATCGCTTCGGGCGAGGCGCCCCCGGACGAGATGCCCGACTTCGACGACCCGGACCTGATCTTCGGGATGCCCGACGACGTCATCACCACGACGATCGACGTAACCCCGTGGCTCGACCGCAAGCGCGCCGCCATGGAGGCTCACGCCAGCCAGATCGGCGATATGCGCATGTTCCTCGCCATGCCGCCCGAGGACTTCGCCGCCACTCTGGGCATCGAGTTCTACATCCGCCACGGTGCGGTCGACGGTCGGCGCGACCACGAGCTTTTCGCCGCAGCGGCCGATCCCGGCATGATGTCCGGGTGACCGTCATCAAGATCAACGCCATCACCGTGCCCGAGGGCTCCGGCGACGAGCTGGGCAAGCGGTTCGCCGCCCGGGCCGGCGCCGTGGACGACCAGGACGGCTTCGAGGGCTTCGAGCTGCTCCGCCCGACCGACGAGCGCACGACCTGGCTGGTGATCACCCGCTGGCGGGACGAGGAGGCGTTCCAGGCGTGGGTCAAGAGCCCCGCGTTCGGCCACGGGCACCAGGGGGCCGACCGACCCGCCCCCCACGGGGGACCGGTGTCGGTGTCGAGCGAGCTTTGGTCGTACGAGGTGTCGACCGGCTCGCCCGGCGGCGGTAGCTGACCCGGCGGCCGGAGTGCTCCGCGACGCCCACGTCTGGTGGGCGTGGGTGGTCGTCGTGGCCAACGGGCTCGTCGGCCTGTGGGCCCTCGGCGCCCACCAGTGGCCCGCACTGCGCCATCGCGCCCTGTGGTGGTGCACCGGCGCCGCCTATGTGGCCGTCGTCATCCAGGTGGTGCTGGGCACGCTGCTGGTCACCCGCGACGACCTCGACGCCGGCCAGTTCCACGCGTTCTACGGGTTCGTGGCGCTGGCGTCGGTCGGCATCATCTACAGCTACCGCCACCAGCTGGCCCACCGGCGCTACCTGCTCTTCGGCCTGGGCAGCCTGTTCGTGATGGGCCTCGCCCTGCGGGCGATACAGGTCGGGACGACCCGCTCGCTGTAGCCGGCAGCTAGAGGTGGACCACCGGGCACGTCAGGGTGCGCGTGATGCCCTCGATCATCTGCACCCGGCTGACCACCATCTTCCCCAGCTCATCCACCGTGCCGGACTCGGCCCGGGCGATCACGTCGTACGGACCGGTGACATCCTCGGCCGAGACCACGCCGTCGATGTTCCCGACCTCCTCGGCGACCTGAGCGGCCTTGCCCACCTCGGTCTGGATGAGGATGTATGCGCTGACTGCCATCCGGGCCTCCCTCACGTCATGCGCCTGGCCACGGATCGTACTGTGACCCCCGCGCAAGCGCGAGCGATCGGCGCCCACCACGACGTGGACGCCGATCGGTGAGTCCGAGCCTCAGCTCTCGTGCGACTCGGCCTCGATGGGCGTGCGGGTGTGCGCACCGCCCACGGTGACCTTGCGGGGCTGGGCCTTCTCCGACACCGGGATCGTGATGGAGAGGACGCCGTGGTCGTAGGCGGCCTCGAGGCGGCCGGTGTCGAGGCTGTCGCCCAGCAGCAGCCGGCGGGTGAAGGTGCCTTGCGGTCGCTCGTTGGCCAGCACCTCGTCGTCCTCGGCCCGCTCGAAGCGGCGCACGGCGGTGACGGTCAGCGTGTCGCGCTCGACGGTGAGGTCGATGGACTCGGGATCGACCCCGGGGAGGTCGAAGTTCACGAACACCTGGTCCCCGTGGCGCACCGCGTCCATGGCCATGGACGACGTCGCCTGGCGAGCCGCCTGGTTCACCTGGTCGGCCCAGCGGTCCAGCTCACGGAACGGATCGAAGCGCATCAGCATGGTGGGGAGTCCTCCTGTTGCAAACGACTACATGGACGACTATAGCAAAGCTGAGTGGTATGCAGTCAAGTTTTCTGTTGGCAGGGACAGCAGTGATCCCCCGGGGTCAGGGGTGAGACGATGGGCCCCATGGCGACTACCCCGTACACCCGTGGGCTCCACGAGATCGGCGACGGCACCTACGCCTACCTCCAACCGGACGGCAGCTGGGGCTGGAGCAACGCCGGCCTGGTCGTCGACGGCGACGCGTCGCTCCTCGTCGACACGCTGTTCGACCTCAAGCTCACCGGCGACATGCTCGACACGATCCGGGCCGCGGTGCCCGCGGCGCGGGACATCGGCACGGTGGTCAACACCCACGCCAACGGCGACCACTGCTGGGGCAACCAGCTGGTGCGCGACGCCGAGATCATCGGCTCCCGGGCCTGCGCCGAGGAGATGGGCGGCCTGCCCCCGGCGTTGCTGGCGGCGCTGGCCGCGTCCCCGCCCGAGGGCCCGCAGGGCGACCTCGTGCGCACGATGTTCGGGGCGTTCGACTTCACCGGCATCGAGGTGGTCCCGCCCACCACCACCTTCGACGGCGAGCTGAGCCTGCAGGTGGGCGACACCGCGGTCGAGCTCATCGAGGTCGGCCCGGCCCACACCCAGGGCGACGTGATCGTCCACGTCCCCTCCCAGGGCGTCGTCTACACGGGCGACATCCTGTTCAACGGCGGCCACCCGATCGTGTGGGCCGGTCCCGTCGCCAACTGGATGGCGGCCTGCGACCGCATCATCGCCCTCGACGCGCCGACCGTGGTGCCCGGCCATGGCCCGGTGTGCGGACCGGACGAGGTCCGGGCCCAGCGCGACTACTTCGCCTTCCTCACCGACGAGGTGCGGCCCCGGGCCGAGGCCGGGATGACGCCGATGGACGCGGCCCGCGACATCGACCTCGGGCCCTACGCGGGCATGACCGAGCGCGAGCGGCTGGTGGCCAACGTGGCCGCCGTGTTCCGGGACCTGGGGATGCCCGCCCCGGCCGACGCCGCCACCCTTCTGCAGGAGATGGCGGAGTACGGCGCGGGCGTGTGATCAGCCGGCGGCGAGCCGCTTGTCGAGGGCGGTGAGCTGCTCGCGCAGCTCCGTCGGGACCGTGTCGCCGATCGAGCGGTAGTGCTCCTCGATCTGGGGTAGCTCCTGGCGCCAGGAGTCCGGATCGACCGCGGCCAGCTCGGCCATGGTGTCGCCGTCGAGGTCGAGCCCCGCGGTGTCGATCGCCCCGGGTGCGGGCACCCGGCCGATGGGGGTGTCCACGGCCTCGCCCGTGCCCTCGACGCGCTCGACGACCCAGCGCAGCACACGGCTGTTGTCACCGAAGCCGGGCCACAGGAACGAGCCGTCCTCGCCTCGGCGGAACCAGTTGACCCAGAACAGCTTGGGCAGCTTGTCGGCGTCGGTGGCCCGGCCGATCTCGAGCCAGTGACCGAAGTAGTCGCCCATGTCGTAGCCGCAGAACGGCAGCATGGCGAAGGGGTCGAAGCGCAGCTTGCCCACCGCACCGGCCGCGGCCGCGGTGGTCTCCGAGCTCATGATCGAGCCCAGGAACACGCCGTGGTCCCACTCGAAGGACTCGGTCACCAGCGGCACGTTGGTCGCCCGCCGGCCGCCGAAGAGGATGGCCGAGATGGGCACGCCCTTGGGGTCCTCCCACTCGGGCGCGATCGACGGGCACTGGGACGCGGGCGTGGTGAAGCGGGCGTTGGGATGCGCCGCGGGGGCGTCGGCACCCGGCGACCAGTCGTTGCCCTTCCAGTCGATGACGTGGTCGGGCGGCTCGGCCAGCCCCTCCCACCACACGTCGCCGTCGTCGGTCAGGGCCACGTTGGTGTAGATCGAGTTGGCGTAGAGCGTCGCCACCGCGTTGGGGTTGGTGTCCTCGCCGGTGCCCGGGGCCACGCCGAAGAACCCGGCCTCGGGGTTGATGGCGTAGAGCCGGCCGTCGTCGCCGAACTTCATCCATGCGATGTCGTCGCCGACCGTCTCGACCTTCCAGCCCGGCAGGGTGGGGATCATCATGGCCATGTTGGTCTTGCCGCACGCGGACGGGAACGCCGCCGCGATGTAGCGCTTCTCGCCGGCCGGCGGGGTGACGCCGAGGATGAGCATGTGCTCGGCCATCCACCCGTCGTCGCGGGCCATTGTCGAGGCGATGCGCAGCGCGAAGCACTTCTTGCCCAGCAGGGCGTTGCCGCCGTAGCCGGAGCCGTAGGACCAGATCTCCCGGGTCTCCGGGAAGTGGACGATGTACTTGTTCTCGGCGTCGCACGGCCAGGCCACATCGGTCCGGCTGGTGCCTTCGGCGTCGACCAGCGGGTAGCCGACCGAGTGCAGGCAGGGGACGAACTCACCGTCCGCGCCCAGCACGTCGAGGGGGCCCTGGCCCATGCGGGTCATGATCTTCATGCTGACCGCCACGTAGGCGGAGTCGGTCAGCTGCACGCCGATGTGGGCGATCGGCGACCCCAGCGGGCCCATCGAGAACGGCACGACGTAGAGGGTGCGCCCGCGCATCGCACCGGCGAAGAGGTCGCCCAGCTCGGCGCGCATGCCCTCGGGCTCGCGCCAGTTGTTGGTGGAGCCCGCGTCCGCCGGGTCCTCGCAGCAGATGAACGTGCGGTCCTCGACCCGGGCGACGTCGGCGGGGTCGGAGCGGGCCAGGAAGCTGTTGGGGCGCTTGGACGCGTCCAGGCGCGTGAAGGTCCCGCCGTCGACCAGTAGCTGCGTCAGGCGCTCCCACTCCTCGTCGGAGCCGTCGCACCAGTGGACATCATCTGGCTGGAACACGCCCGCCCAGTGGTCGACCCAGTCCTTCAACTTCTGGTTGGTGGTGGTTGCAGCCATGGTCCTCCGGTCGGCGATGTCTGGGGGCGGTCAATCGGAGGTCGTGTCGTCCCCTGGGGGGAAGCGTTCGGGGTCGAGCCCCGGCGTTCCCATGTCGACCTCCGAGCCCAACCGCAGATGCGTGGCCCGGCCCTCGCCGTCGAGGTCGAAGATCACGCGCTGTCCCTGGCGGAGCAGCCGGAAGACCGAACCTTCGAGCGCATCCGGAGCGAGGTCCAGCTCGCTCAGGTCGGTGTCCCGGACCACGATCCCGTCCCGTGAGCCCGGGTCGTACGCCTTGATCACACCTTGCACCGGTTCGACTCCCTCGTCGTACGGCTCGCAATTGGGTTCTTTCACCGTACCGGACCGACCGGTAAGTAGCCCAAAGCGCATCCCTGACCACGGCGCGCGTGCGGCCTGACGCGGCAAGGGCGCCCCTAAGGGACGCCCATGACCTGAATCAGTCGATATACCGACGCTACGGTCGGTAGGGAAGCTCGCCCGGTCAGTGGGCGACTTTGGTGATCTTGCCCGACTTGATGCAGCCGGTGCAGACCGAGACCCGCTTGGGCGCGCCGCCGACGAGCGCGCGCACACGCTGGATGTTGGGGTTCCACCGGCGCTTGGTCCGCCGGTGCGAGTGGCTGACACTCATGCCCCATGACGGGTGCTTGCCGCACACCTCGCAAACGGCTGCCATCGGACGCGTCACCTCATGTCGGGCTGGGTAGGACCGAGTGACTTTACTGGCGTTTCGCCCCCTGTCACAACCCCGCCGGCCCGCTCCAGCGCGCTCGGCCCCTGCGGCCGGCGACCACCCCGCCCCCCACCAGGGCTGCCAGGGGCACGGATGACAGCGTCCCACGGCCCTCCCGCTCACCGGGCGCGGCCCCGGCCCTTATCATCCAGGCTCGTGACCGCCGTCGACCGCCTGGATGCCGCCCACCTGCGCGCGGTCGTGGAGTGCTACCGGGACGCGCTGGCGGCGCACCGGGAGCCGATCAACCGGCTGAACGTGTACCCCGTGCCCGACGGCGACACGGGGACGAACATGTCGCTCACGCTGGTCTCGGTGTGCGAGGACCTGGCCGGCGCCGGAGACGATCTGGCCGCCGTGTGCCACGCCATCAGCCACGGCTCGCTCATGGGGGCCCGGGGCAACTCGGGCGTGATCCTGTCCCAGATCCTGCGGGGCCTGGTCGGCGTGGTGGCCGAGGCCGGGGGCTGCAACGGCCCCACCCTGGTCGCCGCTCTGCGGGCCGCCTCCGACGCTGCCTACCAGGCGGTCATGCGGCCGGTCGAGGGGACCATCCTCACCGTCGTGCGGGCCGCGGCCGAGGCCGCCGAGGCGGCGCCGGCGGGCTCGCTGGTCGAGGTGGTCGACGTGGCCCGGGCCGCTGCGGTCGACGCCCTGGAGCGCACGCCCGAGCTGCTGCCGGTGCTGGCCGAGGCGGGCGTAGTCGACGCTGGCGGGACCGGGTTCATCCTGCTGATCGACGCCCTGGCCCACGTGGTCGACGGCCGTCCCATCCCCGAGCCCCGGGTGGGCGAGGGCGCGGTGCGCTCGGACGCCCACCTGGTCCAGCACACGGCCGACGACGAGCACCACGACGGCGTGTCCGATCTGCGCTACGAGGTCATGTACTTCCTGGAGGCGCCCGACGACCTGATCCCCGCCTTCAAGGACGTGTGGTCCGGCATCGGCGACTCGATCGTGGTGGTCGGGGGCGACGGGCTGTGGAACTGCCACATCCACACCGACGACATCGGGGCGGCCATCGAGGCCGCGGTGGACGCCGGGCGCCCCCGCCAGATCCGGGTCACCGACCTGATGGAGCAGGTCACCGAGGAGCGCTGGGTGCGGGAGGCGACCGCCTCCGACATGGTCGAGCTGCCGCCGCACGCCAGCGAGCCGGTGACGACCGCGGTGGTGGCGGTGGCCGCGGGCGACGGCATCAAGCGCATCTTCTACAGCCTCGGCGTGCAGGGCATCGTGGCCGGCGGCCAGTCCATGAACCCCTCGACCGCCGATCTGCTGGCCGCGGTGGAGGCGGTGCCCGCGGAGCAGGTCGTGATCCTGCCCAACAACAAGAACATCATCCCCGTGGCCGAGCAGGTCGACGCCCACAGCGAGCGCATCGTGCGGGTCGTGCCTACGCGGGGCATCGCCGAGGGCTTCGCCGCCCTCATGGGCTACGACCCCGAGGCTCCGGCCGACGAGAACGCCAAGGAGATGGCGTCGCTCTCGTCCAACGTGGTGGCCGGCGAGGTGACCCGGGCGGTGCGGGACTCGACCAGCGACGTCGGACCGATCGCCCAGGGTGACTACCTCGGCATCGCCCGCGACGGCATCAAGGTGGTCACCGACTCCCTGGCCGGCGCCGCGTGCGGGCTGCTCGACCTGCTGGTCGGCGACGAGCACGAGATCGTGACCGTCATCGAGGGCGAGGGCGCCGCCGCGGCCGACACCCGCCAGATCACGGAGTGGCTGGCCGAGCACCGGCCCGACGTGTCGGCCGAGGTCCACCACGGCGGCCAGCCCCTCTACCCGTACCTGTTCGGCGTCGAATAGGCGTGACCGACGGGCCGATCACGCTCGGCGAGCTGTCCTCGTGGCCGGTGACCCGGCTGAAGGGGGTCGGTGACCGCAAGGCCGAGGGGTTGGCGGCGGTCGGGGTCGAGAACCTGGCCGACCTGCTGACCTATTACCCCCGCCGCTACGTCGATCGCACCAACGAGTGCCGGGTCCGGGACCTGGAGGTGGGGGAGGAGGCGCTCGTCCTGGTGACGGTGGACCGGGTGGCGGCCCGCCGGACCAAGGGACGCCCGCCCCGGACGCTGGTCACCGCCGAGGTCAGCGACGAGACCGGCCGGCTGCGGGTGACGTTCTTCAACCAGGCGTGGAGGGAGCGCCAGCTGAGCCCGGGCACGCCCGTGGCGCTGTTCGGCAAGGTCGACATGTACGGCGGGCGCCGCCAGATGACCAACCCGGTCGTCGACCTGATCGGCCGCCGGACCGGGCGGATCGTGCCCATCTACCCGCAATCGGAGAAGGCCGGGCTGTCGACCTGGGAGATCGGGGCCTGGGTCGAGGAGGCGCTGCGCCGCTCGCAGCCCCGCGGCCTGGCCGACCCGGTCCCGCAGTGGGTGCTCGACCGCTACGACCTGGTGACCCGGGGCGAGGCGATCGCCGGCATCCACGCCCCGGAGTCCATGGCCCACAAGGAGGTGGCCCGAAGCCGCCTCGTGCTGGACGAGCTGTTGCGGGTCCAGCTCGCCCTGGTCCAGCGCAAGCGCCACGTCGAGCGCACCACCCGGGGCATCACGCAGGTGACCTCGGGGCCCCTGCTCGACGAGTTCGTGGCCCGGCTGCCGTTCACGCTCACCGACGACCAGGAGGCCGCCATCGCCGAGATCGGGTCCGACCTGGCCGCACCCCACCCGATGCACCGCCTGCTGCAGGGCGACGTGGGCGCGGGCAAGACCGTGGTGGCGGTGTGGACGCTGCTGGCCGCAGTCGAGGGCGGGCACCAGGGCGCGTTCATGGCGCCCACCGAGGTGCTGGCCGAGCAGCACGCGGCGGGGATCCGGGCCCTGCTGGACGGGGTCGAGGTGCCGGATTCGGGCACGTCGCTCTTCGGCGCCCGCCCGGTCCGGGTCGAGCTGCTCACCAACCGGGTCGGGGCAGCCGATCGGCGCCGGATCCTGTCCGGCCTGGCCGGCGGTGAGGTCGACGTCGTGATCGGCACCCACGCGCTGATCCAGGAGGGCGTCGATTTCGCGTCGCTCGGGGCCGTGGTCATCGACGAGCAGCACCGCTTCGGCGTCGAGCAGCGGGCCGCACTGAGGGACAAGGCCGGTGGCGGACCGGTCCCCGACGTGCTGGTCATGACGGCCACGCCCATCCCCCGGACCGCGGCGATGACCGTGTACGGCGACCTGGACGTGACCGTCATCCGCTCCCGGCCCGCCGGGCGCCAGCCCATCGTGACGGCCTGGGCCCGCAGCGAGGAGGACGAGGCCGAGACCTGGGCAGCCGTGCGCCGCGAGGTGGCGGCCGGGCGCCAGGCCTACGTGGTGACCCCGCTGATCGAGGAGTCCGACAAGCTGGAGGTCCGCTCGGCCGAGGACACGTACGCCCGGCTGGAGGCGGACGAGCTGGCGGGCCTGCGCCTCGGCCTGCTGCACGGGCGCCTGGGGCCGGCCGACAAGGAGGCCACGATGCACCAGTTCCGGGAGGGACGGCTCGACGTGCTGGTGGCCACCACGGTCATCGAGGTGGGGGTGGACGTCCCCAACGCCACGGTCATGGTGGTGCTCGATGCCGACCGCTTCGGCATCGCCCAGCTCCACCAGCTCCGGGGCCGGGTGGGCCGGGGCAGCGAGCGCTCGTGGTGCTACCTCGTCAGCCAGTCCGAGACCCCCGAGGCCGAGGCCCGGCTCAGCGCCCTCGTGCAGACGACGGACGGCTTCGCCCTGGCGGAGGTCGACCTCGACCTGCGGGGCGAGGGCACGATCATGGGCGAGCGCCAGAAGGGCCGCAGCGACCTCAAGCTGGCGTCACTGCGCCGCGACCGCGACTGGGTCACCCGCGCCCGCGACGTCGCCTTCGCCATCGTCGACGACCACGGCGGCCTCGAGGCCCATCCCGACCTGGCCGACGAGGTCGCGCTGTTCCTCGACGAGGACGACCAGGAGTTCCTGCTCAAGGGCTGAACCCGGCGCGAATCGGCGATGCGGCGGAGCCGAGCGCGCGATCGACGGTGACATGACGTCTGCCCGGGCGGTGATGAGGACACACTGAGTAGGTGGCGTTCAGCCCGATGTCACCGCCTGTTCCCCGCGCGCTCACTCCTGGCCCTCGTCCTACGCGCCCGCACCGCCCAAACCCGTTGCCTCCCGGCCTTCGTGCGACCCTCGCCCGCTGGTGGCGAAGCCGGTACGGGGCCCGGTTGCTCAAGGAGGCCGGAGTCATCGTCGCGCTGTTGCTCCTGTACCGCCTCGGGCGCTTGCTCGGCCGGCACGAGTCCGCCCGCGCCTTCGACAACGCTCGCGACGTCCTCGGACTGGAGAATCGACTCGGCCTCGACACCGAACTGTCCGTGCAGCGAGCCACCCTCGGCCACCCGGGCCTCATCCGGCTGCTCAACCGCTACTACGCCTCCGTGCACTTCGGGGCGTCGATGGTGTTCCTCGTCCTGGTCTATGTGCGGGGGCCGAAGCTGTGGGCCCACATCCGGTTCCTGTTCGTGACCGTGACGGCGGCGGCGCTGATCATCCACCTCGTCTATCCCCTGGCCCCGCCGCGGATGCTCGACGGCTACGTCGACACGATCGCCCGCTATGGACCTGCGATCTATGACGGGCGGTCGGCGGTGGGCAAGATGGCCAACCAGTTCGCCGCCATGCCGTCGCTGCACTTCGGCTGGGCGGTGCTCGTGGCCTACGGCGTCGTGGTCGCGTTCCACACCAGGTGGCGCTGGCTCATCGTGGCCCACCCGGTCATCACCCTGGCGGCCATCGTGATCACCGCCAACCACTACTGGCTCGACGCCCTCGTCGCCCTGGTGCTGATCGGAGCGGCCATGGCCCTCCAGCGCCGCTCGGGAATCTCGCCGGATCGCTCGCAGAACGCCGGGGCCATCTTCACGCGGGCCGACCATGACCTCACAGGTCATGGTCTTCGTTCCGCGGGTCCGTCACGATCCAACCCATGACCGCCTACGCCCTCGCCCACCTGTACAACCCGAAGCCCCACCCCGAGGTGGTCGAGTACCTCGATCGCATCCAGGACACGCTCGACCCGTTCGAGGGCCGGTTCCTGGTGCACGGCCCGCAGGTCACCGTCGCCGAGGGGGAGTGGCCCGGAACCCTCGTGATCATCGAGTTCCCCGACGCCGAGCGGGCCATGGCCTGGTACACGTCGCCCGCCTACCAGGAGATCCTGCCCCTGCGGACCCGCAACATCGACGGCGTCGCGATCCTGGCCGAAGGGGTCGGCCCCGGCTACGACCCGGCGACCAAGGCAGCGGAGATGCGGGCCCTGATCGAGGCCTGACCCCGGCGGGTATACCGTCGCCGGGTGACCAAGATCTCGCCCTGGCTGTCGGTCACCGACGCCGGCGCCGCAGTGCGGTTCTACGAGGCCGGCCTCGGCGCAATCGAGTCCGAGGCCGACAGGTTCGAGGAGGGCGGCACCCTGATCGTCGCCCACCTGGCGATCGACGACGCCGACTTCTGGGTGCAGGCCGATCCCTCCGCCGACCCGGAGGTCGCCGCCGACTCGATCCGCATGATCCTGTCCGTCGACGACCCGGACGCCCTGTTCGCCCGGGCCGTCGCCGCGGGGGCGACCGAGGTCGCGCCCGTGTCCGACGGCCACGGGTGGCGGATCGGCCGGATCGCCGACCCGGCCGGCCACCATTGGGAGATCGGCAAGCCTCTCTGACCGGCATGCCGCAGCCGACACCGCCACCGGCCGAGCTGGTCGCGGCCGAGTTCGGCTTGGGCGCGGTGCGAGAGCCGCCCCGGTACGTGGCGCGGGGCGAGCTGGGCCACGTGTGGCGGATGGCCACGACCAGCGGGGTGTGGGCGGTCAAGGCCCTCGTCGAGCCGGTCGACGAGTCCACCGGCGCCGACATCGACTTCCAGTTGGGCCTGCTCGCCGCGGGGGTCCCGTTGCCGCGGCCCGTGCGGGCCCGGTCGGGTGCGGCGGTCCTCGCCGGGCCCGGGGGTGTCGGGTACCGCGTGTACGAGTGGCTGGACCTCGCGGACCAGAGCGTCGGGGCCGCCACCGCGGGCACGCTGCTGGCCCGGATCCACGCCCGGCGGTGGCCGGCCACGGCCGTCCATCCCTGGTTCTACCGGCCGGTGCCCGCGGAGGTGTGGCCGGACCTG
>JBKPRS010000239.1:0-6759 GCA_046734695.1 Actinomycetota bacterium | reverse complement strand
CACGCGCCGCTGCTGGCGGGGTTGGACCTCGGGTGCGAGGTGCGGCGGGTCGACGAGCCCGCCTGGGCCGCCGCGGTCGAGCGGCACCGGGGCGCGCCGGTCCCGACGGACCTGCCGGACGCCGAGGCGCTGTGGGCGCTGCTGTTCACCTCGGGCTCGACCGGAGCGCCCAAGGCGGTGCGGATGAGCCAGGGGCGGGCGGCGCGCACCGTGGGCCCCGCGGCCGCCGGGTTCGGGCCGGGCGACGTCCTCTACTGCTCCATGCCGCTGTTCCACGGCAACGCGCTGCTGGCCTGCCTGCTGCCGGGCCTGGCCGCGGGGGCGACCGTGGTGCTCAAGGAGCGGTTCTCGGCGTCGGACTTCCTCGACGACGTGCGCCGCCACGGCTGCACCTACTTCAACTACGTGGGGCGGGCGCTCTCCTACCTACTGGCCCGGCCGGAGGAGCCGTCCGACGCGGACAACCCGCTGGTGTGGTGCCTCGGGTCCGAGGCGTCGCCCCGCGACCGGGCGGAGTTCCGGCGCCGCTTCGGCTGCTACGTGACCGAGGGCTACAGCTCCAGCGAGGGAGGCGTGGTGATCCAACCGTTCCGTGGGATGCCCCCGGAGGCCCTGGGGCGCCCAGCCGCGGGGATGGACGTGGCCGTGCTCGATCCGGACACCGGCGACGAATGCCCGCCCGCCCGGTTCGGCCCCGGGCGCGAGCTGCTGAACCCGACCGCCGCCGTGGGCGAGATCGTGGGCCGGGCCGGCATCGCCGGCTTCGAGGGCTACTACGCCAACCCCGAGGCCGATGCCGAGCGGACCCGGGGCGGCTGGACCTGGACCGGCGACCTCGGCTTCCGGGACGACGACGGCACCTTCTACTTCGCCGGCCGCACGGCCGACTGGCTGCGGGTGGACGGCGAGAACTTCGCGGCGGGACCAGTGGAGGCCGTCCTGGGCCGGTTCCCGGGCGCAGCCGCCGTGCTCGTCTACGGCGTGCCCGATCCCCGCACCGGCGACCAGGTGATGGCCGCGATCGAGCCGGCCGGGGATGCCGCTTTCGACCCCGAGGCGTTCGCCGCCTTCCTGACCGCCCAGCCCGACCTGGGGACCAAGTGGGCGCCGCGCTTCGTGCGCGTCGTCGGATCCCTGCCCACCACCGCCACCGGCAAGGTCGACCGCCGGCCACTGCGGGCCGAGCGCTGGGAGACCACCGACCCGGTCTGGTGGCGGCCCGAGCGGGCGGGCGGCTACCGGCGGCTGACGGCCGAGGACGCGGCGGACCTCGACCGGGCGTTCGCCGAGGCGGGACGGGCGGGGATGCTGACATGAGGTTCGCCGTCACCCACCCGCTCATCACCCACCCCTATCACCCCGACCTGGTCACCGGGGCCGGGGTCGCCACCCTGGCCAAGGCGGCCGAGGCCGCGGGGTTCTCGGGCTTCGGGTTCACCGACCATCCGGCGCCGTCGCAGCGCTGGCTCGACGCCGGCGGCCACGACGCCCTCGACCCTTTCGTGGCCCTCGGCTACGCCGCGGCCCACACCACCACGCTGCGGCTGGTCCCCAACATCGTGGTGCTCCCCTACCGCAACCCGTTCGTGGTGGCCAAGGCCGCGTCGACGCTGGACGTGCTGTCGGGCGGCCGCTTCACGCTGGCCGTGGGGTCCGGCTACCTCAAGGGCGAGTTCGCGGCGCTGGGCGTGGACCACGCCGAGCGCAACGACCTGTTCGACGAGGCCCTCGACACGCTGGTGGCCATCTGGACCGGGGACGACGTGTCCCTCGAGGGCCGCCACTTCAACGCCCGCGGCATCACCTCCCACCCCCGGCCGGTGACCGAGCCCCACCCGCCCATCTGGATCGGCGGCAACGGCGCCCGAGCCCGCCAGCGGGTGGCCGACCGCGGCCAGGGCTGGTGCCCGTTCCCGGCCCCGGCGGTCCTGGCTCGCACGGCCCGCACCGCGCCGCTCGACACTCCTGAGCTGCTGGCCGAGGGCATCGACGACTTGCGCGCCCGCCTCGAAGCCGCGGGGCGAGACCCGGCGTCGGTGGACATCACGTTCGGCAACCCGGCAGGCGGGAACCCCGCCACGGCCGAGTTCCAGGCCGACGCCCACCTGGCCGGCCTCGACCGCCTCGCGGATCTGGGCGTCACTTGGGTCCAGGTCGCCCTGCCCGGCGACTCGCTGGCCCACGCGGTGGAGACCGTCGAGCGCTACGGCAAGGCCGTCATCGCCAGCGCCTGATCCGGGCCACGGCCGCGGCCAGGGTCGGATCGCGTCCGGCGGCGAACATCGACGGCTTGCCGGCCCGCTCGAACAGCAGGGCGATCCGGGTCGACACCGCGCTGGCGCGGACAAGGGCGAAGATCTCGTACCAGGCCAGGTCCTCCAGCGGCCGGCCCACGGCGGCCTCCATCCGTTCGGTCGCCTCGTCCTGGGAGCCGAAGCCCGGGACCGCCATCCCCGACAGGTCCGCCTGCACGGCCTCCAGGGCCAGGAACCAGGCCAGGTCCAGCTCGACCGGGCCGACCGTGGCCATGTCCCAGTCCAGGACCGCCCGGGGCACGCGGCGCCCGGGATCGAACACGACGTTGCCCAGCCGCACGTCGCCCCACAGCAGGCCGCCCACCGGCTCGGTCCCCGGGCGGTTGTCCGCGCACCAGGCCAGGGCCTCGGCCAGCTCGGGCGGAGGCAGGCTGTCGGTGGCCCAACCCAGGTAGCGGTCCCACCACACCAGCTCCTCGCCCAGCCCGCTGCGTAGCCCCAGGTCGGTGCCGTCGACGCTGTGGATGGCCGGCAGCAGGTCCAGGAACGACCGCCACACGCCGGCCCGCGCCCCGTCGTCGGGCAGCCCCGCCAGCCAGGGGTCGCCGGCGGTGAAGTCGCCCGGGATCGGCCCGGCCGCGAACGGCATGGCCAGGAACGGGGCGCCCAGGTAGGACTGGTCCGGCTCGTAGCGGGCCGGACCGGCCACGGGCACGCCGGCAGTGGCCACCGCATTCTGCACCGCGGCCTGCTGGGCCAGGTCGTAGACGGGGAAGATGCCCGCGCCGAGAGGCGGGAGGCGGATCACGACCTCGTCGTCCACCACCAGCGTCTCGCACGAGAACCCGGGCGCCGGGCGCCGCAGGGCGCCGACCGGGCGGCCCAGCCAGCGCTCCAGGCCCGAGCGGAGCGACTCCAGGTCCCGGGCCGCGGCCAGCGTCACAGGAAGCTGGCCTCCTCGGTCAGCCCCAGGTCCGGATGCGGTCCGGCGAAGATCGTCTGCATGTTGCCGACGCCGGTGCCCCCGCCCACCGGGTCCTCCACCCGGACGAGGTTGTCCCGCATCTGGTGGAGGCGCCGGGCGTTCTCCGGCTCAGTGCAGTCGGCCACGTGCTCGCCGTCGACGTGCAGGTCGCCCCGCCACTGGCCGTGCCACTGGCCGTCGAAGCCGAAGTAGAGGCCGGCGCCCAGGTGGAACCCGGTGTCGCCCAGCGCGGTGACGGTGAGCGGGCGGGCCGATCCGTCCGCCATCGTGGCCGTCAGCGTCGCCGCGCTGAGCCGCCGGTTGTCGTCGCGCACCTTCGGGTCGACCAGGAGGGCGGCGAACGGCTCGCGCCGGCCGTCGGGGTGCTCGATGCCGCCCTGGAGCTCGATCCGCTGCCAGCCGCCGATGCTGTGGCGCTGGTAGTAGAGGTGGATGCCGTAGCGGCTGCCGTCGGGCCGCTCGCACAGGATGGGCGACCAGATCACGGTGGTGGACACGCCCGGCGGCCGGGCCGGGTCCTCGACGTCGGCGACGGGCGCCCCCACCATGTAGCGCACGCCCCACGAGTGGTCGCGGGTGGACACCGCCGTGGCGTCGTCCAACTCGTAGTGGGTGCCGTCCACGTCGACCCAGCCCGACGCCGTGCCGATGTGGTGGTAGCGGACGATGTCGGCGTCGACGCGCAGCCCGTCGCGGCTCCGGTGCTGCTCACGCTGCTCCAGGGCGGGCGGCACCGCGCCGGTGAACGTCCAGCTGAAGCTGACCGGCTGCACGTCGTTGGGCTCCAGGCTGAAGCGCACGACCCGCAGCGGCTCGACCACCTCGTAGCGGATCGGGCCGGCCGCGGTGCCCTCGACGTCGGGATGCAGCCGCCGGCTGGCCCGCACCGTCCACTGCTCGGCGCCCCGGCTGATCCCGGCGTAGGCGTCGAGCACGCCCCGGTTGGGGTACTTGCCCAGCCCGAAAGCCAGCTGCACCGATCCGTCCCGGGGGGCGGCCATGGCGCACACCTTCTCGGTCCAGGACCGGTCGGACTGGGCCACGGTGGCGAACGTGTCGGTGATCTGGTGGTGCAGCGTCTCGTCCGCCGCGACCAGCGGCCCCAGGGTGCTCATCGGATGTACCTTCCCGCGCCATGGTGCTCGACCGGTCGGCAGCGACGTTGGACGGAGTGGTGGCGGTGGTGACCGGCGGCGGCGCGGGCATCGGCCGCGGCATCGCCGGCGGCCTCGCCGCCTTCGGGGCCCGGGTGGCCGTCTGGGAGCGGGACGAGGCCACCTGCCGGGCGGCCGCCGCCGAGGTGGGCGGCCTGGCGTGCGTGACAGATGTGCGGGACGAGGACCAGGTCGACGCGGCGCTGGCCGACACAGTCGCGGAGCTCGGCGTGCCGACGGTCCTGGTCAACAACGCGGGCGGGACCTTCTTCTCGCCGCTGCTGGAGACCAAGCCCAAGGGCTGGGACGCGCTGTGGCGGGCCAACCTGGGCCAGGTGCTGCTGTGCACCCAGCGGGTTTCCCGGTCCCTGGTGTCGGCCGGGACCGGGGGCAGCATCGTCAACATCGCCTCGATCGAGGGGACCCGGGCCGCTCCCGGCTACGCCGCCTACGCCGCGGCCAAGGCCGGAGTCATCAACCTGACCCGCACCGCGGCGCTGGAGCTGGCGCCCCACGGCATCCGGGTGAACTGCCTGGCCCCCGACATGACCGAGACCGAGGGCCTGCGGGCCCTGGCCGCGGCCGGCGGATCCGATCCGAGTGCCACCTTCGCCAGCGTCGTGCCCCTGGGCCGGGCCGGCCACGTGGACGAGATGGCCGGCGCCGCGGTGTTCCTCGCCTCGGGCCTGTCCAGCTACGTGACCGGCCAGGTCCTCCACGTCGACGGGGGCACGGACGCGGCGCGGGGCTGGTGCCACGATCCCGAGGACGGGCACTACGTGCTCGGGCCCTCGGGCAGCACCCGCTCCGGCAGCGGGTGACGGAAGAGGGCAGCGGCGTTCTCGCAGCACAGCTTGCGGCGCTCGGCCGCGGGCAGGTGGCCCCAGGCGGCCTCGATCACGGCCTGGGTGTCGGGCCACGTGCTGTCGCCGTGGGGGTAGTCGACCTCCACCATGATGTGGTCGAGGCCGATGGCGTGGCGGGTGTCGATGGTCGACGGGTCGTCGATGGTGCAGAACCAGAAGTCCCGGCGCAGCACGTCCGCGGGGCGCTCGTCCCAGCCCACGCCGTAGCCCGAGCGGTCGACCAGGTTGTCGAGGCGGTCGAGGAGCATGGCCACCCAGCCGATCCCGCCCTCGGCCATGGCCACCCGCAGGCCGGGGAAGCGCACGGTCCAGCCCGCCCACAGCCACTCGGTGCACGCCTGGAGCGACAGCTGGCCGAACAGCGTGGCCACGAGCGGGACGATGGCGCGGTCGCAGCCGGGCGGGATGTCGCCGATGCCCGACGACCCGACGTGCAGGCACACGACCGTGCCGGTCTCGGCGCAGGCCTGGAGGATGGGCGCCCAGTACTCGTCGAAGATCGAGGGGTAGCCGATCCTGTGAGGGCGCTCGGGCAGGGTCACGGCCCGGAAGCCCCGGGCGGCGTTGCGTCTTATCTCGGCCGCGCCTTCCGCGGGGTCGGACAGCCAGGTGATGCCGAGCGGGATGATCCGGTCCGGGTGCGGCTGCCACCAGGCGTCGTGGACCCAGTCGTTGAAGGCTCTGGTGGTGGCCAGGCCCAGGTCGGGATCGGAGCACTGCGAGTACACCCGGCCGCAGAACCCGGTGATCATCGAGGGGAAGCTGAGCGACGCCCAGATGCCGGCCAGGTCCATGTCGTGGACCCGGGCGTCCACGTCGTAGCAACCCCGGCGCATCTGGTCGAAGCGGAACGGCTCCATCTCGACCGTCTCCGGCCGCCGGCCCACGACCGCGTTCATCCCCACCTGGCTGTGGCGCTGCCCGTCGAACTCCCACACCTCGTGGCCCCGCCGGTCCACGACGATGCGCGGCGCCTTGTCCTGGAGCCGTTCGGGCAGCCGTCCGTCGAAGATGTCCGCCGGCTCCACCAGGTGGTCGTCGACCGAGATGATCGTCGCCAGAACCTCGCGAGGTTCCGGCTCGGGGAGGAACAGGTCGTCGTCCGTCATCAAAGGTGACGCCAACGTTAGTTCAGCCCCTACGATCCCGGCATGAGTGTGGTGAACCACGTCGGCCTGTGCGTTACGGACCTCGAGCGGTCCCGGCGCTTCTACGAGGCGCTGGGCTTCGCGCATCGCAACGACCTACCGGTCCACGACGCCGCCGCGTCCCGCCTGCTGCAGGTCCCCGCGCCGGTCGGGCTCACCGCCGTCTACCTGACGCTGGGCGACTTCGTCCTGGAGCTGCTCCACTTCGCCCGCGAGGGCAACGCGCCCGCCCGGGAACGCTCGTTCACCGAGCCCGGCCTCACCCACCTGTCGTTCTCGGTCCCCGATGTTGCCGCCACCTGCGCCCTGGTCCGTGACCTGGGCGGCGAGGTGCTGGCCGACACCGACGTG
>JBKPRS010000238.1:0-8197 GCA_046734695.1 Actinomycetota bacterium | reverse complement strand
GCAGCGGTCGCCTCGGCCTCGGTCTCGTCCGCCTCGGTGGCGATCGCCTCGGCCCCGGTCTCGCCGTCGTCCGCAGCGATCGCCTCGGCCTCAGACTCGGCCACGGTCTCGCTATCGTCCGCGGCGATCGCCTCGGTCTCGGTCTCGGTCTCGTCGCTCGCCTCGGCCTCGGACTCGGCCACGTCCGGCTCGTCGGCGGCGGCTTCCGCAGACGCGTCCACGTCGTCGCCGGCGTCGGCCGCCGGATCGTCGGCGGGCGGCTCGGCGTCGGCCCAGGTCTCGTCGTCGCTCCCGTTGGCGCCGTTCTCGGGCGCGCTCACGGCGGCGTCGTCGAGGGAAGGGAGGTTCTCGGTGTCGGTATCAGTGTCGTCAGGACTCATCGTTCGAACAGTTTGAAAATGGCCTCGCCGAAGGCGTAGTCCAGGATGGCGATGTACGCCGTCAGGATGACCACCGTGATGAGCACGATGATCGAGTAGTTGACGACCTCCGGCCGCGACGGCCACGCCACCTTGCGCAGCTCGGCCCGAACCTCGCGCAGGAACTGCAGAGGCCCGGTCCGGCCCTCCTTGGCGGGGCGCGGCGCCGCGGGCGCGGGCCGCTTGCGTGCGGCGGGCGCACCGTCCGCGCCGAGCTGGCCTTGGCGCTGCAGCATGCGCTTGGTCTGTCGGTTCATCGCCATGACGAGACCCTCGGATAGGGATAGTAGGACGGGCAGGACTTTGCAGGGCAGGAGGGACTCGAACCCCCAACCTGCGGTTTTGGAGACCGCTGCTCTGCCAGTTGAGCTACTGCCCTTTGGGGGTGAACCGGAACAGCCTATCCCGTCCCTGACTCGGCAGGACAAGGCGGCCCCATCCGAGGTATGTCACGCCGTGGCGGCGTCCTCCCGTGCCCGCCAGGCGGCGTTGGCCTCCGCGAAGTGCTGCTGCGCGCCCTCGTAGTCGAAGGGTCGCTCCTCCTCGGGACCCGGCCCCCACTGGCTCCGGGGCTGGTTGACGAAGTCGCCGCCGTAGACGTGGATCGCCCCGGTCAGCCGGCCCAGCGGGTTCGTCACCGCGTGGATGGTGTCGTCGCCCAGGAGCACGACGTCCCCGGTCACGAGCGTGCGGCCGCCGGTCTCGTCCAGGAACCGCTTGTCCGGGCCCGTCCGCCGGTAGAAGGCATTGTCCTCCTGCCCGCCGTAGATGCCGATGGCGGCCCACATGCGATGGTCGTGCGGGTACAGCCGCATCCCCGGCGCCCACACCAGGTGCATCACGGTCAGGTCGGGAGCGTTGTAGAGCACGTTGAGCCCGCCTTCGCTGGCCGGAAGCGCCTCGGCTATCGCCCCGGGGTCGGCCAGGGCCCGGTCGAGCAGGTCCCGCACCACCAGCCGCGGCTGGTCCTCTTCCAGGGCATCCCGGCAGTCGGCGCAGAACTGATCGACGTCGAACATGCCCCCCAGTGTCGCCAGGGACCCCTCCGCCGTCCAGCAGATAGGGGAGGTCAGCCGGCGAGGCGGGCGCGGCGGGTGCGGGTGGCGAAGACGATCGCGCCCGCGGCGCCGGCGGCCGTGGCCGCGGCGAGGCCGCCGACGTAGGCCATGCGCCGGCCGGAGAGGAGCGAGCGGATGGCGTGGCGCTCGCCCGCCTCCTCGAGGTTGGCGAGGATGTCGGACAGGAGCCCGGGTGCGGGCTCCAGGACGTCGGTGCGCAGCGAGCGCATGGCCCGCAGCAGCTTGCGGTACTGGACGATCTCCGCCTGGCAGCGGAGGCAGCGCTCGACGTGGCGGCGCTCGTTGCGGCCGAGGTGCGCCACGTCGTCGGCGGCCCCGGCGAGCCGATCGGTCAGGTCTTCACACTGCACGGTTGACCACCTCCAGTGGCCTGGGCGTCAACCCGCTCGGGTTTCGCCCTCGCGGCGACCGAACAGCTGGTCGCGCAACTTGTTGCGAGCACGGTGCAAGCGCACCTTGGCCGCCGACTCCGAGATGCCGAGCTCGGCGGCGATGGACTCGTGAGGGAGGTCGTAGACGTCCCGCAGGACGACAACGGCGCGCAGGCCTGCCGGGAGACCGTCGAGGGCACTGCGGACGCGGGCGCGGAGGTCTTCGGCGTCCGCCCGGAGCTGGGGATCGTGGTCCGGGTGGGGGTCCACGACGGGCACGCTGTCGTCCAGCTCGTCGTGGCGGTGCCGCGACCGCCGTCCCAGGTGCGTGGCGGCGCAGTTGGCCGTGATGCGGTACATCCAGGTCGAGAACTGCGCGTCGCCGCGGAAGCGCCGCAGGCCTCGATAGGCCCGGAGATAAGCCTCCTGCACCACGTCTCGCGCATCTTCCTCATTGCCGGTCAGGCGGTAAGCGAGCGTGTACGTGTCCGCGTAGGTCACGCGCACGAGCTCGTCGAACGCTGTCCTGTCGCCGTCCTTGGCGGCGGCGACCAATTCGGCCACCTCACGTGGCATCGGTCGATTCGACTCCCAAGGTGCTGAGATTGTTACGCGACGTTTTCGTGACAACGGCTGTGCTGCCGACAACAAGGCGACCCCGCCGGGGCGGGGTCGCGCTCAGTTGATCTTACGGCCTGCCGAAGCAGGAATGGCTCAGCGGGTCTCCTTGTGGACCGTGTGCTGGCGCTCCCAACGGCAGTACTTCTTCATCTCGATGCGCTCGCGGTCGTTCACCTTGTTCTTCGTGGTGATGTAGTTGCGGCGCTTGCACGAGGTGCACTCGAGGGTGACGTGCACCCGCTTCTCGTTCGCCTTGCTTGCCATCGGTACAACCTACCTACTTGATGATCTTGGTGACTCGGCCGGAGCCGACGGTGCGGCCGCCTTCGCGGATGGCGAAGAGGAGGCCTTCGTCCATGGCGATGGGGGAGATGAGCTCGACGGTCATCTCGGTGTTGTCGCCCGGCATGCACATCTCGACACCCTCGGGCAGCTGGATGGTGCCGGTGACGTCAGTGGTCCGGAAGTAGAACTGGGGCCGGTAGTTGGTGAAGAACGGCTTGTGGCGGCCGCCCTCCTCCTTGGTCAACACGTACACCTGGGCCTCGAAGTTGGTGTGGGGCGTGATGCTGCCCGGCTTGGCCAGGACCTGGCCGCGCTCCACCTCTTCCTTCTTCGTGCCCCGGAGCAGGACGCCGATGTTGTCGCCGGCCTGGCCCTGGTCCAGCAGGCGCCGGAACATCTCGACGCCGGTGCAGGTCGTCTTGGCCGTGGGGCGGATGCCGACGATCTCGACCTCGTCGCCGACGTGGACGACACCCTGTTCCACCTTGCCGGTCACGACGGTGCCGCGGCCGGTGATGGTGAACACGTCCTCGATCGGCATCAGGAACGGCTTGTCCAGGTCCCGCTCCGGCTCGGGGACGTAGCTGTCGACCGCGTCCATGAGCTCGATCACCTGGCCGGCCGCGTCCGTGTCACCCTCCAGCGCCTTGAGCGCGGAGACCTGCACGACGGGGATGTCGTCGCCGGGGAAGGAGTACTCCGAGAGCAGCTCCCGGACCTCCATCTCCACCAGCTCCAACAGCTCGGGGTCATCGACCATGTCGACCTTGTTCAAGGCGACCACGATCGAGGGCACGCCCACCTGGCGGGCCAGCAGCACGTGCTCCCGGGTCTGGGGCATCGGACCATCCGTCGCCGCGACCACGAGGATGGCGCCATCCACCTGCGCGGCGCCGGTGATCATGTTCTTGATGTAGTCCGCGTGACCCGGCATGTCGACATGCGCGTAATGCCGGTTCGGCGTCTCGTACTCCACATGTGCGATGTTGATCGTGATGCCCCGCTGCTTCTCTTCCGGGGCCTTGTCGATCTGATCGAACGCCATCACCTTCACGTTGGGGTTCGACTCCGCCAGGACCTTCGTGATGGCCGCCGTCAACGTCGTCTTCCCATGGTCGATATGACCCATGGTGCCGATGTTCAAATGCGGCTTGTTCCGCTCGAACTTTTCCTTGGCCATCGTGCGGATCTCCTGGTCTCGCGAAAGGTGATGGAGTAGCGGCGGCCGGGTTCGAACCGGCGACAACCCGATTATGAGCCGGGTGCTCTGACCAACTGAGCTACGCCGCCAGGTGCTTGGCTTGCGAGCCCCCTGTCGGAATCGAACCGACGACACCAGCCTTACCATGGCTGTGCTCTGCCGACTGAGCTAAGGGGGCAACCTCGGGCCGGCCGCGCTCGCGCCCGGTCCGACCTAGGGCCGCACAGAGTATCGCCGCCCGAAGGCCACCAGCCAACCGACTAGAGCCTACCGACTCGCGTCGGATCGCCTCGCCTGGTGGCCGTGCAAGCACGCCCCGGGTCCCGCCGGTCTCACCGGGTCGATTCCGCCACGTAGGGTGGTGATGTCGCCATTTCGCGACATGTTCGTAAAGAAAAAGCTCAAGTTCGTGACGGAACGCGCCGATACTGGTCCCGTGCTGGTGGAACGCCTCATCGTTGAGGGCGACGGCGAAGCCGCGTCCGTTGACTTCCATCCGCGGCTGACCGTGCTGGGCGGGATGCCGGGTGACGCTCGTGGAGCCTTCGGCTCCCTGCTCTCCGGCGCGCTCCACGGGACGGTGCGCGGCGTGCACCTCGAGGTCGTGGACGACTCGGGCCGGCGCCTGGTGGTGCTGCGTCCGTCGTCGGGCCAGCATCGGGTGATCGACGTGGCGACGTCCACCGACGTCACCGCCCAGCACCGTGGCTTCGACGGGCGGGTCGACCTGCTCTCGAGCCAGTACGGGCGCTCCACGGTCACCCGCATCACCGCGGCCGACCTGCGCAACCGCACCCCTCGCAACGACGCCGTGCGGGCCCTGTCCGCCGTCGACCAGGTCGCCCTGTGGGGCGCGGCCGACGAGATGCTGGGCCGGGGCACCGGCCGCGGCGACGCCGTCGGCACCTGGCACGCCCTGGCGGGCGATACCGACGTGCACTGGGCGGTCGACCACCGCACCGAGATCCAGGCCGCGGCCCGCCTGCGCCAGCACATCGCCGCTCTGCGGTCGCTGTCGTCCAGCGCTCCGGACCTGTCCGACGACGACGCCGTCGCCTTGGCCCAGGGGATCGTGTCCCAGCTGACCGCCGCCACCAACAGCGCCGGCAGCCGGCCCCCGGTCCTGCTCGACGAGACGTTCGACCAGCTCGAGCCGGCGGTCGTGCCGCTGCTGCTCGAGCTGCTGCCGGGCCTCGTGGGCGACCTGCAGGTCATCCTCCTCACCGAGGACGAGGCCATCGCCAGCTGGGCCCGCCTCGAGGCGCTGGCCGGCGAGCTGGCACTGGTCGAGCCGGCGCTCGCCGCCGACTGATCCGCTGACCGCGCCGGATCCCGATCCCGCCCTGCCGGGCGGCCGTAGCGTTACGTCGGTGGGCTCCCCCCTGACGGTGCGTCTGGCGCGCCTCGACGACGCCGAGGCGATCCGGCAGATCTACAACGCCGAGGTCACCACCTCGACCGTCACGTTCGACATCGCCCCCCGCACGCTGGCGGAGCAGCGCTCCTACCTGGCCGAGCGCAGCGGAGCCCACGCCGTGATCGTGGCCTGCGACGGTCCCACCGTCGTCGGTTTCGGGGCGCTGTCACCGTGGCGGTCCAAGGCCGCCTACTCGACCAGCGTCGAGGACTCCGTGTACGTCCACCCCGACCACCAGGGCCGCGGCATCGGCCGCCGCCTGCTGGCCGAGCTCGTATCCGTGGCCACTGCCCACGGCTTCCACGCCCTGTTCGCCCGCATCGTGGGCGGGCACGAAGCCTCCATCCGCCTGCACGAGGCGCTCGGGTTCGAGATCGTGGGCACCGAGCGGGAAGTGGGCCGCAAGTTCGGGCGCTGGCTTGACGTGGTGGTGATGGAGCTGCTCATCCAAGCCCCGACCACTCCCGCTCCACCTCCTGGCAGATAGGTAGCCTACCTATCTCGGTCGGGGTCGGCCGCCGGCGGGCGGGCGGCGGTGGCGGTCCTGGCCTGCTCAGCCGGGCTTACCCTCCGTCCACCCGCGGTGTTCACCCCCTGGGCCGGCGCCGGGTCGCTTACCTCTCGCTGTCGGACGTGGCCACGGGCCGGCCACGACGACCAGCGATGATCCGGGCCGTTCAGCCGGGCGCGGCCGGGGCCAGTGCCTCGGCGACCGCCGGGTTGACCACTTCGCCGCCAGCGGTGTTGACCCCGTGGGCCAGCGCCGGGTCGGCGCGGGTGGCTTCCTCCACCCCCAGCCGGGCCAGCTCGGCGAGGTAGGGCAGGGTCACGTTCGTGAGTGCGTAGGTCGAGGTGTTGGGCACCGCGCCCGGCATGTTCCCCACCGCGTAGTGGAGCACGCCGTGCACCTCGTACACCGGGTCCTCGTGGGTGGTCTCGTGCGAGGTCTCGACGCATCCGCCCTGGTCGATGGCGATGTCCACGACCACCGCGCCGGGCTTCATGGTGCGGACCATGTCCTCGGTGACCAGCACCGGCGCCCGGCCTCCGGGGACCAGCACGGCCCCGATGACCAGGTCGGCGCCCGCCACGACCCGCTCCACCGTGCCCCGGTTCGACGCCAGCGTGGTGATCCGCCCCATCTGGATCTGGTCGACGTGGCGCAGCCGGTCGACGTTCTTGTCCAGGAGGTTGACTTCGGCCTCCAGGCCGGCCGCCATCCAGGCGGCGTTGAGCCCGACGTTGCCGGCCCCGAGCACCACCACCCGCGCCGGCTGGACGCCGGGGGCCCCGCCGAGCAGCACGCCGCGGCCGCCGTTGTGGCGTTCCAGGTAGTGGGCGCCGATCTGGGCGGCCATGCGCCCCGCGACCTCGCTCATCGGGGCCAGCAGGGGCAGCGATCCGTCCGCCAACTGGACCGTCTCGTAGGCGATCCCCGTGACCCCGTGCTTCACCAGCGCGTTGGCCACCTGGGGGTAGGCGGCCAGGTGGAGGTACGTGAAGATCGTGAGGTCGTCCCGGAACCAGGCGTACTCGTGGGGCTGGGGCTCCTTGACCTTGCAGATCAGCCCGGCCCGCTCCCACACCTCGTCGGCGGTCTTGACCACCTCGGCCCCGGCCCGGAGGTAGTCGTCGTCGGTGAGGCTCGATCCGCCGCCGGCGCCGGCCTCGACCACCACGTCGATGCCCTGGGCCCCCAGCTCCCGCACCCCGTCGGGGGTGATCGCCACCCGGAACTCGTCGATCTTGGTCTCGGTGGGGACACCGACCAGCAACGGTGATGGTTGGCTCATGCCCTAGGAGTATCCCACCCCTACCAGGTAGAACCGGTCCGTCGGGTGCTCGTCGGGATACGCCGGGCGCAGGTGCCGGTCAGTCACCGTGAAGCCGGCCCGCTCGAACCGGGCCATCAGGTCGTCGGGGTCGCGCAGGACCACGGTGACCGACACACCCCGACCCATCCAGTCATCGACGTGGACCTCACCCTGCCCGGCGTGGACCGCAACCACCACGAGCCCACCGGGGACGAGCGCCTGCCGCCAGCCCGCCAGCACGGGGTCGAGCAGCTCAGCGTCGCCGTAGATCAGGCAGAAGAACGCCACGATGCCCGACAGGCTGCGGGGCCGGACGGGCAGCCGGGCCATGTCGGCGGCGAGCAGCGGGCGACGGGCGTCGTAGACCCGGGCCTCTCGCAGCTGGCCGAGCGAGGTGTCCGACACCAGCACGGGCACGCCCTGGGCCGCCACCCGGGCGCCGATGTGGCCGGGCCCACCACCCACCTCCAGCGCCGGGGCACCGGACTCGGCCGCCACCGCCGCCATCCGACCGCCCACGTCGTCCAGCAACGAGCGGTCGTACGGCTTGCCGTCGAGCTCGTCGGTGAACCGTGTCCGGTAGAGGTCGGCGACGGCGTCGAAGGTCCGGCGCAGGTGGGCGGTCTCCTCGTCCCAGGCCGACCCAGAGGGCATGGCCGGCGAGGCTAAGCCCCACCGGCCGTGAGTCCCGCCCTAATTCGTCGCCAGGTCGTGGTAGGCGGCCCGGTAGCGGCGGAACGCGACTCGCAGCTCCTCGGTGGAGGCACCCTCGGGCGACAGGCCGCCGAGCGCCTCCCGGAGGAGTTGGAGCGCCCCGGCGGTCGCACTCTGGGGATCGTCGACGAACAGGAGCTGCAGCTCGACCCACGGCCCTTCGAACCCGTTGCCTCCCGGCGATGCCAGCACGGCAGGCACGGCCTCGGGCTCTGCCGCCGGCCCGGGCACCACCGGCTCGGGCGCTTCCGCCGCCCCGGGCACCACCGGCTCGGG
>JBKPRS010000237.1:0-6452 GCA_046734695.1 Actinomycetota bacterium | reverse complement strand
GCCTCGGCGGCCTCGGGGGTCGGCGCGGTCGCGGCCCGCAGCTCGGCGACCTCGGCCAGCGCGGCCCGGTCCCGGCGCTCGCCGGCGACCTCCTCGGCCCGGGTGGCTATGGTCGCCGCCTCCGCCGTGTCCCCGGCGGCCAGGGCGCAGCGGGCCTGGGCGATCAGGGCGTCGACGTGGCCCAGCACGGGCCCGCAGTCCACCGCCTCGTCGGCCAGGGCCCGGGCCGCGGCCGGGTCGTCCTCGGCCAGCAGGCGGGCCAGGCCCGACAGCGCCGGGACCAGGCCCTGCATGTCGCCGGAGCGGCGCGACACCTCCGCCGCCTCGCTGAACGCCGCCCGGGCCAGGGCGGTGCGGCCCCGGGCCGCGTGCACGTCGCCGATCAGTCCGAGCGGATAGGCGACCATCATCGACCCGAGGCGCTGGAAGATGGCCACGGCCCGGTCGAGGTCGTCGATGGCCAGCTCGAACCGGCCCAGCCGCCAGTGGGCCTCGCCCCGGTTGCCGAGCGCGATGCCCTTGAGCGCGGCGTAGCCGCCGAGGTCGGCCAGCCCGATGGCCAGGTCGAGCTCGGCGACCGCCTCGTCGTAGAAGCCCTCCTCGTTGAGCCGCGACCCGCGGTTGAGCCGGATGCGGATGATCTGGAGCAGGTCGCCGGCCCGCTCGGCGTGATCGAGGGCCCGGAGGTAGTGGCCGTCGTTGGCGAGGCGGTCCCCGTCGAGGGCGGCCACCAGCGCCTGGACGGTGTGGGCCGCGGCCAGCGCCCGGTCGTCGCGAGAGCGCCGGGCCCGGGCCATGGCGTCCTCCGCCAGGGCCCGGCAGCGGTCGCCGTCGCCCCGCAGCCAGTGGGCGGTGGCGGTCCACGCCACGAGCAGGGCCTCGTCGGCCGGATCGGAGCTGCCCGCCTCCAAGTCGCCCCGGGCGTAGATCGTGAGCGCCGTAGCCAGGTCGCCCCGCAGGTGGTGGATCAGCCCCATGCGCCAGGCCAGGCCGGGCTCCAGCGCCTCCCGGCCGTCCGTGGCCCGGTCGTAGCAGACCAACGCCCCGTCCCAGTCGCCGGCCAGCTGGCGGGCGTCGCCCTCCAGCCGGTGGACGGCCGGCGGCCGGTCCCCATCGAGCAGGGCGATGGCGTCGAGCACCGCCCCGGTCTCACCTCCCTGCAACAGCTCCGGGCCCCAGGAGGTGACGAGGCGGGCGGTGGCGCCGGACGATCCGGCGGCCAGCAGGCAGCGCAGAGCGTCGGCCGCCTGGCCGTGGTCCTCGAACCAGCGGGCGGCGGCCGTCAGGGTCTCGCTCCGGTCGTCGGGGGACACGGGGCTCACCACCCCCCGCACCAGGGCGCTGAGCGTGAGCCACGGCTGGCCCGGTCCGGGCGTGTCCACGATCAGGCCGCGCCGGACGAGGGCGGCCAGCGACCCGGCCGAGCCCGCGGGCCCGAGCGCCTCGGCCAGGTCGGGGGTGAAGCGGTCGAGCACGGCCAGGTGGGCCAGCAGGTCCTGGGTCTCGGCGGGCTCGGCCCCGACCACCTCGGCCACCAGGTAGTCGTGCAGCACCCCGCCCGGCCGCCGCAGCCGAGCCAGCGCCGCCTCGGCGTGCCCGGCCCGGTCGTGGGCCAGGGCCTCGGCCGCCAGGCGTACCGCGGCGGGCCAGCCGCCGGTCAGCTCGTGCAGCCCGGCCCCCAGGTCGGGGTCGGCGTCCCCGCCCAGCGCGGCCCGCACGACCTCGGCGGTCTCCTCCTGGGTGAAGGCCAGGTCGCTGGCCGACAGGTCGAGCACCTGGCCCTGCCCCCGCAGCCGGGCCACGGGGAACGGCGGGTCGCGCCGCGAGGACAGCACCATGTGCAGCGTGGCGGGGGCCTGGCGGCACAGCCCGGCCACGAAGGCCACGGACTCGGGCGCGCCCTCGATGGCCTCGACGTCGTCGAGCACCAGCATGAGGTCGCGGGGCTGGCGCTCGGCCAGCGCCTCGCAGATGCGCCCGGCGTAGGCCTGGGCCCGGCCCGCCTCGTCGGTGCCCGTGTCCGGCCCGCGGGGCCCCGACACCGCGGCCACCAGGTCGGCCGGCAGCCCGGGCACCCGGGCCCGCAGGGAGTCGGTGACGGCCCGCACGATCACGCCCAGGGTGCGGTCACTGGTCGTGAGGCTGTGCCACGCCGAGGTCGGGGCGGTGCCGGCCCACGACGTCAGCAAGGTCGTCTTGCCGAACCCTGCGCCCGCGACCACGCAGGTGAGGCGGCGGTGGCCGGCGGCGGCCAGCCGCTGATCGAGACGCGGACGGGTGAGGGTGAAGGGGCCATGACTGCCGTTCACCACGTGGCCGAGGCTAGTGCTGCCGCGACTAGCGCCTTGACCTCACAGGTAAAGGGCCGGCGGCCTTGGATCGTGGGAGCATGGAGACATGACTGATACAGCCGTCACCCGCATCGCCTTCCGCACCTGCCCGCTGTGCGAGGCCGGGTGCGGGCTGGAGATAGGCCTCAAGGGGACCAACGGTGACGAACGCGTCACCCGCATCCGGGGCGACCGGGAGGACGTGTTCAGCCACGGGTTCATCTGCCCCAAGGGCTCGACGCTCAAGCAGCTGCACGAGGACCCGGACTGGCTGCGCCGGCCGCTGGTCAAGCGGGACGGTGCCTTCGTGGAGGTCACCTGGGACGAGGCCTTCGCCGAGGTCGAGGCCCGGCTGCTGCCGATCATGGAGACCCACGGCCGGGACGTCGCCGCCATCTACGTGGGCAACCCCAACGCCCACGCCCTGGCCGGGATGCTCTACCTGCGACCGCTGATCCGGGCGCTGGGCAGCACCAACGTGTACTCGGCCAGCACCGTCGACCAGCGCCCCAAGGAGATCTCGTCCGGCCTCATGTTCGGCGGCGGACTGACCGTGCCGGTCCCCGACGTCGACCGCACCGACTTCCTCCTCATGTTGGGCGCCAACCCGTACGAGTCCAACGGCAGCCTGGCCACGGCACCGGACTGGCCGGGCAAGCTCGAAGCACTGCTGGAGCGGGGCGGCACGCTCGTCGTGGTCGACCCCCGCCGGTCGCGCACCGCCAAGGTCGCCACCCAGCACGTGCCGGTGCGTCCCGGCGCCGACCCGTTCCTGCTCATGGCCCTGGTCAACGTGCTCGCCGCCGACGGCCTCGTGGACACGGGTGCGGCGGGGGACTACCTCGCCGGAGTCGACGAGGCCATCGCCGCGGCCGAGGGCTTCACCCCCGAAGCCGTCGCGGACGTGACCGGGATCGACGCCGCCACCATCCGCCAACTGGCGCACGACCTGGCCGCTGCCCCCACCGCCTGCGTCTACGGCCGCATCGGCACCACCACCGCCCTGTACGGCACGCTCACGTCATGGCTGGTGGACGTGCTCAACGCCCTGACCGGCAACCTGGACCGCCCGGGCGGCGCCATGTTCGCCAAGGCCGCCGCGGGCTCGTCCAACACCCGGGGCAAGCCGCGGGTGGGCCGGGGCCTCACGCTGCACCGGCGCCGCAGCCGGGTGCGGGGCCTGGGCGAGACCCTGGGCGAGCTGCCGGTGGCGTGCCTGGCCGAGGAGATCGACACACCGGGCGAGGGCCAGATCCGCGCCCTGGTGACCGTGGCCGGCAACCCCGTGCTGTCGACCCCCAACGCGGGACGGCTCGACGCCGCCCTGGCCACACTGGACTTCTATGTGGCCGTGGACCCGTACGTCAACGAGACCACCCGCCACGCCGACGTGATCCTGCCGGTGCCCACCGCGCTCCAGAAGGGCCACTACGACCTCGCCCTGCTCCAGGTGGCCCTGCGGAACGTGGCCAACTACAGCCCGGCGGTCCTGCCCCTGGACGAGGGCCAGCTCGACGAGTGGCAGGTCCTGGCCCGCCTGGCCCTGGTGCTCCAGGGCATGGGCGCGGGCGCCGATCCGGCCGTGGTGGACGACCTGATGGTCCAGTCGCTGGTGGGGGCGGCGGTCAACGACGAGACCGGGCCCATCGCCGGGCGCGACCCCGAGGAGATCATCGCCCTGCTGGGCGAGCGCACCGGCCCCGAGCGGCTGATCGACCTGATGCTGCGGACCGGTCCGTACGGCGACGGCTTCGGCGCCGACCCCGACGGCCTGAGCCTCGACGTGCTGCTGGACCAGCCTCACGGCGTGGACCTCGGCGCCCTGGAGCCCCGCCTGCCCGACGTGCTGCGCACACCGTCGGGGATGGTGGAGCTGGCTCCCGAGCCGATCGTGGCCGACGTGGCCCGGATGCGGGCCGCGCTCGACGCCCCGACCAACGGGATGACGCTGGTGGGCCGGCGGGACCTGCGCTCCAACAACTCGTGGATGCAC
The DNA here is from genome assembly GCA_046734695.1 of Actinomycetota bacterium. Lineage (GTDB taxonomy): Bacteria > Actinomycetota > Acidimicrobiia > Acidimicrobiales > VFJN01 > ZC4RG19. Next base: position 2,129 of record JBKPRS010000237.1, on the reverse strand, counting down.
AACGTCGAGGTGCTGGTGAAGGGCAAGCCCCGCTGCACTGTGCACGTCCATCCCGACGACGCTGCCCGGCTGGGCCTCACCGACGGGGGCGACGCCCAGGTCGCGTCCCGCACCGGCAAGGTCACCATCCCGGTCGAGGTGACCGACGACATCCGGCCCGGCGTGGTCAGCATCCCGCACGGCTGGGGTCACGACCTCGACGGCGTCGAGCTCGGCGTGGCCCGGCGCTACGCGGGCGTGAACTCCAACCTGCTCGCCGACGAGGAGCTGCTCGACCCGCTGTCGGGCAATGCCGTGCTCAACGGCATCCCGGTCGAGCTCAGCCCGGTCTGACCCTTCCGCCGTCCAGCACGACGACCCGGTCGGCCCGCTCCAGGACATGGGGGCGATGGCTGACCAGCAGCGCGGTCTCGAAGCCGCTCGCCATGACCCGGTCCCACACCCGGGCCTCGGTGTCGGCGTCCAGGGCGCTGGACAGGTCGTCCACCACCAGGAGCTCCGGTCGCCGGACCAGCGCCCGGGCCGCGCCGGCCCGCTGGATCTGGCCGCCGGACAGCCGCAGGCCCTTGGGCCCGATCAGCGTGGCGGCCCCGTCGGGCATGCGGACCAGGTCCTCGTCCATGCACGTGAGCCACAGCCCCTCGTCGAGGTCGTCGCCCGGCACGCCCATCAGGACGGTGTCGGCCAGCGGCTCGCTGAACAGGCGCGGCACCTGGGGCAGGTAGGCGGCCCGCGGCGGGACCAGCACGGTGGACGGATCGTCGATCGCCGTGCCGTTCCAACTGATCGTGCCCGCGTCCCGGCCCACCAGGCCGAGCAGCGCCCGCACCAGCGTGGTCTTGCCCGCGCCCACCGGGCCGGTCACCACCACCAACTCGCCGCGCCGCACCACCAGGTCGACGCCGGCGATGCCCCGCCCCGACCCCGGGTGGGTGACGGTCAGGCCGGCGACCCGCAGCTCCTCCAGCCGCTCGTGGCCCTCGGCCCGGAGGGACGGGGACACCAGCGCCGGGGGCCCGTGGCGCAGGTAGGTGGGCGTGGCGGCGGTGACCGCCCGCCGGTCGGGCTCGGGCAGCAGCTCGGCCAGCCGGTCCACCGAGACGTCGGCCTGGCGCAGGTACACCAGGTAGCGGCCGACCCACTTGGGCAGCTCGGCGATGGTGCGGGCGTAGGCGGCGAACAGGCCCAGGTCGCCGACGCTGAGGTCGCCCCGGGCGAACGACGACGCCACCACGACCAGCGCCACGCCCGCGGCCACCTCGCCGGTGCCGTAGCCGAGCGAGCGCACCACCTCGGATCCGACCTGGTCGCGCCGGCTCACGCGGGCCCGGGCCGCGTTGAGCTGGCGGAACTGCCGGCCCACCGCCGTCTCCGCCCCACCGGCCTGCACGGCGAGCACCGCCCCGAACACGTCGCCGATGAAGCCGGTGACGCCGGCGGTCGCCTCGCGCCCCTCGCGCCGCCACACCCGCAGGCGGGGGCCGAGCCACAGGCAGCCCGCCGTGGCGAGGACCACCGGGACGAGCACCGCCACGGCCGCCCACGCGTCGATGGTGAGCAGCACCCAGAGCGCCACCACCGAGGCCGCGGCCGCGGCGGTGATGTCGATGGCGACGTCGAGCACCATGCTCAGGTCCTGGACGTCGTCCCGGAAGCGGCTCACGGCCTCGCCCGGCGCGCCGGGCAGCCGCCCCGCGGCCGGTCCCGGGTCCGACACGAGCGATCGCAGCAGGTTCACCCGGGGCACGGTGTGCCAGCCGACCCAGCAGCCGTGCCACTGGATGGCGACGGCGACCAGCCCGGACCAGCGCGCCACCTCCAGTCCCACCAGGATGGCGAGCAGGCCCCAGGGCGAGCTGCTGTCGGGCGAGGCCAGGCCGTCGAGGATGACCTTGACCAGCGCGCCGGTCAGCAGCGGCACGGCGAAGAACGCGACGAAGCCGCTCAGGCAGCTCAGGTAGGCGACCGGCTCGTGGCGGGCCAGCCGGTAGGCGACCCGGAGGGTCGACATGCCGTCGGCGACGCTCCGGGTGGTGTCCGGCTTCATGCCGTCGCCTCCTCGGGCTCGTCGTCCAGGCGTGCGGCCCGCACCAGCCGGGCGAAGCGGCCGTGGGGGCGCAGCGCCAGCT
>JBKPRS010000236.1:0-4295 GCA_046734695.1 Actinomycetota bacterium | reverse complement strand
TTGAAACCGGGCCCGAAGCCCTCGGCCAGCAGGTCGTAGGAGCGCCGGGTGGTCATCGAGGTGGGGCTGGCGCCGTTGTCGGTCATGCCGAGCCGCATGCCGAGCACGGGCGAGGCCAGCAGGACCAGCGCCAGCGTGCCGCCGACGAGGTAGCGCCACGGGTGCGCCGCCACCTGGCGACCCCAGCGGTGCCAGAACGACTCACGGCCGGCCAGCCCGGCGCCGGCCCGCCGGCCGGGCAGGCGGATGGCGTCGATGCGATGCCCGGCGAAGCCGAGCAGGGCGGGCAGGAGCGTGAGCGCGAGCGCCACCATGACCGCCACGGTGAGGCCGGCCATCAGCCCCATGACCGTGACCGCCGGGATGCCGGCGATGGCCAGCCCGGAGATGGCGATGACCACGGTGGCGCCGGCGAACAGCACGGCCGAGCCGGAGGTGGCGATGGCCCGCCCGGCTGCCTCCTCGACGGTCATCCCGAGGTGCAGGTTCTCGCGATGGCGGGTGACGATGAACAGGGCGTAGTCGATGCCGACGCCCAGCCCGATCATGGCCGCGAGGATCGGCGAGACCGAGTTCACGTCGGTGACGGCCGCGACGAGGCTGATGAGGCCGAGGCTCGTGGCCAGGCCGACGAGGGCGAGCCCGATAGGCAGCCCCATGGCGATGACCGATCCGAACGCGACGAGCAGCACCACGACGGCGACGAGGATGCCGATCATCTCCTGGCCGCTGGGCTCCTCCTGGGCCGCCTCGGTGGGCAGGTCACCGCCCAGCTCCATCCGCACCGCGCCGGTGTCGTTCGTCTCCTTCATGGTGGCCTCGAGCCGCTGGTACGCGGCGTCGCGGATGTCCTCGGACGGCCGGTCGTACTGCACGTCGGCGTAGGCGACGCGGTCGCCGGGGGCCCGCTGCAGCTCGCCGACCGCGTCGACGTGGGGCTGGGCGGCCACGTCTGCCACGGCGGCGTCGACGGCCGCCGCCGCGGCCTGGTCGGACAGGGTGCCGTCACCCGCCGGGGCGAAGACGAGCTGGGCCGATGTGCCCGCGGCCGCAGGGAAGTCGCTCTCGAGCACGTCGAGAGCCTGCTGGGACTCGACGCCGGGGACCTCGAAGGCGTCGGACGTGCGCCCGCCCCCGGCCTGGCTGGCCACGATGACGGCGACGGCCACGACGGCCCAGGCGAGCAGGACGAGGCGGCGACGGCGAACGGCCGAGCGGCCCAACCGGTACAGGAGGGAGGTCATGCCTTCCACGATCTGTCAGTCAACTGCCAGATGTCAATAGAATGCCAAAGAGCAGTATGGTGACTATCGCCACACTGATGTCATCAGACAGCGATGTGCCAGGTGGCACAGGAGGGCATACTTGTCCTGTGAAGAAAGTCGTGGACGCCGCCGTGAGCCTGCGCGAGCGCAAGAAGGCGCGCACCCGCGAGGCGATCATCAGCGCGGCGCTCGACCTGTTCGAGCGGGACGGCTACGACAACACGACGATCGAGGACATCGCGGCGGCGGCCGAGGTCTCGCCCCGGACGTTCTTCCGCTACTTCGAGTCGAAGCTCGACCTGGTCATGACCCGCACGGACTCGCACAGCGACGACTTCGGCCCGCTCCTGGCGGCCCGCCCGGCCGGCGAGGGGCTGCTCGAAGCGCTCCGCGAGATCCTGCTGTCGCAGCTCGATGCCCAGATGGAGGACCCGCTGGTGCTGCGCGAGTTCCAGGTCATGCTCAGCACCCCGAGCCTGCGCAACCTGGCCCGCGAGCACTTCTACGAGGAGGAGGCCGGCCTCGTCCAAGGGGTCGCCGCCCACCTCGGGCTGGACGAGGACGACCTGTCCGCCCACGTCATCGGCAGCATGATCGCCGGAGCCCTCTGGGCCACCGTCAACCGCTGGGTCGCCGAAGGTGCCGAGCGCGACCGCATCATGCCGATGCTCGACGAAGCGTTCGCCGTCCTGGCCAAGGGCATCGACGAGCCGGAGGTGCGCTCGGCGCGGCGATAGGGTCGCCGGCATGGCTGCACCTGGAGGCACCGGGCCGATCGGGCCCTACCCCCCGCGGGTCGAGGGCGAGACCGCGCAGGACGACTACGACAAGTTGCGGCGCCGGCTGCTGTGGTCGCTGCCCTACGGGCTGTACGTCGTGGGCAGCCGGGCGGGGGAGCGCCGCAACCTGATGACGCTGAACTGGGCCACCCAGGTCAGCTTCGATCCCAAGCTCATGGGCATCGGGGTGGACAAGCACGCGTTCACCCACGAGCTGATCGCCGAGGGCGGCAGCTACACGCTCAACACGATCGCCCGGGAGGACCGGGCCATCGTGCGGAAGTTCACCAAGCCCGCCGAAGACGACCCCGCCGCGGGCACGCTCAACGGGTTCGCAGTGCACGACGGTCCCACCGGGGCCCCCATCCTCGACCAGGCTGTGGCCTGGATGGCGTGCGAGGTCCGCCAGGCGGTGGACTGCGGGGGGCACACCTTCTTCGTGGGCGAGGTGGTCGACTGCGACTTCGCTCAGGACGAGGAGACGCCGGTCCTGCGCATGGAGGACACCCGCATGAGCTACGGGGGTTGAGGGGTGAGCGGCTTCCCCGAGCGGGGACGGGACCCCGACGACCTGCTGGGCGAGGTGCGGGAGGGGCGCGGCGACGACGCCGACTGGCGGGGCGGGCGCACGTTCAGCCTCGTGTACAACCCGGCCGACCCCACCCTGGAGCACCTCCAGGAGGAGGTCGCCCGCGAGTACCTCCACGAGAACTACCTCAACCCCTTCGCCTTCCCCAGCCTGCTGCGGATGGAGCGGGAGGTGGTCGCGGCCTACGCCGCGCTGGTCGGGGCCGACCCTCGCGCCGGCAAGCTGAGCAGCGGGGGCACCGAGAGCCTGTTCCTGGCCGTGCAGGTGGCCCGGGACCACGCCCGCCGGGCGCGGGGCATCGACGAGCCCACCGTGGTGGTGCCGGCCACCGGCCACCCGGCGCTGGCCAAGGCGTGCCACTACCTCGACGTGGCCGAGGTGCGGGTGCCGGTGGGACCGGACGGGCGGGCCGACGTCGCCGCCACGGCGGCCGCCGTGGACGAGCGCACGGCCCTGATCGTGGGGTCGGCGCCCTGCTACCCCTACGGTGTCGTCGACCCCATCGCCGACCTGGCGGCGCTGGCCGCCGAGCGGGGCGCGCTGTGCCACGTGGACGCCTGCCTGGGCGGGTGGCTGTTGCCCTTCCTGGAGCGGCTGGGCGAGCCCCTGGCGCCGTGGGACTTCCGGGTCGAGGGCGTCACGTCGCTGTCCGCCGACGTCCACAAGTACGGCTGGTGCACCAAGGGCGCCTCCCTGCTGCTGCACCGCGACGAGGACCTGCTGCAGCTCCAGTACTTCCTCTACGACGGCTGGCCCGGGGGCCTCTACGGCTCGGCCACCACCGCCGGGACCCGGCCGGCGGCGCCCATCGCCACCGCCTGGGCCACCCTCAACCACCTCGGCCTGGACGGCTACCTGCGGCTGGCCGGCCAGGTGCGGGACGCGGCCCGCCGGCTGCGCGCCGGCGTCGAGGCCATCGACGGCCTCACCGTCACCGGTGACCCGATTCCGGCGGTGATGGAGATCGCGGCGGCCCGCTCCGACGTGGACATCGCCGCGGTGGGCGACGTCATGGACGACCGGGGCTGGCACCTCGACCGCCAGCAGGGCGGGCTGCACGCCATCGTCTCGCCGTCGCACGGCCCGGTGGCGGACGAGTTCCTCGCCGACCTGGCCGCAGCGGTGGCCTCGCACGGCGCTTCCCGCGGGGCCACCGCCCACTACGGGGGCGTGGGGTAGGGGTGACGGCCTTCGCCGGTGCGGTGCTGTGCGGCGGGGCCTCGCGGCGCATGGGCCGGGACAAGGCGCTGTTGAGCGTGGACGGCCGGGCGCTGGCGCTGCGGGTGGCGGACACGCTGCGGGCGGCGGGCGCCGATCCCGTCCTGGCCGTGGGCGGCGACCTGGCCGCCCTGGCGGCCCTGGGCCTGGCCGGCGTCCCCGACCAGGAGCCGGGCGCGGGCCCGCTGACCGGCATCCTCACCGCGCTGGCCCAGGCGGCGGCGCCGGTGACTTTCGTGGCCGCCTGTGACCTGGTGGCGCCATCGGCCGAGGCCGTGACCGCCACCCTCTGCGCCCTGGGGACGGCCGACGTCGCGGTCCCGCTGGTCGACGGCCGGCGCCAGTGGATGCACTCGGCCTGGCGCGCGGGGACCGCGGCACCCCTGGCCGCGGCGTTCGACGCGGGCGAACGGGCGGTGCACGCGGCCGTCGCGGCCGCCGGAC
>JBKPRS010000235.1:0-3225 GCA_046734695.1 Actinomycetota bacterium | reverse complement strand
ATGGTCTTCATGATCGAGTCGCAGGTCGCCTACGTCGTCGACGCCCTCGCCCACATGGACTCGACCGCGGCCGCCACGCTGACGGTCCGCCCCGAGGCCCAGACCGCCTACAACGAGCGCCTCCAACGAAGGCTCGCCCGCACGGTGTGGAACCGCGGCGGCTGCCGCAGCTGGTACCTCGACGCCAACGGCCGCAACACCAGCCTGTGGCCCGGCTCCACCTGGACCTTCCGGCGCCGCACCCGCCGCTTCGACCCCTGGGCCTACGTGACCGACACAGCGCCGTCGCCGACCGGCACCAGCCGAGCCGCCGCACCGCCCCGGCCGTCGGAAGACCCCGCACCCGCCCGGCAGCCCTGACCCCGGGCCGCGGTAGCCTGGGCTGACCGGGGGGACCGCCGCGACCAGGGGAGACATGCGAGTGCCGTACAACCAGACCGGCCTCGTGGTGCACGACGCCGACGCCCACATCATGGAGACGCCGGGCTGGTTGCGTGACCACGCCGACCCCGGCATCCGCGACCGCATCGAGCCCCTGCGCTACAGCTCGGGCAACGAGCTGCGCCAGACCGGCGACCCGGACGAGCAGCTCCAGGACCTGGAGGCGTCGTTCCAGCGCCTGGCGGACAGGCACGCCTCCGACGAGTACCGGGCCAGCGAGGCCGCCGACATCATGGCCCGCAAGAACTTCGCCGCCACCGGCAGCTTCGTGGCGGAGGACCGGCCCCGCGCCCTCGACCTGCTCGGCTTCGCCAGCCAGCTGGTGTTCAACACGTTCCACAACCGGCGCCTGCACGACTGGGAGCACGGCGACGACATCGAGCTGACCATCGGCGTGGCGCGGGCCCACAACCGGGGCATGGTCGAGTTCTGCTCCGTGGACCCGCGCCTGCTGCCCACCTGCTACGTGCCCCTGGCCGACCTCGACCGGGCGCCCACGCTGGCGGACGAGGCCATCGAGGCCGGCGCGGCCGCCCTGCTGGTGGCGTCGGGCTGCCCGCCGGGCCACTCGCCGAGCCACATCGGGCTCGACCCGGTGTGGGCCCGCGCCGAGGAAGCCGGCATCCCCGTCGTGTTCCACGTGGGCGGCACGGGCGAGCTCATCGACGAGCACTACTTCCACAACGGCCTGCCGATCCCGCCCGACTTCCACGGGGGCGAGGAGAACTTCCGCTCGGTGGACTACATGGGCATCCCGGGGCCGCCCGCCCAGACCCTGGCCACGATGATCTTCGACGGCGTCCTCGAGCGCTTCCCGGACCTGCGGGTGGGCGTGATCGAGCAGGGCGCCATCTGGGTCCCGTCGTGGACCCGGCAGATGGAGGCCGCGTTCGAGGCTTTCGCCCGCCACGAGGAGCGGCTCCGCGACCTGAGCCTGCGACCCAGTGAGTACGTCCGCCGCCAGGTCCGGTTCACGCCGTACCCGACCGAGGACGTGGGCTGGATCATCGACCAGTGCGGCCCCGAGGTGTGCCTGTTCTCCTCGGACTACCCCCACGTGGAAGGCGGCCGGCGCCCCATCGAGCGCTTCGACGCCTCACTGGATGCCGGCGGGGTCGACCCGCACGCCCGCAGCCGGTTCTACGCCGACAACTTCGTCGACCTCATGGGCACGGCCCTACGCGACGTCGTCGCCGTCTGACCGCCGCAGCTTCCACACCTGCTCGGCCGGGAAGCGGTGGGCCCAGTCCGCCGTGACGTAGTCGTGCACCTCGGCGCCCGTCGCGGGCGCCTGCAGCTCCAGGTAGTCCTCGACCGCGAAGCCGGTGGCGCGGAACAGCCGCAGCCAGCCGGAGATGGTCAGGTTGAACTCGATGCCGCCCGGGTCGTCCACCGCGTCGCGCCAATCGCTGCGGTGGATCGTGAAGTAGTCCTGGATCAGCTCCTCGCGAATGGGGTTCGAGCCGTCGAGCGGCGTGCACACCGCCACCAGCGGATGGGTTCCCAGGAACACCAGCCGGCCGCCGGGACGCAGCAGGCGGTGGGCCTCGGGGATCCATGCGTACGGATCGCACCAGATCGCCGCCCCGTACTCGGAGATGGCGAAGTCGAAGGAGGCGTCCGGGTAGGGGACGGCCTCGGCGTTGCCGTGCAGCAGCGTCAGGTCGGCACCGTGCTCGCCCGCCAGGCGCCGGGCGGTGGCGAGCTGGGCCTCGGAGTTGTCGATGCCGACGACCCGGGCGCCCCGGCGGGCCATCCACCCCGACACGTACCCGGTGCCGCAGCCGAGCTCGATGGCGTCGACGCCGGACATGTCGGCGGGCAACATCCCCACCTGCGACTCGGGGATCTCGAACTCGCCCCAAGACGGCTCGGACATGTTCCAGCAGCGGATGCCGCGCTCCACCCACTCGCCGGCCATCTCGTCCCAGTGGCGGCGGTTCTCCGCTACGTGCTCGGGCAGCTCTCCGGAGGGCACGCTCACTGCCGGGAGGTTATGACACGACCTCCGCCAGCTCGCCCGCCAGCGCTCCCACCAGGGTGCGCATCTCGTCGGGCACGCCGGTGCGCCGCCACCAGTCGATGGCGGGCACATCGTGATGCATGGCCGCCGCAAGCTCGAGCTCTCCGCCACGGGCTCGGATGGCCAGTTCCAGCAGGTCCTGGTCCATGACTCCAGCATTCACCCTGGGCGGCCGAACACGAAGCGAGTTACGCGCATTCCGGCACGGTTTCGCGCGCCGTTCACAAACGATCCGTCACATCTTCACGGCAAGAGTGTCGGGTCTGAACCGCCACGGTTCGGCGGGCAGGCGCCTGGGATCGAAGGTTGTCACCAGCTCGGTGACCGACCGCACCTGCGATCCCGGGCGTGCCAGCCCGAGGGATGCGGCAATGGCGCCGAGGACGGCAGGCGCCGGTACTCCCCGCCGGCGCAGGTCCGCCAGGGTCACCGCGCCGTGCCGCTTGGCCAGCCGCTCGCCGTCGGGCCCGAGCACCAGCGGAACGTGCGCGTAGGCGGGGACGTCCAACCCCAGCCGTCGGGCCAGCCACACCTGCCGGGGCGTGCTGTCGAGCAGGTCGTCGCCCCGCACCACCTCGCCGACGCCCTGGTCGTGGTCGTCGACCACCACGGCGAGCTGGTAGGCGGGCGCGCCGTCCGACCGTCGCACCACGAAGTCGTCGACCTCGGCCGCCACCGTCCCGTGGCGCCGGTCCACCGCCTCGATCCGCTCGCCGCCGGCGCGCACGCGCCACGCCGGGCGCCGCCCGCCGGCCTCGCGG
>JBKPRS010000234.1:0-14348 GCA_046734695.1 Actinomycetota bacterium | reverse complement strand
CCCGGTCCGCCCCGGGCCTGGGCGATGCGGTCGGGGTAGGCGTGGGCCAGCAGCAACCCCGCCTCGGTCGGGTCGCCGCCGGTGCCGGCGACGGTCCCGAGGCGGCGGGCCAGGTCGCGGGCGCGGTCCCGGGCCCGGTGCAGCGCCCGGCCGTCGGCCAGCGGGTGGCGGGTCGACGGATCGTCCAGCAGCGCCAGGCGCAGGCCGACGTCGCTCGGTCGCTCGTCCGGGCGGCCCCGCAGGACGTCCCGGTCCTCCAGCACCGCCGCCAGCAGGCACCCGAGCCACGCCTGGCCCTGAGCGTCGGCCACCAGCACCATGCGGGCGAGCCGGGGGTGCAGCGGCAGGGCCACCATGGCGCGGCCCGCGGCGGTCGGGAAGCCGTCGGGGTCGAGCGCGCCCAGCGACACGAGCAGTCGCCGGGCCTCGTCCAGGGCTCGGCGCGGGGGCGGGTCGAGGAACGGCAGGCCGGCCGCGTCCGTGCCCCACACCGCCAGCTCGAGCGCCAGGCCGGCCAGGTCGGCCTGGCGGATCTCGGGCTCGCTGTACGGGCGGCGGGCCGCGTGCTCGACCTTGGACCACAGCCGCACCGCCACGCCCGGGCCGAGCCGCCCGGCCCGGCCGGCGCGCTGGTCGGCCGAGGCCCGCGAGGCGGGAACCGTCTCCAGCCGGGTCAGGCCGGTGGTGGCGTCGAACAGCGGCTTGCGGGCCAGGCCCGAGTCCACGACGATCCGCACGCCCTCGACCGTCAGGCTGGTCTCGGCGATGTCGGTGGCGATCACCACCTTGCGCCGGCCCGGCAGGCCGGGGACCAGCGCCGCGTCCTGGGCCCCGGCCGGGAGCGCCCCGTAGAGCGTGTGGACGTCGACCTCGGGCCCCGCGTCGAGCGCTTCGGCGGTGCGCTCGATCTCGGCCGCGCCCGGCAGGAACACCAGCACGTCGCCCTCGGGCTCGGCCCGCAGCACCTGGCGGACCGCGGCCACCGCCGCGGGCTCGACGTGCTCGCGGGGCCGCCGGGGCGCCCAGCGCACGTCCACCGGATGCGAGCGCGCCTCGCTGGTCACCACAGAGGCCGGATCGCCGTCGTCGCCCAGCAGGGCGGCCACCTTGTCGCCGTCGAGCGTGGCCGACATGACCAGGATGCGCAGGTCGGGCCGCAGGTGGCGGCGGGCGTCCAGCGCCAGGGCCAGGCCCAGGTCGGCGTGCAGGCTGCGCTCGTGGAACTCGTCGAAGATCACCAGGGCCACGCCCTCGAGCGCCGGGTCGCGCTGGAGCCGGCGGGTGAGGATCCCCTCGGTCACCACCTCGACCCGGGTCTGAGGCCCCACCGCCCGGTCATCGCGGGTGCGGTAGCCGACGACCTCGCCGACCGCCTCGCGCCGCAGCGCGGCCATGCGCCGGGCCGCGGCCCGTGTGGCCAGCCGCCGCGGCTCGAGCATCACGATGCGGTCGTCGCCCCGCCACGGCTCGTCCAGCAGCGCCAGCGGGACGATCGTCGTCTTGCCCGCGCCCGGCGGCGCCTGGAGCACGGCCACGCCCCGACCGCCCAGCGCGGCGCGCAGGTCCGGGAGGCAGGCGGTGACAGGCAGCCCGGGCAGCATCCCGGTCAGTGTCCCGTCCGGTTGCTCCGGTGATGAATTCGGCGAGCCAGGGGCGTCGCTCGGCGTGCTGCGGCGACGCAGGAACCCACCAGCGGTTTCAATGTCGTCGCAGTGCGGCGAGCGGCGTCATCTGGCCGTCGAATTCGCGGTGGAGCAACCGGACGGGACACTAAGTGGATCAGAATTGCGGCTCGAACCGCATGTCGTCGATGAGCTGCTCCCGGGCCCGCGCCACCCGGGACCGGATCGTGCCCACCGGCACCCCGCAGACCTCGGCCGCCCCGGCGTAGTCGAAGCCCATGAGCTGGGTGAGCACGAACGCCTCGCGCCGCTCGGGCGACAGGCGGGCCATCACCTGGGTGGTGAGCACGCCGTCGGGCTGGTAGGTGACGTGGGACGACGGCTCGGTGCTGGCCGAGAGCAGCCGCCCGAGCCGGCGGCGCCGCCCCGCGCTGCGCACCGCGTCGATGGCGGTCTTGCGGGTGATCGACAGGAGCCACGTGCGGGCGCTGGACTCGGCCCGGTAGCCGGGCAGGGCCCGGATGGCCCGGATGTAGGTGTCCTGCGCCACGTCCTCGGCCAGGTCGCGGCTGGCGACCGCCGTGGCGAGGCGCGCGACGTCGTTCCACGTCGAACGCACGAACGACGAAAGAGCAACTCGATCGCCGTCGCGCGCCTTCAGGGCGAGCACGGTCACCTCATCCACCAGGTCGTCAAACCTACCCGGTCCCAAGTCGCGGGAACTACTCGCGGCGCTCGGACGACTACCTCCTCATGCAGTGCAGCACCTACCGCGCAGCCATCTCGGCGCGCCTCGACGGCGAGGACATCGGTCTACCCGCCGAGGTGCTCGACGCCCACGTCGCCGGATGCGAAGACTGCCGCGCCTGGTCCGCGGCCGCCGACGCCCTCGCCGGGGCCGTGGCCCGCGCCCCCCGGTCCGATGTCCCGCTCGACCCGGCGGTCCTGGCCGCCCTCGTGAGCCCGCCCGAACGCCGCCCGGCCCGCGCCGGCCTGCTCACGACCGGCGAGTGGCGGGTCGCGCTCGGCGTCATCGCCGTCGCCCTGTTCGTCGTGACGGGGCCGGGCACCGGCCTCCATGAGGGCCATGCCTCGGTCCACATCGCCCACCAGCTCACCGCCTGGGACATGGGCCTGGCCGCCGGCTTCCTCGTCGCCGCCCTGTTCCCGGCCCGGGCCTGGGGCATGCTGCCGCTGGCCTGCGTGCTGGTGGCCTGCATGACCGGCGCCTTCCTCCTCGACCTCATGGCCGGCCACGGGGTCCTCGACACCCAGTTCGTCCACGCCCTCGAGATCGCGGGGCTGATCTGCCTGTGGGCGGTGGGCCGCCGCAGCGCGCACCAGCCCGGCAAGGTGCGGGTGGCATGACCCGATCCACCGGGAGACGCCTGGCCGCCGCGGCGGCCTGCGTCCTCACCGCCGTGCTGGCCCTGGTCCTCAGCCCGGCGCGGGCCGACGCGCACGCCGAGCTGCTGTCGACCGAGCCGGCGGCGGGCGAGCACCTGGCCACGGGCCCCGACCAGGTCGTGCTCCACTTCAGCGAGGCGGTCAACCTGGGCGACGACCTGGTCAAGGTGCTCGACTCGTCGGGCGACGAGGTCGACGCGGGCGACCCCGTGCACCTCAACGGCGAGCGCTCGTCGGTGGCCCTGCCCCTGCCCGAGCTGGACGACGGCGGCTATGTCGTGTCCTGGCGGGTCATCTCCTCCGACGGGCACCCGGTCGGGGGAGCCTTCACGTTCCGGGTGGGCGACGCCTCGGCCGCCGCGCCCGGCGACGACCAGGCGCTGATCAACGACGTGCTGGGCGGCGCCGGCCAGGGTGACACCGTGCTGGGCGTCGTCTACGGCATCGCCCGCTTCGCCGCCTTCGCCGGGATCATCGTGCTGGTCGGTGGCATCGCCTTCGTCGCCTGGCTGTGGCCCGGCGGGCGCGACGACCGCCGGGCTCGGCGGATCGGCGCCGTCGCCTCGTGGACCGCGCTGGTGGCCACGCTGGCCTGCATCCCGCTCTACGCCTCCTACGTCGTAGGCGGCTCGCTGGGCAACGCCCTCGACTTCTCACTCATCAGTGACGAGCTCGGCCACCAGAACGGCCGGGCCTGGCTGGCGCGCGCCCTGGTGCTCGTGGTCCTGGCCCTGGTGGCGCGGTCGAAGCGAGCTGACAAGTGGGTGCTGACCGGCCTGGGTGCGGCCCTGCTCGTCACCATCAGCCTCACCGGCCACGCCGTGTCCGGCGACCTGGTGCCGCTGGCGTTCGTGACGGACCTGGCCCACCTCGGCGGCGTCAGCGTCTGGTTGGGAGGGCTGGTCATGCTGATCGGCGCCGTGCTCTGGCGGGTCTCCGGTCGCGCGCAGCCGCGCGAGGTCGACGAGGTCGGCACGATCGTGGGCCGCTTCTCGCAGGTCGCCTTCTACGCCGTGGTCGTGATCGTGACCTCCGGCGTGATCCAGGGCTGGCGCCAGGTCGGCACCTACGACGCCCTGTTCGAGACGGCGTACGGCCGCCTGCTCGTGTTCAAGGTCCTGCTGGTCGCGGGGATGCTGGTCGCCGCGTCGTTCAGCCGGACCTGGGTCCGCAACCGGGCCGTCACCAGCGCCCGGGCCATGGCTCTCTCCCCCGGTCCGGGCGCGGTGGCGGCCTCGACCGACCAGGGCCCGGCCGGCCTGTCGGTGCTGCGCCGCTCGGTCGCCGCCGAGGTGGCGCTGGCCGTGGCCGTGCTGGCCGTGACGGCCATGCTGGTCAATGCCGTCCCCGGCACCGCGACCGGCGCCACCGGCCCGAGCGGCCCCTTCGCCACCCAGGTCCACGGCGAGACGCTGATGGTCCAGGTGTCGGTCGATCCGGTCACCGTCGGCCAGTCCGACGTGAAGCTCACGGTGACCGACCACGGCCTCAACCCGATACAGCCCGAGGAGGTCCAGGCCTCGCTCAAGCTGCCCGAGCGTGACCTCGGCCCCATCGACCTGACGTTGGAGAACACCGGTCCCGGCGTGTACGTCGCCTCCGACGTCGAGATCCCCTACCCGGGGAATTGGGAGCTGGACATGGCGGTGCGCACCAGCGACATCGACCAGACCCTGCTCAAGACCGCGGTCCCGGTCTCCTAGACCATCCACCATCACAAGGAGATAGCAGTGAAGACCCGTGCACTGACGCGAGCCATGGGCGTCGCCGCTGCGGCCATCGTGGCCCTGGCGCCGATGGCGTCGGCCCACGTGACCGTGAACCCCGATGAGGTCGAGAAGGGCTCGTTCGCCCGGCTCACCTTCCGTGTCCCCAACGAGCGGGACGATGCCGGCACCACCAGCATCGAGGTGAACCTGCCCGAGGATCAGGCCTTCCCGTTCGTGTCGGTCAAGCCGTTGCCCGGCTGGACGGCCACCACCGAGATGCGGACCCTCGACGAGCCCGTCGATGCGTTCGGCGAGCAGGTGACGGAGGTCGTGTCCAAGATCACGTGGACCGGCGGGACCATCAACCCCGGTGAGTTCCAGGAGTTCGACGTCTCCATCGGGCAGATGCCCGAGGACGTGGACACGCTGGCGTTCCCGAGCATCCAGACCTACTCCAGCGGCGAGATCGTCCGCTGGATCGACCCGGTGGTCGAGGGCGAGGATGAGCCCGAGCACCCGGTCCCCACCCTGCACCTGATCGACCCCGCCCCCGAGGGCGGGACCGCGGCCCCGGCCGCCACCGACAACGGCGAAGAGGACGCGGCCACCCTGCCGGTGGGCGACACCGCCAGCCAGGACGACGTCGACTCGGCCAACACGCTGGCCACCGTCGGGATCGCCGTGGGGGTGCTGGGCCTGGCCGTCGCCGTGTTCGCGCTGTTTCGCAGCCGTCGCAGCTCCGGGGGCACAGGCTCCTCGCCCGAGACCGAGACCAAGACGCCGGTCGGCGCGGCTTCTGATTAGCGAACGGCCAGACCGGGAATAACCCGACCGGTCGATGGGTTGTCGCCCATCGACCGGTCAACCGGCTGTCGGTTCACCCACCGCCGTCACTGCGGATCTCCCCCTCCGGCAGTGGCGGCGGTGACGCGTCCGGCGCCGAACGCCAGCTCCCCGCTCCACACCACCAGCCCGGCCGCGGCCACGCCCAATCCCAGGGCCAGAGCGGTGCAGGCCCGGTCGAGGTTGTAGGGCAGGTCGGTGGGCAGCACGGGCTTCCACAGCACGTCGGCCCGCAGCACGCCCCAGCCGATCACCGCTGCGGCCGCCGCCAGCGTGGCGACCGGGCCCCAGGGTGGGCGCCCGCGCAGCAGCAGGCCGGCCACGGCCAACACCGCACCGAGGGCGGGGACAACGACGACGAGCGGGTTGACCCCCGATCCCGGCGGCGCCACCGACCACTGGCCCCAGCCCGCGACCAGCGCGGCCAGCGACGCCACCAGCGCGGCGCCTCCGGCCGTGATCGCGGCGTGGCGCCGTCCCAGCAACACCACCGCGGCCGCCGCCACCAGCGCCAGCACGAACCAGGGGATCGGGCTGACCTCCTCGGCCAGGACCAGCGTCCCCTTGATCTGGGTGGGCGTGCCGTCGACCTCGATGCTCACCACCCAGTCCTGGATGACGTCGCCCGGCCCGAACCCCTCGGGCTTGCTGTCGCCCATCCAGTGGATCCGGTGGTCGTGCCAGGCGTAGGTGCCGCCGCTCGCCACCTTCTCCCACTCGGGCTCGGCGTCGTCGTCGGCCTGGGGCGGGACGTCGACCCGGGCGCGCCGGTCCCGGTTCAGGTAGGTGGCCGTCGAGCGGCGGTTGCGCTCGACCGTGCCGTCCTCGCGGAAGCGCAGGTAGGGCTCGTGCCCGTAGCCCTCGACGATGACCTCGTGCCCGCGGTCCACCGTGAGCTCGAGGAAGGAGTCGCCCCCGACGATCTGGGCCCGCACCACCGCGGCCGCGGGGTCGATGCCGGTGACCGTGGAGCGGAAGTCGCTGGGACGGGGCGGATCGGCCGCCGCGGGCGAGGCTTGCGCGACCAGGACCACCGCCCCGACCAGGGCCGCCAGTCCCAGCCCCGCGCGCCGTTTGATCACGGCGCGCCGCGTGCCGGGGGTCCGCCGGAAGCCTCCGCCTCCGGCTCGGGCTCAGGCTCGGGGCCCTGGCCCCCGCCGCCGCCCCCGCCGCCTCCGGCCGAGCCGGACCCGCGGAGGCGCACGACCAGCGCCGCGATCGCACCGCCGATGACCACGACCGCGGCCAGCGCGATCAGCCAGGTGGGGATGCCGCCCGTTTTCTCCGATTCCCCGACGTCCGTCTGGGCGCTGCCGCCGGTGCCGTCGTCCTCCGGCGCGAAGCCGCCGCCGTCCGTCTGGCCCGCCTCGGTGCCCACGGTGACCTGGTTGTCGCCGGACGCCGTGGTGCTGGGCGAGGGGTCGACCTCCTGGTCCTGCTCCAGGGTGGCGTCGGGGTTGGTGGAGGTGAACCGCACGGTCCACAGCCCGGCGCTGGGGAACTCGACGGGGCCCGAGTAGGTGCCGTCGTCGTCCTCGCGCGGCAGCTCCACCGGGGCCAGGGACTCGCCGCTGAGCGACACCGCCGCCGCGGTGACCGTGGCGTCGTTGGCGGGGTCGCCGTTCTCGGTGACCCGCACGATGAAGTGGAGCGACTGGCCGGCCGGGTGGACGGCCTCCAGCTCGATCTCGCCGGTGTCTTCCTGGGCGCCGGCCAGGCCGGCCGGACCCGCGGCCAGGAGCGCGCTCGCGGCCAGCAGGGCCGCGAGCGTCAGGCGGAAGCGGTTGGTCATGCGCTCATGCTGTCCCCGCGGATGATCCGCGGGCAAACGTCACCGCGGGGCGCGCACGACGACCACGGAGAGGTCGTCGAACGGGCCCGCGGCCAGCCCGGCGAGGTCGGTGTCGACCACCGTCTCGTCCGGCTCCGCCAGGTGGCTGCAGACCGCCACGTCCCGCGGGCCGCACCCGGCATCGCGCAGCGCCCGGCCCAGCGCCTCGGCCGGCTGGCGCCGGGACACCAGCACCGCGACCGTGGGCTCTGCCAGCACCGCGGCCACCGCGTCGTCGAGTGGTTGCCCGTGGAGCGACACGACGGTGGCGTCGCCCCACGGTGCGCCCAGCCGGGCGAAGGCGAGGGCCACGGACGAGGGCGCCGGGTGGATCGCCAGCGCCGCCGCGCCGAGCCGGTCCACCGCGAAGCGGACCATGCCGTGGAAGCCGGGATCGCCGGCGGCCAGGATGCACGGCCGCCGGCCCTGGTCCCGCAGGGCGCACGCCTGGTCGAGGACTGCGGCCAGGTCGCCCCACGCCTCGACCCGCTCACCCGGGATGTCCTCGGCCAGCAGGGCGAACTGGCGGGCGTGGCCCAGCAGCACGCCGGCCCGGCGCAGCGCGGCCTCGGCGTCGCGCCCGAACCACTGGCCTCCGAGCAGCCCGACTATCGGGATCCGCTCGGCGCTCACGGGCTCCAGTTCGGGTCGCGGCCGTAGGCCAGCAGCAGCTGGGCCTGGGGGTCGTCGGTCGCGCCCGGGTCGCCCGGGCGATCGCCGATGGCGCCGGCCGCCCGGAACAGCTCCTCCCGCTCGGCGAACCAGGGGATGAGCGCCGCCACCAGCTCGGGGTCGATGGTGCGGTCGGCGCCGAGGGCCGCGGCCAGGTCCCAGCCGTGGATGACATGGTCGGCGGCGAGCTGGTAGGCGTACTCCTCCGCGGGCGTGTCGCCGAAGGACAGGTGCACGGTCCGGCCCGCCACCACGCCCGACGCCGCCGCCATGGTGGCCGTCTCGCAGGCCGCCCGGGCGGCGGTCACCGGGTCGTCGCCCAGCAGGTCGCCCTCGAAGCGGTCGCCCACCTCCTCGATGGTGGCGCCCTCCATGAGCGGCACCGTCCACAGGTCCTCGTAGACGATGTGGTTGACCAGGGCGCGCACGTCCCAGTCGGGGCACGGCGTCGGTCCCGCCCATGAGGTGCCGTCGAGCGCGTCGAGCAGAGCCGCGAAGCCCTCCACGCTGCGCCGGTGCAGATCTGTCACATGCATGGCCATCCTCCTCCGCCTCTAGTCTCGCGTCGGGATGTCCGGGTCGCATGAGCACGGTCACGGTCACAGTCACGTGCGGGCCGGGGCGCGCCACAAATGGCGGCTGTGGGCGGCCCTCGCGGTGCTGGGGACGGTCACGGTGGTCGAGGTCGTGGCCGCGTTCGTCACCAACTCCCTGGCGCTGCTGTCCGACGCCGGCCACATGCTCACCGACGTGGGCGGCCTGGGGATGGCCCTGGGCGCCATCCACGTCGCCGACCGGTCGCGGCTGGACCGGCAGCGCACGTTCGGGCTCTACCGGTTGGAGATCCTGGCGGCGCTGGCCAACGCCGTGCTGCTGTTCGGCGTGGCGATGTACGTGGTCTTCGAGGCCCTGCGGCGCTGGGGCGATGCGCCCGAGGTCCTGGCCGGGCCCATGTTGGCCGTCGCCGTGGTGGGCCTGCTCGCCAACCTCGCGGCCTTCGCCCTGCTGCGGGAGGGGGCGAGCGAGAGCCTCAACGTCGAGGGCGCCTACCTCGAGGTGCTGGCCGACCTGTTCGGCTCGGCCGCGGTGATCGTGGCCGCCATCGTGATCGGCCTGACCGGCTGGGCCTGGGTCGACCCGGTGGTGGGCGTGGCCATCGGCCTGTTCATCCTGCCCCGCACCTGGCGGCTGGGCGCCCAGGCGCTGCGCATCCTGGTGGAGGCGGCCCCGCCGGGCCTCGACCTGGCGGCGCTCGAGGCCGAGCTGCGCGGGGTCGGCGGCGTGGTCGACGTCCACGATCTGCATGTGTGGACGCTCACGTCGGAGATGGACGTGGCCTCGGTGCACCTCATGGTGTGCGACGGCACCGACAGCCACGCGGTGCTGGACCGGGCCCGGGAGATCCTGCGGGACAACCACGGGATCGGCCACGCGACGCTCCAGGTCGAGCCCGACACCCACGAGGGCTGCGACGAGCTGGCCTGGTAGTCCACAAGTCGCGTTCGCCCTGACCAGGGTCTACGTTCGCGGTGTCCACTGTCACGTTGCGATGTGTGCCTTCGGCGTCTAGGAATGGTTACTGCGGGTAGCCCCGCAGGGGAGGAACCATGACCGACACACTGACCGCCGAGGCGGTGGCGCGCCGGGTCGACAAGCTCAACACGGCGTCGCTGGCGCGCATCATCGATCCCGACAAGGACATGCCGGGAGCGCTGGGAGATGGCCCGGTGCTGCCACCGGACCTGCTGCTGCCCACCGCCGGGCTGGACGAGGGCGTCCTCGACGCCGACGCCTACGCCCGCTTCAGCCGGCTGGCGCTGGCCGCCATCACCACGTCCGGGCTCCAGTTCGAGGCCATCCTCATGGCCGGTTTCGGGCTCCACATCGTCCGGGCCGATGACTACACCGATCCCCGCATCACCTACCTGCTCCACGAGCTGGGGGAGGAGACCCGCCACTCGCGGCTGTTCATCCGCATGCTGGAACAGCTCGGTGAGGTGGCCCCCAATCCCATGGACAACTGGATCGTGGAGAACGTGGGCAAGCGGGTGGTCTCCCAGGTCATCCACCGCCCGCCGGTGATGTTCACCATGGTGCTCGCCGGTGAGGAGATCCCCGACCTGCTCCAGAAGCTGGCGGTGGACCACCCCGGTACCGATCCGTTCGTGCGCGAGGTCAACCGCTACCACCGCCAGGAGGAGGCCCGCCACCTGGCCTTCGCCCGCATGGTGCTGCCCGAGGTGTGGGAGCGGTCCAGCCGGGCCGACCGGTTCATGGTCCACAACGTCGCTCCGGGGCTGATCCGGGAGATGTACGAGAACATGATCCACGCCGGGGTGTTCGGGGCCGTGGGCCTGCCCGGCGTGCCCACCTGGCGGGCCGCACGGAACCACCCGGGCCGGGTCAAGGTCCGGGTCGAGGCCACACGCCCGGTGCTCGAGACCCTGATCAACGCAGGCGCCATCGAGCGGGGCAAGGTGCCCCGCGCCTGGCAGGGCCTGTGCGCGGTCGACTCCGGCGGCGAGCCGCGGGAGCCCGACGCCGCGAGCTGATCCGCTGATCGACCCCCGCCGGTCAGGCGATAGCCCGTAGGACGATCTCGGTGTCCTCCGTGGGGGCGACGCCGAGGTCGTCCAGCTGCGCCAGGCAGGTGTCCATGACCCGGCGGGCCGCGGCCCGGTCACCCCGGGCCAGGTGCGCAGCCGCCTGGAGGCGGTAGGCGGGCTCGCACCACCGCTCGGTCTCGATCGCCCGGGCGGCCAGCCGCAGGGCCTCCTCGGGGTTGCCCGCGGCCAACGTCAGCTCGCCCGCCCGCACGGCGGCGGCCACGAACCGGGCCGAGAGCCGGTCGCGGTGAGGCAGCGCCCATTCCTCGTAGCCCGCGTCGGACAGGTACGGCCCGCGGTAGAGGCTCAGCGCCCGCCGGTAGAGGTCCAGCGCGGCGGACGGCTCGCCGGTGCGCTCGGCCTCGGCCGCCCGGTCGAGCAGCTCCTCGATCTGCCAGGCGTCGACGTCCAGCCAGCCGTGTGTGGTCAGGCGGAGCGTCGCACCCTCGCTGCGCACGAAGAAAGACGGGCCGCCCTCCCGTCGCTCCGGCTCCAGCACCGCCAGCAGGTACGACAGCGTGACCCGCAGGTTGCGCAGCGCCGCCGCGGTGTCGAGGTCCGGCCACAGCGCACCCGCCAGCTCCTCCCGGGTGCCGCCGCCCCGGGCCAGGAGCACGAGCAGCAGTGCCCGCACCCGCTCCCGGCGCCAGTGCGGGTGGTCCACGACCCGGCCGGAGCGCCGCAGGGTGGTGGGACCGAGGACCGACAGCTCCAGCGGGGCGGACGGCTCGGGCGGGACCGTGTCCAGCAGCGTCCGGGCCCAGGTCCGCAGGGCCTTGGGCGCCCCCGGCCGCTCGATGAGCCGGCTCAGTGCGGTGCGGGCCACCGGCCCGGCGTCGGCCACGCGGGTCGCGGCGCCTGACTGACCGCCGGCCGCGGCGGCGCAGGCCAGCTCGATGATCCACACGATGGGGAGGAAGGTCGGCGCGGCCGCCCAGTCCTGGCCCCGCAGGGACGCCGCCGGCACGAGGTCGCCCCGCTCCCGCAGCGCCACGAGCGCTTCGGACAGCCGCAGCGCCGAGCGGTAGCAGGGGCCGATGTCCAGGGTCTCGAACTGGCCCCGGGTCTCGGGGAGCAGCACGTACAGCAGCGGCAGGCGGCGCAGGTGGTTGTAGTACTGGCGCCCGTCGGAGACCTTGTGGCCCTCGACCGCGGCCGCCAGCACCCGGGCCGCCTCCTCGTCGTCGCCCTTGGCCACCGCGATGGCGGCGTCCGACAACCGCAGCGTGGCCTGGAGGCTGGGCAGCGGGTGGGGCCCGCCGTACTGCCGGCTCAGCAGGATGTGCTGGTCGGCCTCCTCGAGGTCGCCCCGGAACGCAGCGCGGCTCGCCGCCAGCGCGAAGCCGATGGCGCGGGTGTGGTCGTTGCCCGAGCGCTCCAGCTCGTCGAGCATGCGGTGGAGCGCCTCGCGGCCGCGGTCCAGGTCGCCGCACAGCTCGAGGGCGTTGACCTCGAGGATGCCCAGCGCGCCCTTCAGCGCGGGACTGGCCTGGGACACGGCCAGCTCGGCGTGGCGCCGGGCGGCCTCGGCGAACCCGAGCGCCAGCTCGGCCCCGGCCCGCAGCCACGTGACGCTGGCCCGCCAGTAGTCGGCCACCTCGTCGTCGTCGATGTTGTCCAGCGCTGCGAGGACGCCCCGGGCGTCGCCCAGCGTGTCGGCGATGAGCGCGTGGCCGATGCCGATCACGCCCCGGGCCTGGGGCAGGTTCTCGATCATGTGGGCGTAGCCCCACAGCCGGCCGAACAGCTCGACGTCCTCGCGCCAGTGGGCGTACATGGCCAGGTGCTCGACGGCCGCCAGCACGCCCAGGCCCTCGCCCTCCTCGGCGAAGCGGTCCGCCGCCGCGAGGAGCAGCTCGACGGCCCGGTCGACGTCGGTGGTGGAGGCGGCCACCCCCGCCACCAGCAGGCCCTCGGGGCTGGCCCGCACCGGCTCGGGCAGCGTGGCGTAGAGGCGCCCGACCCCGGAGAAGGCCGACAGCACGTGGGCCCGGGTGCCGGTGCGCAGCATGGCCCGCAGCTCGTCGTGCGCTCCCGCCGCCACCAGCAGGTCGGTGGCCTGGCGGACGTCCCGGGTGGCGAGCGCGAGCCCGGCCCGGCGCTGCACCTCCCGCCGCTCGCGGGGGTCGAGATGCTCGGACAGCGAGTCCGACCACACCGGATGGATCGCATGCCAGCCGTTCTCGTCGCTGGACACCAGCGGCAGCCGTGACATCAGCGCGTCGAGGCGGATGTTCTCACCCAGCACGGTGTCGATCAGGGCCTGGTCGGCGCCGCCCAGCGCGGCGACGGTCGCCACGACCCGCCGGTCCCCCTCGGACAGCGCGGTCATGACCTCCTCGGCCAGGAAGTCGTCGATCGACGTGCGGGCCCCGGCCGTGCGCAGCTCGGCCAGGGCCGGCCACCCGCCCAGGTCCGCGAGGCGTTCCAGGGGCAGGCCCCGGAGGTCGGCGAACGCAGTCAGCTCTTCCTGGCCGAAGGCCAGGTCGCGCTCGCCCAGGCACTCGACCTGGCCCTGGGCGTTCAGCCGGGCCAGCGGGATCGGGGGCTCGGACCGGCCGCTGAAGACGATGTGGCCGTTGGCCGGCAGGCCCTCGACCAGCCCGGTGAGCACGGCCGCACCGGGCGACTGCCGGCCGACCTCGTGCACGTCGTCGAGCACGAGGCACACCGGCCGGGGCGAGAGCCGCCACAGGTTGCTGGCCAGCAGCGCTCCGAGGTTGTAGGCGTCGAGCTCGCCCGGCTGGTGCACCTGGGGCAGGTCGACGTCGAGCGCGTCCGCCAGCCCGGCGGCCAGGCGCCGGGCGTCGTCGTCGCCCGGTCCACAGCCCAGCCAGCAATCGACCCCGCGGGGGTCCAACGCGTTCTCATCGAACGCCTGGGCCAGCAAGACGGACTTGCCGAACCCGGGGCCCGCGACGATCACGGTTATCTGACGATCCCAGCGACCCTGAAGCCGTCGCAGCAACGCGCTGCGCCGGATCAGGGGTCGGCCCGGCCGTGAAGGAGCGTAGCGGTAGGGCCGCGACACGCCGCCGCAGCTTAACCGGCCTCACCCTCCGCTAATGACGCACTAATCGACCGCCATTCCCATGCCGCGGGGTGGCGGGAACGCTCTCCGTCGACATTTCGGGCGAGAGACGCGCGTTCAGTGGGACAGCGCGCCCCGTACGGCGGTCTCGAGTGGACGGGGGCCCATCTCGTCCAGGTGCACGTAGCGGGCCCCCATGGTGGTGGCGAGCTGGCGGGCCAGGCCCAGGCGGGTGGGACCGTCCTCGGCGTCGACCACGATCACGTCGAGGTTGGCCGCGGCCACGTCGGCCGCCGCGGCCTCGGCCCGCTTGGCCGCCGCCTCGTGGCCGGTCGCCCGCCCGTCGGTGACCAGCACGACCAGCGGGGGCCAGCCGTCGGTGGCCGCCCGGCGCGCGATCGCCAGGGCTGCGGTGATGCCCTCGGCCAGCGGCGTGACGCCGCCCGTGGGCAGCTCGGCCAGGCGGGTGCGGGCCAGCTCCACGCTGGCGGTCGGGGGCAGCACCACCTCGGCGCTGTCGCCCCGGAACGTCAGCATCGACACCCGGTCCCGGCGCAGGTAGGCGTCGGCGAGCAGCCCGAGCACCGCACCGGTGGCGGCCTCGACCCGCTGGTGGGTCCCCATCGA
>JBKPRS010000233.1:0-2601 GCA_046734695.1 Actinomycetota bacterium | reverse complement strand
AGCCCTCGTCCGCCAGGCCGGCCACAACCTGACGAAGGCCCGGCTGCTGAGCGAGGTGTGGGGCGAGGACTTCGACGGCGACGACAACGTCGTCGAGGTGTACGTGCGCTACCTGCGGCGCAAGATCGACCAGCCGTTCGGACGGCAGTCGCTCCAGACCGTGCGCAGCATCAGCGGCTACCGGCTGGACCCCGATGGCTAGACGCCGGATCCACCCGCCCCGCTCGGTACGGGTGCGCATCACCCTCGCCGCGGTGGTGGTCACCGCGCTGGCGGTGGGAGCCGCCGGGTGGCTGCTCGTGCTCTCGGTCGAAGACGCCCAGGTGGCCGACATCCGCCGCAGCGTCAACGACTACCTGGACGACGTGGCCGGCCGTCTGGAGGCGGGCGACGACCCCCAGGACGCGTTGACGGCCGCAGACGGCACGCCCCCGCCTGCGCAGCTGCGGGTGACCGACGAGAGCGGGAAGGTCGTCGCCACCTCGCTCGAGTCCGACGATTCCGTCGACGATGGCGCAGGCGACCGGCCGGCCTCGGACGAGACCCCGAGGGGAGACGAAGTGGTGGCTCCCGTCGACACCATCGCCCGCACGGTCGAGACCCCGGCCGGCGACCTCACGGTCATCGCCGCCGCGCCCGTCGATCAGGTGGCCCGCAACGTGGATGCCCTCACCGACCGGTTGGCGATCGGGCTGCCGGCCCTGGTCGCGCTGGTCGGCGTGATCGCCTGGGTGCTCGTCGGTCGGGCGCTCCGGCCGGTCGAGGCCATGCGCGCCGAGGCCGAGCGCATCACCGCCTCGACGCTGCACCGGCGACTTCCCCAAGCCCCGACGAACGACGAGGTCGGCCGCCTCGCCGACACCATGAACACCATGCTCGACCGCCTGGAGACCGCCTCCGCCCAGCAGCGCCGGTTCGTCTCGGACGCGTCGCACGAGCTGCGAAGCCCCATCGCCACCCTGCGCGCCGGGCTCGAAGTGGCGCGCAGCAAGCCCGGGCCGCCCGGCTGGACGGCCCGGATCGACAGCCTCCTCGCGGAGGAAGCCCGCCTCGAGTCGCTGGTCGACGACCTGCTGCTCCTGGCTGCGCACGACGAGACCGGACCTCTGGCCACGCCCGCCACGCCGGTGGACCTCACCGCCCTCGCCGCCGAGGAGGGCCGCCGCCCCCGCCGGGTACCGGTCCACGTCGTGCCCCCGACCGCCGGCGGTGACGCCGTGATGGTCGGCGGCATCCGGCACCAGCTCGCCCGCGCCATCGGCAACCTCGTGGACAACGCCGCCCGCCACGCCACCACGGCCGTCCGGATCAGCGTCTGCCGCGACTGGGAGACCGCGCAATTCGTGGTCGACGACGACGGCCCCGGCATCCCGCCCGACGACCGGGAGCGGGTGTTCGAGAGGTTCACCCGCCTGGACGGTGGCCGCGCCCGGCACGACGGGGGCAGCGGCCTCGGCCTCGCCGTGGCCGATTCCATCCTCACCAACCACCACGGCAGCATCCGGGTCGACGACAGCCCGCTCGGGGGCGCCCGCTTCGTCGCCGAGCTCCCGGCTCTGTCCTCCTAGTTCCGGGTGTCGTCGAGGCCTCCGGGGAGGACGATCGGGGGGTTGGGGAGGAGGCGGACGTCGCGCTGGGCGAGGAGGTCGTGCCACTCGTCCTGGCGGGCGGGGAAGGAGCGGGGGTCGCCCATCATCACCTCGAACAGGACGACGCCCTCGGGGCCGGCGATGAAGGGGCCGAAGTCGTCGCCCTGATCGAGCGCGATGTGGGTGCCCGGCCCGCACTCGACGTCGCCGCAGGTCATCGAGCCTTCCAGCACGAGGACGACGTGGTCGCTGTTGTGACCATGGGGCTGGACCATCATCCCGGGGTCCCAGCGGGCGTGGAGAGACAGGAACCCGCCCGCGGTGTCGACCCAGCGCTCGTAGACCGATGCGGTGTGGGCCGGATCGGGCCCGTGCTGCTGGCGCCGGACCTCCTGCCACGGGACGTCGTCGAGATGCACGATGCGGGGACCGCGTGAGCGGGAGTTCATGCCCGGATGATGCCGCGCTTGAGCAGCTTGCCGGTGGGGAGCCGGGGCAGCTCGGCGAGGAAGCGGACCTCGGTGGGGCACTTGTAGTGGGTCAACCTCTCCCGGCACCACGCCACCAGGTCGGCCGACAACGCATCGTCCGCAGGACTGCCCGCTTCCACCTGGACGAAGGCGACCACCCGCTCACCCATCTCGTCGTCGGGGACGCCGACGACACCGACGTCGTGGACGGCCGGGTGCAGGATGAGGACGTCCTCGGCCTCGCGGGGGTAGATGTTCACCCCGCCGCTGATGATCGTGTTGGCCACCCGGTCGGTCAGGTAGAGGTAGCCGTCCGTGTCGAGCCGGCCGATGTCGCCCATCGTGCTCCAGCCCCGGTCGTTCCAGGCCGTGGCCGTCTTGGCCGGGTCGCCGTGGTACTCGAAGCGGGTCGCGCTCTCGAACCACACCTGGCCCTCCTCGCCCGCGGGGACGTCCTCGCCGTCCTCGCCCACGATGTGCACGGCGCCCATGAGCGAGCGGCCGACCGATCCGGGATGGTCCAGCCACTCCTGCGGGCCGAT
>JBKPRS010000232.1:0-9815 GCA_046734695.1 Actinomycetota bacterium | reverse complement strand
TAGAAGGCGATCGCCTCGGCCGTGTTCGTCACCGGGATCACGGGGACCACGGCGGAGAACTTGACATCGTCTCTTGTCATGGAGGGAGTTTTTGTCCAGAAAGCAATTCCTGTCAAGGGCTCAGCGGAGTCAAGCTCGGCCCATGACCGACGCCGACACTGACGAGCCGTTCACGGTGGCCTTCCTGGGCTACGCCCCCGACGCCGGAGGCGACACCGCCCACGCCTACGAGGACCGGGTGCTCCCCCTGCTGGCGGACCACGGCGCCCGCATCGTCTACCGGGGCTGCAGGGCGGCGGGCGAGGACGAAGAGCTCCCGCTGGAGGTCCAGATCCTGTCGTTCCCCGGCCGGGGCGCGCTGGCGACGTTCCTCACCGACGAGCGCCGGGTCGCCCTGCGGGAGGAGTACGGCGAGGTGTTCGACCGCACCGAGCTGGTCAGGATCGAGGAGCGGTAGTCGCGTGGGCTGATCCCGTGCACCCGCTTGAACGCGGTGCTCAAGGCGAACGGCGTCGCGTAGCCGACCTGGGCGGCGACCTTGCTGACAGTGGCGCCGGGCTCGCGCAGCAGGTCGGCCGCCAGGGCCAGGCGCCAGCCGGTGAGGAACGCCATGGGCGGCTCGCCCACGAGCTCGGTGAAGCGCCGGGCCAGCGCGGCCCGGGACACGCCGCACTCGCGGGCCAGCGACGCCACGGTCCAGGGGTGGGCGGGGTTGTGGTGCAGCAGCCGCAGGGCATGGCCCACCACGGGGTCGGCATGGGCCTGGTACCAGGCCGGGGCCTCGGCCTCCGGGCCGGCCAGCCACGAGCGCAGCACCGCCACCGCCAGCAGGTCCAGCAGCCGGTCGAGCACGAGGGACTGGCCCGGCTCGTCCCGGCCGATCTCGCCCGCGAGCACCTCGACCAGCGGTGAGTCCCACTCGTCCCGGCGCAGCACTGCCAGCGGCGGCAGCACCGACACCAGCCGCCGGCTCACCTCGCCGCCCAGCTGGTAGGTCCCAACCAGCATGACCACGGGCCCGGCGGGATCGTTGCCCCAGCTGCGCACGCCCAGGCTCATGGCGTCCTCCAGGTGCTCACCGCTCGGCGTCACGCACACCTGGCCGGGGAGGATGATCGCCATCGGCTCCTGGCCGGGCGTGTCGGCGAAGGTGTACGGGTCCGGCCCCCGCAGCACGGCCACGTCGCCGGGGCCCAGCGGGACCGGCTCGGCGCCGTCGAAGCACACCCACGCGTCGCCGGACACCATCGCCACGAGCGACAGCGGTGACTCGTCCTCGATGCGGACCGACCACGGCGGCCGCATGACCACCCGCATGAGGAACGCGTCGCGGGCCCTAGGCCCGTCCAGCAGGCCGCTGAGGGCATCCATGCCCACACTGTAGACGCATGGGTATGAAGTTGGGGCTTTGGACCATGGATCGTCTCGGGGCAGCCAGGTTCACTGAGCTCATGACCACCACGACGAAGTCAGATCCCCAGCTGCGGGAGCAGGTCACCCGGGCCCTGGCCCGCCGGTCGTTCTGCGTGCTCGCCACCGCCTCGCCCGCGGGCGAGCCCCACGCCGTCGGCGTGCTCTACGCCGCCGTCGGCACCACCCTCTACGTCCACACCCTCCGCGACACGGTCAAGGCCCGCAACGTGGCCGGCAACCCGCACGTGGCCGTGTGCGTCCCCGTGCGGCGGCTGCCGGTCGGCCCGGCCATGGCCGTGCAGTTCCGGGGCCGCGCCGAGCTGATCGAGCAGGACGACCCCGAGATCACCCGCCTGATCCAGGACGGCCGCCTGAAGAAGATCGTGGTGGGCGACGCGCTGGAGGACCCGCGGGGCTGCTTCCTGCGCATCACTCCCGCCGGCCGGGTGTCGACCTACGGGATCGGCATCCCCATCCGCACCGTGCTGCGTGACCCCCTGAGCGCCATCGGAAGCGTCAGGTTGACGACAGGAGGTTGACACGCTCGTTCAACGAGCCGCGCGACTTCCCGCAACATTGCTCCCGTACGGTCCTCGCGTGGAGGGGACTGAGCTGGAGGTCCCGGTGGTGTCGTGGCCCAGCGAGGCGAGCCGCCGTGACGTCCTGGCGCAACAGGGCCGGGCTCGGCTGCTCGTGGTGGAGCACGGCCACGACCCGCCGGCCGTGTGGGACGCGCTGGAGGACTGGGTGCGGGCCGGCGTCGACCCGATCGAGGTCTTCGTCCGCCGGGAGCGCCTGCGCCGCCACCAAGCCCAGCGGGCGCCCGCGGTGCTGGACGAGGACGGCCTGCTGCGCCGGGGCGACCGCTGGGTGGCGGTCTCGCCCGCCGAACGCCGGCTGCTGGAGCCGCTGCTGGCCCGGGCCGGAGCCCCGGTCCGTCGGGCCGAGCTGTTGGCGGCCGTGGCGCCCGGTGTGCTCGTCGACGACCGCCGCGCTCTCGACCGCATGGTGCGGCGCGTGAGGGTGCGGGTCGCCCCGCTCGGCGTGACAGTGCCGGTCGTGCGGGGCTTCGGCTACGTGCTGGAGATCGGTCTCCTGCCGGACTAGGTCGCCTGCTGCTCGCGCCGCAGCGAGCGG
The DNA here is from genome assembly GCA_046734695.1 of Actinomycetota bacterium. Lineage (GTDB taxonomy): Bacteria > Actinomycetota > Acidimicrobiia > Acidimicrobiales > VFJN01 > ZC4RG19. The sequence goes on along the minus strand of JBKPRS010000232.1, from coordinate 7,265 downwards.
TACAGAAGGTAGGCCCGCACCACGGCGGTGAGGGCGATGGCGAACATGATGGCCTTGCCTGCGGGTGCCTCGACCACCACCGACATCACCAGCGCGACCAGGATCACGACTCCGATCAGCGCCAGGCCGATGCGCACCTTGGCGACGCTGCGCTCCGGAGGGGGTTCGTCGGGCATGGCCGACAGTGTGGCAGCCGCGACCTGACCGGCCGAAACGCTGGTCAGGCACATGTCAGGTACATAGCGCCCTAGTGCCAGTGAATGAGCGCAAAGCCGCGAGGAGATCGCACACCGCGGTTCATCTTCGGGACATGGACGCGTGACAAACCGTCCATACGTTCACGATCAGGTCAGACAGCGTGGTCGGACCTCTGTCTCGGGAACGTACGAAAGGAACGCGTACCCATGTCACTTGGCCCTCGTCACCGAACGAGAGCCGGCATGTCGCTCGGGCGGAAGGTGGGGGTCGGTCTCGCAGTAGCCGGCACGGCCATCCTCCTGATGCCCGCGATCGCCGGCGCGCAGACAACCGACCCCGACGATGTACCCGCTGCGGTCGACACCCTGCGCCAGCAGACCAACCTGCTGTGGATCGTGATCGGCGCCGTCCTCGTGATCTTCATGCAGGCAGGCTTCGCCCTGGTCGAGACCGGGTTCTGCCGCGCCAAGAACGCAGCCCACGTGGTGTCGACCAACTTCGCCATCTTCGGCCTCGGCTTCGTCGGCTACTTCTTGTGTGGCTATGCCTTCATGTTCGGCGGCTACAGCTACTCCTTGCCGGGCTATGACTTCGGCTACACCAAGCCCGTCGGCGACGCGCTGATCGGCAGCGGCAACTGGGTCTTCCTGTGGCAGGGTGGCTTCGCGCTGTCGGGCGACGCCGTCATCGCCGCTGGCGGGGCCGCCGTGTTCGGCTTCTTCCTCTACATGGTGGCCTTCATGGACACCACGGCCACCATCCCGACCGGGGCCATGGCCGAGCGCTGGAAGTGGAAGGCGTTCGTCGGCTGGGGCCTGTTCTGCGGCGCCATCTTCTACCCGCTCTTCGGGGCTTGGACCTGGGGCGGCGGCTGGCTCGCCAAGACCTGGGACACGATGGGTCTCGGGGCCGGCTACACGGACTTCGCCGGATCCGGGGTGGTGCACACGATGGGCGGCGTGGCCGCGCTCGCGGGTGCCCTGGTGCTCGGGCCCCGCATCGGCAAGTACAACGAGGACGGCAGCTCCAACACCATCCCCGGCCACCACATCCCCATGGCCCAGCTGGGCTGCTTCATCCTCCTGTTCGGCTGGTTCGGCTTCAACGCCGCCTCGACGCTCGCCGTCAGCGACGTGCAGTTCGCCACCGTCGCCACCAACACCGCCATCGCCGCCGCTTTCGGCGCCACCACCGCGATGTTCGTGATGATGTGGCGGACCGGCAAGCCGGACCCGGGCATGATGGTCAACGGCATGCTCGGTGGCCTTGTTGCCATCACGGCGCCCTGCGCCTTCACCAGCCCGGCCTGGTCGGCCCTGATCGGTGTGATCTCCGGTGTGCTGGTCATCTACGCGGCCGAGTTCATCGACCGGAAGCTTCATGTGGACGACCCGGTGGGCGCCATCGCCGTCCACGGCGTGTGCGGCACCTTCGGCGTGCTGGCCGTCGGCATCTTCGCCAACGGCAGCTACGGCGGAGGCTGGAACGGCTCCGACGTCACCGCCGTCGAGGGCGTGGTCAACGGCAAGTTCGACCAGCTCGGCGCTCAGGCGCTCGGATGTGTCGTGCTGTGGACCGTGATGTTCGGCATCGCCTACGCCTTCTTCAAGATCCAGAACGCGATTATGAAGGGCGGCATCCGGCCGCCGGCCGAGATGGAGATCGCGGGCATGGACATGCCCGAGATGGGGGCGATGGGCTACCCGGACTTCCTGGAGGTCGACCCGATCGTGCTGGGTACCGGAGGTGGCAGCCCCACCAACGAGACACCCGTCGAGGACGTGCCCGAACCGGTCTGACACCGACCGCGAGACAATCACCAACTGACAACACGGTCCGGGGCGGGCACGGGTTCACCGTGCCCGCCCGGCGCGACACCCCGGGCGGGACATGGACGTCGCCGAAGTACTCCGCAACATCCTCGTCGTATTGATCGCCGCCAAGCTGGCGGCCGAGCTGGCCGAGCGGGCGGGCATCCCCGCCGTGGTGGGCGAGATCGTGGCCGGCATCCTGATCGGGCCCTCCGTCCTCGGCCTGGTGCACGGCGGCGACGAGGTGCTGCAGACGCTCGGCGAGATCGGCGTCATCCTGCTCCTGCTGGACGTAGGTCTGGAGATGGACCTGGTCGAGTTGGGCAGGGTGGGCCGGGCCTCGTTCCTGGTCGCCACGGTGGGCGTCGTCACCCCGCTGGTGCTGGGCTTCGGGGCGATGGAGACGTTCGTCACCGACGACTTCAAAGTCGCCCTGTTCGTCGGGGCAGCGCTCACGGCCACCAGCGTCGGCATCACCGCCCGGGTGTTCAGCGACCTGCGGGCCATGGCGACCACGGAGGCCCGGGTGGTCCTCGGGGCGGCCGTGGCCGACGACGTGATGGGCCTGGTGGTGCTGACCGTCGTCGTCCGCCTGGTCACCGAGGGCTCGGTGTCCCTGGTGGCGGTGGCCGGGATCGTCACCGGGGCCGTCGCCTTCCTGGTGGTGGGCGTGGCGGTAGGGATGCGGATGGCGCCTCCGCTGTTCCGCCTGGTCGCCCGGGCGTCCCGCTCGACGGGCACCCTGGTGGCACTGGCGCTGGCCTTCACGCTGGCCTTCGCCGAGCTGGCGGACCTCGCCCGGCTGGCGCCCATCGTGGGTGCCTTCGTGGCCGGCATCGCGCTCAACCGCAGCGACCAGTCCGACCGCATCCGCCGGGAGCTGACCCCGGTCGGCCACCTGTTCATCCCCGTGTTCTTCCTGCAGATCGGCATCGACGCCGACATCGCCTCGTTCGGCCAGGTGTCGGTGCTGCGGGATGCCGCGATCCTGCTGGCCGTTGCGGTCGTAGGGAAGCTGGTGTCGCCGCTGGGCGCCGTCGGCACCCCCGGCGACAAGCCCCTCATCGGGCTGGGGATGCTGCCCCGGGGCGAGGTCGGGCTGATCTTTGCCACGATCGGCCTGGCCAACGGCGTGCTCAACGACGACCTGTACGCCGCGCTGCTGCTGGTCGTACTGGTGACGACGCTGGCGACGCCCCAGCTCCTCAAGCTGCGCTACGGGCGGCTACGGGCGCGGTCCCGGCCGAGCGGGCCGGCTGCCGGGACCCCGGCGCCACCCGGGGGCTGGCTGGAGGTGGTGGCCGACGAGGTGCAGCTACGAGCCGTGCCCCCGCTCGACGAGGCGCTCCCGGTCGCGCTGTCGGCCGCGCTGGCCGTGGGACGGAACCGGCCGGGGAACGATCTGATCGACTGGCTGGCCGGGCTGCCCTCCGACGAGCCCGTCTGGGACGCCGCCAACCGGGAGCGGCTGCTCGATGTGGTGGAGCGGGGCAACGCCCGGGGCTGGCGGTTCCTCGACACCACCGGCGTGCTCGACCGGGCGCTGCCCGAGCTGGCGGAGGCGCTGCGCCACCGCCACTCCGACCCCTTCGCCATCGACCCGCTCCAGCCCTACCGGTTCGCGGCCATGGAGCGCCTGCGACGCCTCGACGTCGACGACCCCGTGGCGCTGGAGATCCGGGCCCTCGAATCGGTCGACCGGCTGTTCCTCGCGGTCCTGCTGAGCGAGGCGCCCGACGGCGCCCCCGCTCTGGCGGCCCGGATCGGCGTCACCGCGGAGGACGCGGGCGTCCTGCTGGCCACTGTGCGTGACCGCGACCTGCTGTGGTCGGCGGCGCGCCAGCCCGGGGCGCTGGGGGAGGAGAAGGTGCTGCAGGTCGCGTCCCACCTGGAGACGCCCGAGCGTGCCCGCCTGCTCTACACGGTGAGCGCCCTGCGGGCCGAGGGCCGCGAGCGCTGGGAGATGACCCGGCTGCGGGACCTGCACGAGCTGATCCAGGCCGCGCTGGATCACCCCGAGCTGACCGGGCCCGACGCCCGCGGCCTCGCCGACCTGCGCCGGCTCGAGGCGGTGGCCCTGGTGGCCGACGATCCGGCGCTGATCGAGCGGGTGGGACGGGCGCCGCGGTCCTACGTGCTGCGCCAGGGGTCGGACGCCATCGCTCGGCACGCCCGGCTGGTGCACCCCCGGCCGGGGCGCACCGAGGTGCGGGTGGGCACAGGACCGGCGGACGACGGGAGCTGGTGGATCGACGTGGCCGCCCGCGACCGGCCTGGGCTGCTGGCCACCGTGACGGGTGTGCTGGCCCGGGCGGGGCTGAACGTGGCCGACGCGGTGGTGGCGACGTGGGATGACGGCGCCGCCATCGAGGCCTTCACCGTCCGCGCCCCGGCTCCGCCGGACACCGCCGCCCTCACTGTGGCGGTGACGGACAGGCTGGGCGAGGCGCCGGTCTCCCAGCCGCTGCCGGACGCCGACGTCGGCTTCGACCACCAGGCCTCGCCGTGGCACAGCGTGTGCGAGGTGCGCTCGCCCGACCGGCCCGGGCTGCTCCACGAGGTGGCCGCAGCCTTCGACGCTGCCGGGGTGGACGTGCTGGCGGCCGACCTCCACACCGAGGACGACCTGGTCATCGACCGCTTCGACGTGGTCGACCGGGACGGGGCCAAGCTGGCGGCCCGCCATGAACAGGCCGTGCGCCGCTTCGTGCGGGAGGGCGTCGTGGCCCGCCGGCGCTTCGGCCGCCGTCAGGGGGACAGGCGCTCCGCCAGCCAGGCGAGGGCCAGGGGGTAGCGGTAGTCGATGCCCCCGTGGGCGCCGGGGAACAGCTCGAAGCGCATGCGCTCGCCCGGCAGTCCCGCGTCCAGCAGGGCGTCGCGGAAGGCGGTGGCGCCCAGGTCGAGATACCACTCGTCGCGGGTGCCGGCGTCGATCCAGACCGCTCGCAGGCCGCGGGCCGCCTCGGGCCGGTCGGCGGCGATGCGCACCGGGTCGTAGGGCAGCCAGCGCTCCCACACTGCGGGGACGAGCGCGGCGGTGGCGGTGTCGAAGGGCAGGCGCACCGTGCCGTCCCCGTCGGCCGAGTAGGCGGCCGCGTAGGCGTACATCTCGACGAGCTCGCCGTCGCTCTCCTTCGACAGCGGCACCCGGGACCGGAAGTCGGCCCAGAACCGGTCGTAGGAGCCGCCGTAATCGTCCCGCAGCGACCGCACCAGCGACGGGAAGAAGGGCAGGTAGCACACCTCCCACAGGGCGTCGCCCGCGTGGGTGGCGAGCGCGCCGAACAGGTCGGGCCGCCACAGGGCGGTGACCATCGCCCCGTACCCGCCGCTCGACTTGCCCATGACGGCCCGGTGCGCCGGGTCGGCGAGCGTCCGGTAGTGGCGGTCGACCCAGCCGACCACGTCCTCGCAGAGGTAGGTGTGGTACCGCCCTATGCCGGGTGAATCGACGAACTGGCTGCCGCCCAGCGCGGTCCAGGCATCGACGTAGACCACGATCACCGGTGGGCACTTCCCCGAGGCCAGCGTGGCGTCGGCGGTCTCGATGAACGGCTGACGGAACGGCATGCGGTTGCGCCACATCGCCACGTGACCGGTGAAGCCCGTCAGTGTGTACACCGCGGGGTAGCGGTCGGTCCCGCCCTCGTATCCGGGCGGTGTGTACACCCACAGCGGTCGCTGGTGAGGGTCGCCCAGGCGGTTGTCCCGCAGCGCCTCACTCTCGATCACGTGCTCGTCCAGCCGCCCAGCCAAGGGTGCCGCCCACGGCAGCCCGATATTCATTGCCGGGACCTTACGGCGTGCATCGGGCTACCGCTCGCGGGGTAGTCCTGCTGCGACGGACTGAAGGAGCCTGGGATGCTGGCATCGGACGACGAGCCGAGGCGACGCCGCTGGACGCCGACCGGCGGCGGTCGCATGGTGACGATCCTCGCCGCCGTGGGCCTCGTCGTGGTCGTGGTGGCGATCGGCCGTGTCGCCAACCTGTTCGACCTGCCGGGCTGGCTCGACGGCGGCCGCAGCGATCCCGCGCCCCGGGGCGATGTCATCTACGAGGGCCAGAAGGCCCGCTCGGCGTCGGAGCGCTTCCTCATCGACGTGGGCGACGGCGAGGCCGTCGTGTCGGTCAAGGCCAAGCAGAACTGGGACCGCCACGGCTGGCTAGTCAACGGCGACTTCCAGTCCACCAACGGCACCTCCAGCGTGGCCGACCCCTCGGACCGGAACGTTCCCGCCAAGCTGCACGTCGCCGTCGACTACTGCGCCGGCGGCGTCATCTCCACCGAGAAGGACGGCGATCGGACGGCCGTGACCTTCGACATGGGCGAGCTGTTCGTGTGCGGGACCACGCTCACCCACACGGCCGACAACGACGCCGCCTTCAAGCAGGACGACACGCCGAACGACTTCCACGGCCACTTCGTGAGCTTCGTGGCGGGGGCGGCGGAGACCGCGGCGGCGGCCTCGCCGTGTCCCACCGAGCAGCTCGGCCAGTTCCGCACGCGCGAGTTCACGTCCTACGTGCGGGATCAGCTCGCCGACCAGCTGGGCGTGCCTGCGGCGGACATCGACGTCGTGGCCCCCACCGTCGGGGCCAGCGACGCCGACACGCAGCACGAGCTGGACCAGCGCCTGAACAGCTACCTGGACATGCGCGATCCCGAGCACCCGGACCGCACCTACGAGGCGCTGTCGATCCAGTACCTCAGCGGTGACGGCACGGCCGTCACCGACTCGTGCTATCGCGACCCGGGCGCCACCGATCTGGACGACATCAACGACGTCGCCCTGCCTCAGGCCTCAGATTGATCCGATTGACTGGTTGCCGGCTCAGCCGGCGTATCTCTCCATTGCAGCCTTGGCCCGGCGGGCTGCCGTGCGCCGCTTCCACATCTTCAGCTTCCAGTGGCGACGCCGGCGGGCCGACGGGCGGCTCCGCTCGGGGTCGTGGTGCCGCTCGGAGCGGAACGCCACGCCCGGCTCGACGACGTCATCGGGCTCGAGCCCGCCGTGGATCTGGCCGGTGACATCGGCCAAGGCGGTGTTCACCCGGTGACGTTCGGAACGAGCTTGGACCCGGCGCTCCTCAGGATGCGGCATGACCACTTCACTGGTGCGGTGACGGTTGCTCATCCATGCCCTCTCTCGAAGGAGCCGACACTTCCTGCTGCCGTGACCGAGACCGTAGTCCGGGGGCGGCCCGGCTGTCTCGGGCCGCGGCGAAGTTGGGCCAAAAGACCCTGAGACCAGGAA
>JBKPRS010000231.1:0-4984 GCA_046734695.1 Actinomycetota bacterium | reverse complement strand
CGGCTGACCGCGGCTTCGGTGTCGGCCAGCGAGGCGGCGACCACGGTGACGCGCTGCCCATCACCTTGGCCGCCGCCGTCCTCGGGCCCGCCGGCGTGCTCGTCGAAGCTGGCCCGCACCCGGTAGCGGGGCCCGTCGCCGATCGATCCGACGGTGAGGTAGTGGTCGGCGCCGTCCGCCGCCGCGGCCCGGGCCTGGTCGGCGCTGATGTCGGGGATCGCGGCGGTCTCGGTCCCCATGTTCGGCGCGCCCACCGTCTGCACGGTGTCGTCGCCCGGATCGACCATGCCGAAGTAGTACGGGCTGACGACGCGGTCGTCCGGTCGCCCGAAGGGATGGGTGGCCGTGGCCAGGCGGGCGTCGAGCTGGTCGACGAGGTAGGACTGAGCGGCGTGGGTGATGCCCACCGCCGCCACGACCAGGACGAGCGCCACGGCGCCGAGGCCGACCAGCAGCCGGGCGCGCAGCGACATCAGCGCTCCCGCAGGGTGTATCCCACGCCCCGGATCGTGTGGATCAGGCGGGGCCCCTCGCTGTCCAGCTTGCGGCGCAGGTAGCCGATGTAGGTCTCGACGACGCCACCGTCGCCGCCGAAGTCGTACTTCCACACGTGGTCGAGGATCTGGGGCTTGGACAGCACCCGGCCCTGGTTCACGAGCAGGAAGCGCAGCAGGTTGAACTCGGTGGGCGACAGCGCCACGTCCTCGCCCGCCCGGGTGACGAGGTGGGCGTCGTCGTCGAGGACCAGGTCGGCGCAGCTCAGGACCGATCCGGTGCGGGCGGCCCCGGTGCGGCGCAGGACGGCCTCGATGCGGGCCACGAGCTCCTGGAGGCTGAACGGCTTGACCAGGTAGTCGTCACCGCCGGTGCTGAGCCCCCGCACCTTGTCGTCGGTGCCGTCCCGGGCTGTGAGGAAGACGACGGGCGTGCGGCGGTTCTCCTGGCGCCAGCGGCGGCACACCTCGAAGCCGTCGAGGTCGGGCAACATGACGTCGAGGACGACCAGGTCGGGCTCGACGACCTTGGCGGCGTCGATGGCCTCCCGCCCGCTCGCGACGGCGTGGACCTCGTACCCCGAGTGGCGCAGCGCAGCCTCGAGCATGAACCGCAGGTTGTCCTCGTCGTCGACGAGCAGAAGCCTTTCGCCACTCATGACACCCAGCGTGATGGTCCTAGCTGAGAGTGGGCTGAACGCCCGCTGAGAGCGGCCGGGGAGCCGGATCAGCAACCTCGGTGGCGGCTCTGCGGGAACTCTGAGCTTCGTCCGGTCTCCTGATGCTCACACCCCGAGCAACCCACCACCCAAGAGGAGGAACGATGGACTGGACGCCGAAGCACCTGGCCGCAGCCGCGGCCGTGGCCGGCACATTGATACTGGGCGGGGCCTCCTGGGCCGCCGCCCAGGACTCCCCGACCACAACGACGCCGGACGACTCCGGCAGCACCACAACGGTGCCCGACAACGGCGGCTCGTCGTCGGACAGCGGCCACGCTCCGGACCACCAGGGCAACGGCCACTGCGACCACGACCAGAGCTCCGGCTCCGACTCCGGCTCCGACTCGTCCTCGTCCTCATCGGCGGAGACATCGGGGTTCCGGACATAACCCCAACCCAAGGTCCCGGGCGCCCAGACCGCATGGGCGCCCGGGATCGCCAAGGGTCACCCTCTCGTCCGTGGTCGCCCCGGTCATAGTCACTTGGGGTCACCTATGCGTCGAGGAGGAAGGCCGGCTTCGCCCGCCGATCGTCACTCGTGGTCGCTGGGCTCGAGGATCACGACCGGGATCTCCCGTCGGGTGTGGCGCTGGTACACGTCGTAGCGGCCGACGACGCCGCGGTGGAACAGACGGGCGAGGCCGCGGTTCTTCTCGTTGACCAGCTCCCAGAGGCGCTGCCGTTCCTCGGCCTTGGCCACCCGGGCGTGGGCTGGTCGATGCTGCCGACCGACCTGCACCTGCACCTCGGGGTTGGCGTCCAGGTTGAGGAACCAGGCTGGGTGCCGGGGCGCCCCGCCGTAGGAGGCCACGACCACATAGTCGTCGCCGTGCCGTGCGTAGACGAGTGCCGTCGTCCGTGGCCGGCCGGTCTTGCGGCCTACGGTGTGGAGCAACAGGGCCGGACGGCCGGCGACGTGGCGGCCGACGGCGCCCCGGGTGAACCGGTAGATGCGCTGATGCAGCAGCAGGTACGGACCGATGACGTACGAGCCTGGGGTATGGCGCACGGAGCAGCAGCGTAGGCCCTGGCACCGGCGAGCTCGCGCCGTGCCCGACCGCGGCCGTCGGTCTCGTCGACGTCCATTTTCACGACCTCCGGCACAGTGGCAACACGTGGGACGCGTCAAACGGAGCCGGCCTTCCGGACCTGATGCGACGCATGGGCCAAGCCACCTCGGACGCAACGCTGCGCCACGATGTGAAGAGCACGCCAGGGCCACGCCCGGTCGGTCGTGGTTTCGTGCTGACCAGGGGCGCCTGGGGCAGAGTCCTATCCACCTGGGCAGACGGGCTAGTCTCGTGACTCCATCTGCGGGTGTAGTTCAATGGCAGAACATCAGCTTCCCAAGCTGACAATGCGGGTTCGATTCCCGTCACCCGCTCCACACCAGGTCAGAGGCCATCGGGAGGCCCGGCCACAGCGGGGGCACTGAGCACGAGATCGGCCGTCGTGCCCGATCCGTGCCAGATCACGCCCGAGCTGGCGCCCGACCATCCTGGCCATGAGCGCCGACCAACCTTCACCGGACCCGAGCCGATCCTGAGGCTCCGTGAGCACGGCCACCCCGTGGCGCCTGTTCAGGGGTACCCCTGTGACGCCTCATGGCGATTGCGGTGGCGAAATGGAGGCAACTCCTGACAGCTACGAGAAGCTGTGCGAGGCGATCGTCCGGGGCGATCCGATCCCGGAGATGTGCGAGCCGTTGGGGGCGTTCGCCGAGTTGGTGCGCGAGCTGGGATGTGCACCTGCTCCGCGGCCGTCGCCTGAGCTGGCGAGACTCCTCGCCGGCCGCCGCGGCGACCTCGTGGCTGTGGGGACTACGGGCGGTCGACGTGAAAGGAAGCGCATGCCAGGTATCGATCGGGTCGCCGGGCTGAGCGGCAAGGTCGCCAGTCTGGGGCTGGTGGCCAAGCTGGGCCTGGGGGCCTCGCTCGCCGCCGCGGCGGCCACAGGAGCGGGGGCGGCCGGAATGCTGCCCGCGGCCGCAAGCCACGCCGTGCAGGGCGCCATCGAAGGTGTCACTCCCATCGAGTTCGACAGCAACGGGAACGACGACACGAACTTCGGTGACCGCGTGTCCGCCGACGCCACCGGCGAAAGCGACGGCGAGAACGGTGTGGACGGCCAGCAGATCTCGGACGAGGCCCCGGGTGCCGCCCACCGCGCGGACTCGGCGTCCCCGGACGAGGCTCCGGGTCAGTCCGGTGAAACCGGGCTGACCCGGGCCAACCAGACCCCCGCCGCCGACCACGCGCCCGACACCCCGGGTGCCTCGTCGGCCGACGCCGGCAACTCCGACGACCCCGGAGATCCCGACGGCGACGGCGAGCCCGGCACCGCAGGCGAGGGTGGCCGGCCGGACACCGTGCCGAGCACGCTTCCCGACCCGGCCAGCGACCACAAGCCCGCCGGCTGATGAGCGTGTTGATCGTTTGATCTGACGAAGTCGTAGGGGGGCGCTGGCAGGGCCGGCGCCCCCCTTCACTGTTCACCAGGCGCCCATCCGGCGAGGGCGACAGTCTGAGCGCCTGGCGCCTTGGGCCGGTGTCGTCCCTGTCTGGTGGGTGGCAGGACCGGCCGGCAAGGGCGGTATGCCGGCCGGTCCCCTCGTTGGGTGATCAGGGATCGATGACGATGGTGCAGGTGTAGGTACCTGGCACCAGGTTGGTCAGAGCCAGCGTCCCGTCGCCGTTGGGGCCGGTGGCGGTGGGGGTGCCACCAGGCGGGTTGCAGACCATGGTGGAGGCGGTGCCTCCGTCGATCTGCGAGTCCACCACCACGCTGAGGTTGGTCAGCGGGGTGTTGACGAACGACGCCACCATGGCCGAGGCGCAGGTGGTGTCAGCCACCACCGTGTAGGTCTGGACCGAGTTGGCGTTGGTGTAGCCGGCGGGAACCGTCTCGGTGATGGTGTAGGCGCCGTCGGTTGCCGACAGCGGCAGGTTCCCAACGCAGGCGTTGCCGTTCGCGTCGGTGACCACCTGCACGTTGGTGCCGTTGTTCGGGTTGGTGACCGTGAAGGTCACGCCCGCCTGGTTGATGGTCCCGCTCTCGGCAGCGGCATGCTTGGCCGACTTGTGGATCGACAGCGCGCCACACCTGCTGAATGAGACGTGCACCGGGGCGATGAAGTCCTTCACCGCCGAGGTGAACGCATCCGACGACCGGGACTTGACATACGCCGACGAGAACGGAGCACAGTCACCCTCGGCGACGATCCCCGCCGCGGTCAGGTCGATGGCCGCCTCACCGAAGGTGAACGCAAGGGCAGTCGCCGGGGACGGCGGCTGCGCCAGCGGGTTGGCCAGGTCGACCCGGTTGACCTCGGCCTCACCGGCCGTGCCCGAGAGCGGCGTGGCGTCGCTCCACGTCCCGTTGGCCAGCCAGGTCCGGAAGGCCAGCGTGGGCTTCTGCGCCCCGCCCTGGAAGTCGTAGTTGACGATGATGTCGCCGGGCGTGCGCACCAGCGTCTTCGGTCCCGGGGTCGTCAGGTCGGGCTGTGCCGCCTTGTTGATCTCGAAGTCGAAGTTGGTGGTGCCCGACGTGTTGACCCGGGTCCAGCCCAGGTACAGCAGGACGTGGTTGTTGGCCAGGGTCTCGTTCGCCACGTAGAAGTTGCCCAGGTCCGCCTTGGAGTTGGGGATCGAGCCGGTTCCGACCGTGACGTTGACGTCGGACTCCTTGGTGCCGTTGCCGAAGCTGTTGTCGGTCTGGCCCGTGGCAAGGTCCACACCCGTCGTCACACCGCCGTGGACGTTCACCCAG
>JBKPRS010000230.1:0-4899 GCA_046734695.1 Actinomycetota bacterium | reverse complement strand
TAGAACACCGTCTCCTCGATATCGGTGTGGACCGTGAGCTCCACCTCGATGGTGCGGCCCAGGTCGGCCATCTCGCCAACGTCGCCAGACTTCTCGGCCTCCTGGAACCGGGCAAACACCCCGCGTACGCGGTTGTGATCGGCCGTCAAGAGGGTCAACGCATCCATGGTTCTCTCCGTGATCTCCGCCGCCACGAGGAGTGCTACCCCATGTGCTCAGAACGAACCGCCGCATCGCTACGCGAGCCGCCCATCGTCTCCCGGGTGGCGGCTCCGTTCGTTCACGATCGGGGTCGGGCCGGGTCGGGTACTCGTTTGTTGGCAGCGCGGCTACACCTGGGCCCGTTCAGCCAGCGTCGGGGCGTCCGTGCCGGATCGGCGCTCAGCCTGCTGGCGGCGGGCGTCGATGCGCCGCAGCACGGGCGCGGCCGACACCCCGTGAACGAGGACCGACACGACGATCACGAAGGCGGTAACCGCCCACAACTGCTCGGCGTCCGTGAAGTCGGCCTGGTTCAGGGCATAGGCCAGGTAGTACACCGAGCCGACGCCGCGAATGCCGAAGAAGGCGACCGCCCAGCGCTCGCCACGCCGGAGCGGACTGCGCAGCAGCGACGCCCACCCCGCCAGGGGGCGGATCACCAGCACGACCGCCAAGCCCACCAGGGCTCCGTCGACGCCGAGTGGAGCCAGGGCGCCATCGACGATCGCCCCGCCCAGCAGCACGAGCAGACCGGCGCTCACCAGCCGCTCGATGCTCTCCGCCGAGGCGTGCAGCACCTCGTGGTAGTCGTGACCTCGCTCGTGGTCACGGATGACATAGGCGGCCACGAACACCGAGACGAACCCGTAGCCGTGCAGCAGCTGGGCTGCGCCGTAGACAAGCAGAGTGGCGGCGAGAGCGACGAACCCCTCGGTCGACTCGGCGATGGCGCGTGTCGTAGGCAGGCGGAAGATCACGGCTCCGATAGCCCGTCCTCCCGCCACGCCCACGGCGAGGCCCACGACCAGCTTCACCACGACGTCGTCGATGACCCACCCGCCGAGCCAACCTCCCACCCCGGCAGAGCCGGCGACCGCCATGGCGATGGCGGCGTTGACGAAAGGGAAGGCGAGCCCGTCGTTGAGGCCAGCCTCCGACGTGAGGCTGAACCGCACATCGTCCTCGATTTCGCCTCCCGGCGGGCCCACCTGCACATCGCCGGCCAGGACCGGATCGGTAGGCGCCAATGCCGCACCGAGCAGCAGCGCAGACGCCGGCACCAGCCCGGCGGCCGCCCACCCCAGCATGGCGATACCGGCAATGGTCAGGGGCATGGCCACGACCAACAGGCGGCGGGTCGTGAGCCACGAGCGCCATCCGACCCGACGGTCGAGCTTCAGGCCCGCGCCCATCAACGACACGATCACCGCCAGCTCGGTCATGCGCTCGACAAGGTCGCCCTCGGCCAGCGGGTCGACGGACGGCAGTCGCAACGGCAAGGCGAAGACCGCCATCCCCAGAGCCACGTACACCACCGGGAACGACAGCGGTCGTCCGGCAAGCAGCATCGGCAAGAGCGCGGCGCCCAGGATGGCCGCACCCACGAAGGCCAGGGTCAGGACATAGGGATCCACCCCACGATCCCTACCCCCTCGCGGCCCGATATGCGCTGCCAACCGCGCCTCTCAGGGCCGATCCGGCGCCCCCGGCCCACCTCATCGGGGTGGTGCTCATACGGGGTCCCGCATATTGGGCAGCGGCGGGCCGACGCGGTGCGTGTGCCCCTGGTCCCTCGGGCGCGGCTGCTGACTTCTTCCCTATCCAGGCCGCGGACCCGCAGATACGGTTGGGGTTCACGAGCTCACCCGATCGTGGCGGCCCGGTCGGGCCCCGGCCCGGTGCTCTGGACCCTGGTAGCGCGTCGACATCACAAGACCAGGAGGGCGCCATGGAGCAGCCTGAGGCGCTATCGGTCGACTCGCCGCAGGTGTTCGTCGTTCTGGCCAACGACGCCTCGGACGACACCGTGGTATGGCTTGCCGGGGAGCACGACCTGAGCTCGGCCGGGGAGTTGGTGCAGGCGATCGCCACTGCGATGGCCTCCGGGCGGTCGGATGTCGTCATCGACCTGAGCCGTGTCGAGTTCATGGACAGCACGACCATCGACCAGATCCTGGCAGCCCGCACCCGCCTCGGGGCAGAAGGGCGGACGGCTCGCGTCCGTGACCCCTCGCCCGCGGCTCGCTACCTGCTGGAGATCTGCGACCTGACCGATCTGGTCGTGCCCTGAACCCGACTGCGCAAAGACGCGAGAAGTGCAGTACACCCTGGGGGAGGGGCCTGCGTGGACGCCTACTGGCAGGGCCGGCCAGTACTGGAGCCCGATCTCGCTGGGGCCAGGTCGGCCCGGTGGACCGCCTTGGCGGCCGGTCGTGACCGCCGGGGTCAGGGCAATTTTCGGCTTCCCGCCGCGGGTGGGTGCCGTGCGGTTAGGCGCCCTCAACCTCTACCGGGACAGCCCCGGCGACCTCACAGACGACCAGCATGCCTTCGCTCTCGTGCTGGCCGACGTGGCGGCCGAGGCGATCCTGCTCCTCCAGGCCCGCTGACGGCGACGGCCCGGAGGCCCATGCTCAGCGACTAAAGCGATACCTCGGCCTCACCCTTCGTTGGAGGACCGGTCACCCGCAGGTGGGAGTCGCCAGTACGTCTCAATGGGTGCTGGCTCGAGCGCCTGTTTGCACGCCGTTGACCTGGGAAGACACGGCCGTCACCAGAGACGGAGAGAACCCTATGACCACATACGAAAGCGCTCAGGCAGGCTCTCGACCTGAGGGCGGGACCGTCCGAAGCGAGCCGCGACGCAGCTACCGCACGTTCACCGAGACGAAAGCCGGTTTCAAGACGACCGAGTTCATGCTGGCGATCATTGCGATCGCCGGCATCTTGGTCGCCACCTACGTCGCCGACGCCGACCTCGGTGCCAACGAGGGCTGGCGGTACGCCACCTGGGTCGCCGTTGCCTACATCCTGAGCCGCGGTCTGGCGAAGGCCGGCACCCGAGAGCCCTACAGCAACGACCTCGACTAGAGCGGCCGGAGGACACGCGCGCTGGCCGAATGCAGGCCGATCAATTCATCGCGAGGGGCTGATCCACCACGAGGTGCTCCAGTTCGAAAGGTCCTTCCCTCACCGCCTCGACCAATGAACGCGGCCGGCCGCACCCGGCCGCGTTCGTCGAGCGGGCCTTGAGGTGCGAGGCGATCTCGTCGAAGGGCAGATGGCGATGGCCGGCGAGGTCACAACACGGGCCAGCCCATCAGCCGCGACATCCACGTTCGACGTCTCGCGCGAACTTCGCCCGCGGGTGAGCGCGCCGCCGTGAGGTCATCGGAGACGATGGCCGCCAACCGTCGGCTCTTCGCGGCAGCCATTTAGGCCATCCTTCGGTACGAGCCGATCAGGCGTCCTCAGACGACCGGCGCCGATGCGGGAGGCCTGGAGCTCTAAGGGACCGCAATGGCCCTTTGCGCGGCGACCGTCCCGGCTGTCTGGCCGTCTGCAAGGAACAGACGTAGGGAGTGGTGGGCCTGTTGCCGTATCCCGCGCGCGCTGGAGGGTGCGCAGCCTGCAGCTGCGGCTGTTGTCGTCATGTCGCGGCCGAGAACGTCGCGCAGCCAGACGATCGTGCGCGCTGAGGCGGCGCGTCATGCAGGCGCCCGCGGAATAAGTCCGACTAGGTGTTGTGGCTTGGGACGTTGTTGACGTCCGCTGAGTGAGTGGCCCCCTGGGCGAGTGTGGAGCTGTCTGAGGCACCGCACGAACCCAGGGAGGCCGTCGTGCACCGTAACGCTCCGCTCACTCCTGAAGGCCGGCTGCGGCTCTGTCAGCGGATCATCGATGGTTGGACCGTGGCAGCCGCGGCGGAGTCGATGAACATCTCCCGCCAGTGCGCACACAAGTGGTGGCGGCGCTTCCAGGACCAGGGCGTCGCCGGGCTGAGGGATCGCTCGAGCCGGCCGCGTCGTTGCCCGCACCAGACCCCGGCCCACATCGAGCGGCGGATCGTGGCGCTGCGCCGCTCACGCCGCCTCGGCCCGGCCCGCCTGTCGGGCATCGTCGGCGTGCCCGCTGCGACCGTGCACCGGATCCTGGTACGCCACGGCATCAACCAGCTGCGGTGGATGGATCGGCCCACAGGGCGGGTCATCCGCCGCATCGAGACCCATCGCTGCGGCGAACTGGTTCACATCGACGTCAAGAAACTCGCCCGGGTCCCGCCCGGTGGCGGCCACCGGATGCGGGGCCGAGCCGTCACCCGCAACCGGCCCGGGTTGGGCTACACCCACATCCACACCGCCATCGACGCCTACTCGCGGCTGGCCTACAGCGAGTTCGCCGGCCCCGAGACCGCCCACAACTGCGTGGCGTTCTTGACCCGTGCCACCGCGTGGTTCGCCACCCGGGGCATCACCATCGAACGGATCCTGACCGACAACGGCGTCGGCTACCGCAGTCGCGCCTGGGCCCGACGTTGCGCCGAGTTGGGCATCCGCCACACCCGCACCCGCCCCTACCGGCCCGCCACCAACGGAAAGGCAGAGCGCTTCAACCGCACCCTCCTCGACGAATGGGCCTATGCCCGGCTCTGGACCTCAGACGCCAGCCGCGCCCGCACCCTTGACCGCTGGCTCCACCGCTACAACCATCACCGCCACCACACCGCCATCGGCGGCCCACCCGCCAGCCGAGTCACCAACCTCCCCAGCTACAACAGCTAGTCCGCGGGCAGCAGGCGCCGCAGCACGTCGAGGACGCCTGCGGGGTCGTCCACGACGAGGTCGGCCCGGGCCAGCAGCTCGGGCGGCACCTCGGGGCTGGACACGACCACCCGCAGCGTGTGGACGCCCGCGGCCG
>JBKPRS010000229.1:0-1826 GCA_046734695.1 Actinomycetota bacterium | reverse complement strand
CGGCTACCTGCCCGGGGAGCGCATCCTCGGGCTGTCGAAGCTGGCCCGGGTGGTCGAGCTGTTCGCCCGCGACCTCCAGGTCCAGGAGCGGCTGACCAAGCAGGTCGCCGACTGGCTCCAGGAGCACCTCGACCCCAAGGGGGTCGGGGTCGTGCTGGAAGCCGAGCACCTCTGCATGAGCCTGCGGGGCGTCCAGGCCAGCGGATCGCGCACGGTGACGTCGGCCCTGAAGGGGCTGCTGCGTCAGGACTCCCGCTCCCGGGCCGAGTTCTTCGCGCTGGCCGGGGTGGAGCGGTCATGAGCGGCGATCGGACCCTCGTGATCATCGGCGCCAGCCTGGCCGGCGCCAAGGCGGCCGAAGGCGCCCGCCGCGCGGGCTACGACGGCCGGATCGTCCTGGTGGGCGACGAGCAGGAGCGGCCCTACGAGCGGCCACCGCTGTCCAAGGACGTGCTGCGGGGCGAGGCGCCGCCGGAGTCGACCCGGGTGCACGACGAAGGCTTCTACGACGAGCACGACATCGAGCTGTTCCTCGGGCGCACCGTCGAGGCGCTCGACCTCGGCGGGCAGCAGGTCCGCCTGAACGGCGGCGAGACGTTGACGTTCACCACCGCCGTGCTGGCCACGGGCGCCGAGCCCCGGCGCCTCCCGCTGCCGGGCGCCGACCTCGGTGGCGTCCACTACCTGCGCACCCGGGCCGACAGCCTGCGCCTGGGATTGGCCCTCGGGGACGGCCGCCGCGTCGCGGTGATCGGGGCCGGCTGGATCGGCTCGGAGGTGGCGGCGTCGGCCCGAACGATGGGGTCCGAGGTCGTGCTCATTGACCCCGAGCCGCTCCCGCTGCGCCGGGTGCTGGGCGACCAGGTGGGCGAGACGTTCCGGGCGCTGCACGCCGAGCACGGCGTCGACCTGCGCCTCGGCACCGGCGTGACCGAGCTGCGGGGCGACGGAGTGGTCGACGGCGTCGTGCTGAGCGACGGGCGGGTCGAGCCTGCCGACGTGGTCGTCGTCGGCGTGGGCGTGGCGCCGCGGGTGGACCTGGCCAACGCCGCGGGGCTCAAGGTCGACAACGGCGTCGTCGTGGACGAGCACCTGGAGACGAGCGCGCCAGGCGTGTACGCGGCTGGGGACGTCGCCTCCGCCTGGCACCCGCACTACCAGAGCCACCTGCGTGTCGAGCACTGGGCCAACGCGCTGAACCAGGGCCTGGCCGCCGGGGCCAACGCCGCGGGCGAGCGCACCGCCTACACCCGCCTGCCCTACTTCTTCTCCGACCAGTACGACCTGGGCATGGAGTACGTGGGCTACGCCGCACCGGACGACGCCCTGACGGTGCGGGGCGACCTCGCCGGGCGGGAGTACGTGGCGTACTGGCATCGCGACGGCGTGGTCACCGCGGCCATGAACGTCAACACGTGGGACGTGGTCGAGCACCACCGGGCGATCATCGAGAGCGGCCGGGCCGTGGACCTCGCCAAGCTGGTCGATCCGGAGGTTCCGCTCGCGGACCTGGCGCAGGGGTAGGGGTCGAGCCGCACGGAGTCGTCCGCCCTCGCCACGCTCGTGCACCGGAGATCACCGTGAACCCACGGCCCTGCCCCTGGGCCAGTAAAAGAGTACACTGAGATGATGCCCAGCCCGGCCGAGGAGACGCAGTGCACGAGGTCGTGATCGGCGCCGGGGGACTGGCCCTGGCGGCCGACGTCGGTGGGCCCGAGGACGGGACCCCGGTCGTGCTGACCCACGGCGGCGGCCAGACCCGCCACTCGTGGGCCGGGACCTGGCGGGTGCTGGTCGAGGCCGGCTACCGGGCGCTGTCGGTGGAC
>JBKPRS010000228.1:0-5915 GCA_046734695.1 Actinomycetota bacterium | reverse complement strand
GTGGCCGGCCACCGCGGCGACCACCGCCGGACTGGAGCTGCGGCGCTGGGCTCGGGAGCCCGTCGCGGTCGCCTCGACACTGATCCTCCCGCTGGTCATCGCCGCGCTCATCAGCACGGCGCTCGGGGGCGACACGAGCCGATACCGGACCTCGGTGGCCGTGGTCGACCGGGACGGGGGCGCCGGCGCGGACCTGTTCGCCGACCGGGTCCTCGACGACCCCCATGTGCGGGACGTCGTGCGGGCCCGGCCCGTGGCCACGGTGCGGGAGGCGACCGCCCTGCTCGACTCGGACGACGTCGGCGCGGTGGTCGTGCTGCCCGCGGGGCTCACGGCCCGGCTGGCCGAGGGCGCGCCGCCGCACGGACCGGACGAGGCCATCACGGTGCTGCCCGGCGACGACGATCCGATCGCCGGCGACCTCGCCTCGCTGCTCGTGGACCAGTTCGAGGTGCGGGCGCGGGCCGTCACGCTGGTCCAGCGCCAGACCGGTCAGGCGCCGGGCGAGGCCTGGCCGCTCGAGGTCACGGTGGGCGCACCGGGCGGGAGAGCGCTCGATGCCGCCTCCCACTACGGCCCGGCGCTCGGACTGTTCTTCGTGATGGTGACCATGGGGTTCGCCGCCGCCCGGCTGGTGGCCGACCGCCAGCGGGGCGTGGTCGAGCGCCTCGCAGCGGGACCGGCGCCGCCCGCCGCGGTCGTGACCGGCCGGGCCCTGGCCGCGGTGGCCCTGGGCGGGCTGTCCCTGTCCGTCCTGGCCGTGGCCATGGGTGTGCTGTTCGGCAGCGGCTGGGGCCGCGCCGTGCCGGTCCTGGTGGTGACGCTGGCCGTGGTGGTGGCCCTGGGCGGCGTGGCCGCGGTGATCGCGGCGCTGGCCCGGACCCCGCAACAGGCCCAGGCCCTGACGCTCGGCGTCTCGTTCCTGTTCGCCCTGGCCAGCGGGTCGTTCGCCCCACCAGGGACCAGCCTGCGCCCGGCGTTCGCGGTCCTGGCGCCCACCACCCACGCCCTTGACGCCTTCGCCGTGCTCACGACCGAGAACGCCGGTGTGGGGGCCGTGCTCCCCGAGGTGACGGCCCTGTGCCTGATCGGCCTGGCCGGCCTGGCACTGACCGCGCTGCTGACCCGGAGGCTGGCGTGACTGCCGCGCTGGCCATGGTGGGGCTGCTGTGGCGCCGGCTCCAGCGGGACCGGCTCGGCCTCGTGCTCACGTTCGCCCTGCCGGTGGCGGTGGCGACCGTGATGGTCGGCGTGTACACCGCCGACTACTCGCGGGTGGGCGTGGTCTTCCCGGCGGGTGACCCGGTCGCCGAGGACCTGGTGGGACGGCTGGAGGCCGACGGCGTGGTCGACGTCGTCCGCTACGACGACCGGGCGGGGTTGGACGCGGCCATCCGGCGCCGCGAGGTGGCGGCCGGCGTGCTCGTGCCCGCGGGCGCGGGAGCGGCGGCAGGTGGGACCGGGCGGGTCGAGCTCCTGGGCCCGCCGGGGATCGAGGCGCCCTCGGGTGTGCGGGCCGTCGTCGAGTCGGCCGTCGCCCGCACCGCGGCGGCGGTCGAGGTGGGCCGGGCGTTGGAGCCGGGCGCCCCCGCGTCCGCCGTGATGGTGGCCGGGACCGACGCGCTGTCCGGATCGCCCGGCCCGCCGAGCGACGACGCGGGCAGCGCCGCCGAGCGCCGCCGCCTGAACACCGCGTGGGCCGTGTCCGGCACGCTCGTGCTGTTCGTGTTCCTGAACACGGTCGGCGGGGCCGGGGCGCTGGCCGACCTGCGCCAGCTCGGCATCCTGGCCCGGGCCCGGACCACGCCCGCGTCCACCGGGGCGCTGGCGGCCGGCTACGGGTTGGGGATGACCTCCTACGCCGTCGTCCAGGCCGTCCTGATGCTGGGGACCGGGTGGCTGTTGTTCGGCCTGACCTGGGCGGACTGGCCGGCGTTCCTACTGGCGGTGGCCATGCTGGCGGCGGCCGCGGCCGGGCTGTCGGTGGCCGTGGCCACCTTCCTCCCGAGCCCGGAGATGGGTGCCACGGTCGCGGGCCCCATTGCGTTCGTGCTCGCCATGCTGGGCGGCTGCCTGTGGCCGCTGGAGCTCGTCGGCCCCGCGCTGGCCCGGGCCGGCCACCTCACGCCCCACGCCTGGGCGCTGGAGGCGCTGCGCGACGTGGGCGTCGACGGCGACGGCCTCGCCCACGTCGCCCCCGACCTGGCCGTCCTGGCCGCCATGACCCTCGCGCTGGTCGCGGTCGGCGGCCTGCGCCTGCGCCGCATCACCACCGCCGCCCAGGGATAGGGGCGAAATCGCAGGCAGGGCCGGGCGCGATGGTCAAAGATCGGTGACCCGATGCTGCTCACCCTGACCACGACCCACGAGCCGGCCACCGACCTCGGCTTCCTGCTGCACAAGCATCCCGACCGGGTGCACAGCAAGGATCTCGGGTTCGGTCGCGCCCATGTCGTGTTCCCGGAGGCCGGCGCGGAGCGCTGCACCGCCGCCCTGGTGGTGGAGGTCGATCCGGTCGGACTGGTACGGGGGCGCAAGGGTGGGCCGCGGGGCGCCCAGGGCACCCTGGCCGAGTACGTGAACGACCGGCCGTACGCGGCCTCGTCGTTCCTGTCGGTGGCGCTCAACAGCCTGCTCGGCAGCGCGCTGGGCGGCCGCAGCCGCGAGCGGCCCGACCTGGCCGAGACCGCCATACCGCTGGAGGCTCACCTGCCGGTCGTGCCGGTCCGGGGCGGCGAGGCGCTGTTCCACCGGCTGTTCGACCCGCTGGGCTACGCGGTCACGGCCACGCCCCTCCCGCTCGACCCGGCGTTCCCGGCCTGGGGCGACAGCCGCTACCTCGACGTCACGCTGGCCGCGATCATCCGGCTGCGCGACCTGCTGGAGCACCTGTTCGTGCTGCTGCCGGTGCTCGACGACGACAAGCACTACTGGGTCGGTCCCGCGGAGGTGGACAAGCTGCTGCGCCGGGCCGGGGACTGGCTGGGCGCCCACCCCGAACGCGAGCTCATCACCCGCCGATACCTGCGCCACGACCGGCGCCTCACGAGCGACGCCCTGGCCCGCCTGCTGGCCGGCGACGATGGCGGGGCGGGTGACCCCGACGAGGCGGACGTTGAGCAGGACCGGGAGGAGGAGGCGGTCGAGCGGCCGCTCAGCCTGGCCGAGCAGCGCCTCGCCGCGGTGGTGGACCAGATCGTCGCGGCCGGCGCCCGCCGCGTCGCCGACCTGGGCTGTGGCGACGGCCGGCTGGTGGCGCGGATCCTGCGGGACACGCGGGTCGAGCAGGTCCTCGGCGTCGACGTGTCCCACCGGGCGCTGGAGCACGCCGCCCGGCACCTCCACCTCGACACCATGACGCCCCGCCAGCGCGAGCGGGTCGAGCTGGTCCAGGGCGGGCTCACCTACCGGGACGCACGCCTGGCGGGCTACGACGTCGCCACCCTCGTCGAGGTGGTCGAGCACCTCGACCCCGGCCGCCTCGGCGCGTTCGAGAGCGTGGTGTTCGGCCACGCCCGCCCGGCGACCGTCGTCCTGACCACACCGAACGCGGAGTACAACGTGCTGTTCCCCGGGCTGCCCGCGGGCGACCTCCGCCACCGGGACCACCGCTTCGAGTGGACCCGCGCCGAGCTGGAGGAGTGGGCCGCCGGGGTGGCCACCCGCCACGGCTACACGGTCGAGCACCACGGGATCGGTCCGGAGGACGGCGAGCACGGTGCGCCCACCCAGATGGCGGTGTTCCGCCGGTGAGCGCCCTCGCCATCCCCGAGGTCAGCCTGGTCGTGCTGGTGGGCGTGTCCGGCTCCGGCAAGTCGACGTTCGCGGCCCGCCACTTCCGGCGCACCGAGGTGATCTCGTCCGACTTCTGTCGCGGCCTGGTGTACGACGACGAGAACGACCAGAGCGCCACCAAGGCCGCGTTCGAGGTCCTCCACTTCATCGCCGCCCAGCGGCTGGACGCCCAGCGGCTCACCGTGGTCGACGCCACCAACGTCGAGCGCCACGCCCGCCAGGCCCTGCTGGCCCTGGCCCGGCGCCACCACGCGCTGGCCGTGGCCATCGTGCTGGACGTGCCCGAGGCGGTGTGCGCCGAGCGCAACGCGACCCGACCCGAGCGCGACTTCAGCCCCCACGTGCTGCGCAACCAGCGCCGGGAGCTGCGGCGGTCCATGAACGCCATCCGCAAGGAGGGCTTCCACCGGGTCCACTACCTGACCGGCGTCGAGGCCGTCGAGGCCGCCACGATCGAACGCCAGCCGCTGTGGACCGACCGGCGGGCCGACACCGGTCCGTTCGACATCGTGGGCGACATCCACGGCTGCTACGACGAGCTGGCGTCGCTGCTCGGCGAGCTGGGCTACCAGGTGGACGAGGACGGAACCGGCGCCCGCCATCCGGCCGGGCGGCGCGTCGTGTTCGTGGGCGACCTGGTGGACCGGGGCCCGGCCACACCGGCGGTGCTGCGCCTGGCCATGGGCATGGTGGCCGCCGGGGACGCCCTGTGCATCGCCGGGAACCACGAGGCGAAGCTGCTGCGCGCCCTGCGGGGCGCCAACGTGACGACCGGCCACGGGCTGGCCGAGTCGCTCGCTCAGCTGGGAGCCGAGACCGCGGAGTTCCGGGCCGGGGTGGTCAAGTTCATCGACGGCCTGGTCAGCCACTACGTGCTCGACGGCGGCCGGCTGGTCGTGGCCCACGCGGGCCTGCGGGAGGATCTGCAGGGCCGGGCCTCGCGAGCGGTGCGGGCCTTCGCCCTCTACGGCGACACCACCGGCGAGACCGACGAGTTCGGGCTGCCCGTGCGCTACCCCTGGGCCGAGGACTACCGCGGCGCGGCCACGGTCGTCTACGGCCACACCCCGGTGCCCGAGGCCACGTGGCTCAACCGCACGATCTGCATCGACACCGGGTGCGTGTTCGGCGGCCGGTTGACCGCCCTGCGCTACCCCGAGCGCGAGCTCGTGTCGGTGGCCGCGGCCCGGGTCTACCGCGAGCCGGCCCGGCCCCTGGCGCCGCCCACGCCCGCGTCCGAGTCCGACCATGGCGGGCGCAACCGCGCCGAGCTGGACCTGGGCGACGTGCTCGGCAAGCGGATCGTCGCGACCCGCCTCCACCAGACGGTCACCGTCCGGGACGAGAACGCGGCCGCGGCGCTGGAGGTCATGAGTCGCTTCGCCGCCGATCCCCGCTGGCTCGTGTACCTGCCGCCCACGATGGCGCCCACGGCCACGACCTCGGTGGCGGGCCTGCTGGAGCACCCGGCGGAGGCGTTCGCCTGGTTCCGCCGCGATGGCGTCGAGCGGGTGGTGTGCGAGGAGAAGCACATGGGCTCGCGCGCCGTCGTGGTCGTCTGCCGCGACTCCGATGTGGCTGCCCACCGCTTCGGTGTCGAGGCGAGCGCGGCGGCCGGCATCGTCACCACCCGCACGGGGCGGCGCTTCCTGGACGGCGAGGACGACGAGCGGGCGCTGCTCGCCAAGCTGCGGGCCGGGCTCGACGCCACCGGCCTGTGGGACGAGCTCGGCAGCGACTGGCTGGTCCTCGACGCCGAGCTGCTGCCGTGGTCGGCCAAGGCCGAGGACCTGCTGCGCCGCCAGTACGCGGCGGTGGGCGCGGCTGCGACCGCCACGCTGGCGGCCGAGCAGGCCGTCCTGGACGCGGCCGTAGCACGCGGGGTCGACGCGGGCGACGTGGCCGCCCGCACCACGGACCGGCGCGCCATGGCCGCAGGGTTCGTGGACGCCTACCGGCGCTATTGCTGGCCGGTCACGTCGGTGGACGACCTGCGGCTGGCGCCGTTCCAGGTCCTGGCGGGGGAGGGCCGGGTGCACGCCCTCACGGCACACCCCTGGCACCTGGACGTGGCCCGGCGGCTGGCGGAGGCCGACCCGGGCACGTTCCGGCCCACGGCG
>JBKPRS010000227.1:0-10323 GCA_046734695.1 Actinomycetota bacterium | reverse complement strand
CGGCAGCCTCAGCTCGACCGTCGTGCCCCGGCCCGGCGCCGAGTCGACGGTGAGCGTCCCGCCCAGCGACGTGGCCCGCTCGTGCATCGAGGTCAGGCCCAGGCGGCGAGCGCGCATCGCCCGGGCCCCCGGGTCGAAGCCGCGCCCGTCGTCCGCCACCCGCAGGACCAGGCCGCCGTCCGGCCCGTCCGGGCCCAGGCTCACCGACACCCGGCTGGCCCGGGCGTGGCGCAGGGCGTTGGTCACGGCCTCCTGGGCGATCCGCAGGACCTGGTGCTCGGCCTCGGGGTCGAGGTCGACGCCGTCGCCGATCTCCAGCTCGACGGGCACGTCGTGGGCCCGGCCCGCCACCGTGAGCTGGTTGACCAGGGTGGCGGCCAGCCCGTCACGCTCCAGGTCGGCAGGGCGCAGGCCCTCCACGGTGGTGCGCAGCTCGGTGGACACCTGCGCCGCCAGGGCCTGGACCGTGGCCAGCGCCGCGGCCGCGCCCTCGGGGTCGGCGGGCAGCAGCCGGGCCGCGGCCTCGGCCGACAGCTGGAGGCTGAAGAGGGACTGGCTCATCGCGTCGTGCAGCTCGCGGGCCAGCCGGCCCCGCTCCTCGACCAGGGCCAGCTCGCGGCTGTCGTCGAACAGCCGGGCCTGGTCGATGGCGATCGCCGCGTGGGACGCCAGCAGCACCACCGCGGCCTCGTCGCCCGCGGTGAAGGCGT
Source organism: Actinomycetota bacterium (assembly GCA_046734695.1). Classification (GTDB taxonomy): domain Bacteria; phylum Actinomycetota; class Acidimicrobiia; order Acidimicrobiales; family VFJN01; genus ZC4RG19. The sequence goes on along the minus strand of JBKPRS010000227.1, from coordinate 9,613 downwards.
CGGCTCCCCGCTTGTCGGTCAGGTAGAACGCGCCGATCACGTCCCCAGCCGAGACGATCGGCACCCCCAGGAACGAGTGCATGCGGGGATGGGCCGAGGGCCACCAGCCCCGGAACCGGGGGTCCCGGGTGATGTCGTCGGTGCGGTAGGGCGAGGGGTCGGACAGCATCGCGTCGAGCAGCCCGTGGGTGGTGGGGAGCGGGCCCAGCTGGGCGACGAGCTCGTCGCTCATGCCCACCGTGACGAACTGGGCGAACTCGTCGCCCTCGGCCTCGGGCACGCCGATGGCGGCGTAGCGGGCCCCGACCAGCTCCCGGGCACTGGCGGCCAGCTGGTGGAGCACCCGGTCGAGCGACGAGCCCAGCGTGACCGCCCGCAGCGCGGCCGACAGCGCGGCCAGCACCGCACCGGTCGCCTCGGGGTCGTACGCCACGGCTGCCATCGTCAGGGAACCTACCGGGCCGCCTCCGGCCGCACGCAACGCAGGCGCGGCCGGCCACCGGCTCCGGAGGCCGGCCGCCCAGGAAACTCAGTTCTCGCCCAGCTCCCGGGCCGACGCCGTGGCCTTGGCAGGGGCTTCGTCCACCCGGTCGGGCCACCAGGGCGGCGGGTAGACGAGTCGCTCGTCGCCGACGGGCTCGGCGTAGAACTGCGCGATCCAACGCCGGTACTTCATGAACGGGCCGTCGTTGTCGATCAGCGCGGGGCGCACCAGGTGGGCCTTGTGCTCCCAGATGGGCATGTCCTCCCGCACCTGCTTGTCCACCTCGGCCACGAAGGCCCGCCCCACGCCCTGGTTGGCGGCCTCGTCGCCCAGGGACTTCACCCAGAAGTTGAACCGCACGACGCAGCGCTCGTGGTCGATGGGCGTGGTCACCGCGTAGTTGACGGTGTCGATGATCCCCGAGAACAGCACCTTGGAGACCCCGGGGCCGAACGCGTGGGTGTCCAGGCGGCCCTCGATCACGCCACGCGGCGTCGGGTACTTCTGGGCCGAGCGCATGACGGCCTCGGGGAAGCCGGTGGTGTACTCCTCCAGCACCGGCACGTCGGCCGTGTTGTGGACGTAGCGGAAGTGGGCCGAGTCGACGGCGTTCTCCGCCATCTCCTGGAGGGCGGCGTCGATCTCGTAGCTGGTGCGGCCCACGTAGGACCAGTCCGGGTTGCCGTCGACCAGCGCGGGCTCCTCGGGCACGTCCCACAGCGGCTCGGTGTCCTCCGGGTGGTACCAGGCCATGACCAGGCCGTTGCGCTCCATCGTGGCGTAGGTGTGGAGGTGGGCCTTGCGGTTGAGCCGCTCGCTGTAGGGGATGGCGGTGTTGGTGCCCTCGGCGTCGAACTGCCAGCCGTGGAACGGGCAGCGGATCTCGCAGCCGAGCACCGTTCCACCGTGGCCGAGGTGGGCGCCGAGGTGCGGGCAGAAGGCGTCGTGGAGGTGGAACGCGCCGTCCTCGTCCCGCCAGCCGACCAGGTGCCGCGCCCAGTAGTAGAGAGGCTTCGCCTCGCCCACCGGGAAGTCGTCCGGGTAGCCCACGCAGAACCAGCCGAAAGGGATGGGGAAGGGGTAGCGGTGCGTCATCACGGCTCCTAGATCGAGCTCCAGACTAGAACACGTTACAATTCTGGTCGAGCCGCACCGAGGGTGGGCAAATGGGCCAGAAATCCCTCGTCTGCGTGGTCGGTCGGTGGAACATCGCCCTCTCACCGTCTGACATAGTGGGTCTCCATGGGTACAACCTCTTCACCGTCGACCGTGAGCGGTGGAACCCCTGATTTCACGATCGTCCTCAGGGGCTACGAACGCACGCAGGTCGACATGTTCATCGAGCGGCTGCACGCCCGCATCGACGAGCTGACCGACGCAACGTCGCGCGCCAAGACCGGCACGTCCGACGCTCGTGATCGCATCAGCGAGCTGGAGCGCAAGGTCGCGGAGCAGTCCAAGGCGCTGGAAGAACGGGCGCAGCCGACGCTGTCCGGGCTGGGGAGCCGGGTCGAGCAGCTGCTGCGCCTCGCCGACGAGCAGGCCAACGAGCACCGGGGCGAGTCCAAGCGTGAGGCCGAGAAGCTGATCGCCGCCGCCCACCTGGAGTCCAAGGAGGTGGTCGAGAAGGCGCGGGCCGTCGCCACCGCGGTCAAGACCGCGGCCGATCGCGAGGCCAAGGCCACCCGCGACTCGGCCGAGCGCGACGTCAACGAGATGCGTGCCAACACCCGCCGCGAGGTCGAGACGATGCGGGGCGAGGCCGAGCGCGAGACGAGCCAGCTGCGCACGACCACCGATCACGAGGTGGCCGAGCTGCGGGCCACGGCCGAGCGCGAGATCGCCACGATCCGGGCCACGGCCGAGCGCGAGATCATCGAGCTGCGCAACGTGGCCTCCCGAGAGGCTGAGGAGAAGCGGGCCGCCGCGTCCAAGCTGCTCACCAAGGCCAAGGAGAAGCGCGAGGCCGAGCTGCAGGCCCTGGAGCTCGAGCTGGCCGAGCGGCGCGAGAAGTCCGAGCGCGAGGAGAGCGAGCGCCACGACGCCGCCATGGCCGCCACCCAGCGCCTCGTGGCCGAGGCCGAGCAGCGCGCCCGGTCCGCCGACCAGCGGGCCAAGGAGATCGACCAGGCTGCCGAGGTGCGCCGCAAGGACGCCGAGGCCGAGTCGGCCGACGTGCAGGAGAAGGCCCGCAACTTCGCCGAGCGCACGGTGGCCGACGCCCGCTCCGAGGCGGACCAGCTGGTCTTCGAGGCCAAGACCCACGCCGAGGTCACCAAGAAGCAGGCAGAGCGCGAGGTCGCCGAGCTCACCCGCCAGCGCGACGCGGTCACCGGCCAGCTCACGCAGCTGCGCGAGATGCTGTCCGGTCTGGCCAACATCGGCACCCTGCCCGGCGAGGAGCAGAAGAAGGTCGAGGAGGCGTCCGAGGCCGCCGAGGAGGTCCAGGAAGCGGTCGAGGAGGCCATGGACCAGGCGGTCGAGACGGCCGAGGCCGCCGCCGACGCCTCGGATGCCGCCGTCGAAGCGGCCGAGGCCGCCGGCGGGCCCGCCAACGGCTCGGCCGGGCCCGACGTCCGGGTGCGCGGGTGAAGCTGGGGCTGATCGTCGGCTACTGGCCCTCCAGCGGGCCCCCGGTCGACGCCGTAGACCAGATCGCCGCGGCGGAGAGCCTCGGCTTCGACTCCATCTGGACGTCGGAGGCCTACGGGTCCGACTGCTTCACCCCGCTGGCCTGGTGGGGCGCATCCACCACCAAGGTCAAGCTGGGCACGGCGATCACCCAGATCTCGGCCCGCACGCCCGCCTCGACGGCCATGACCGCCATAACGATCGACCACCTGTCGGGCGGCCGGATGATCCTGGGGCTGGGCGTGTCCGGCCCCCAGGTGGTCGAGGGCTGGTACGGCCAGGACTACGCCAAGCCGCTGGCCCGCACCCGCGAGTACGTGGAGATCGTGCGGCGCATCGTGGCCCGCGACGAGCCCGTCGAGTACATCGGCGAGCACTACGCCATGCCGCTGCCGGGGGGCACGGGGCTGGGCAAGCCCCTCAAGTCGATCGTCCGGCCGCTGCGGCCGGACATCCCCATCTACCTGGGGGCCGAGGGGCCGAAGAACGTGGCCCTGGCGGCCGAGATCGGCGACGGCTGGTTGCCGATGTTCTTCTCACCGAAGGCCGACGACTTCTACCGCAAGGCCCTCGACGAGGGCTTCTCGCGACCCGGGGCTCGGCACACGATGGACGACTTCGAGGTGGCGTGCGTGGTCCCGGTGGTGCCGGGCGACGACATCGAGGCCTGCGCCGACCTGCTGCGTCCCAACCTGGCGCTGTACATCGGCGGCATGGGCGCCCGCGACCGCAACTTCCACAAGGACGTGTTCGAGCGCCTGGGCTATCCCGCGGAGTGCGAGAAGATCCAGGAGGCCTACCTGGCCGGCCACAAGGCCGAGGCGGCCGCGGCCGTGCCCACCTCGATGGTCGAGGACGTCTACCTGGTGGGCCCGCCCGCCAAGATCAAGGACGACCTGGCCCGCTGGCGCGAGACCTGCGTGACCACGCTGCTGGTGGCGGGCCCGGGCCCGCTGCTCCACCAGATCGCCGAGCTGGTCAACGCCTGACCCGCCTCAGTCCTCGAACGCCTCGGGGGGCGGGCAGGCGCACATCAGGTTGCGGTCGCCGTAGCCGCCGTCGATGCGGCTGACCGGCGGCCAGTACTTGGCCCGCCGCAGCGCGCCGACCGGGTAGGCGGCCTGCTCGCGGCTGTAGGGCCGGTCCCAGTCCGCCACCAGCAGGTCCTCGGCGGTGTGGGGGGCGTGGTGCAGCGGGCTCTGCTCGTGCGGCCACTCGCCCGAGGCCACCCGGTCGATCTCGCCCTTGATGGCGATCATGGCGTCGCAGAAGCGGTCGACCTCGGCCAGCGACTCCGACTCGGTCGGCTCGATCATGAGCGTGCCCGCCACCGGGAAGCTCATGGTGGGGGCGTGGAAGCCGTAGTCGATGAGGCGCTTGGCCACGTCGTCCACGGTGACGCCGGTGGCCTTGGTGATCGGGCGGAGGTCGATGATGCACTCGTGCGCGACCCGACCGTGCTCGCCGGCGTAGAGCACCGGGTAGTGGTCGGCCAGGCGGGCGGCGATGTAGTTGGCGCTGAGGATGGCCACCGCGGTGGCGTGGCGCAGCCCGTCGGGCCCCATGAGCTTGGTGTAGGCCCAGCTGATGGGCAGGATCCCGGCCGAGCCCCAGGGCGCGGCCGACACCGGCCCCGGCCCGGTGGCCGGACCTGCCTCGGGAGCAGCCGGGTGGTTGGGCAGGAAGGGCGCGAGGTGCGCCCGGGCCGCGACCGGGCCCACGCCCGGACCGCCGCCGCCGTGGGGGATGCAGAACGTCTTATGCAGGTTCAGGTGGCTCACGTCGCCGCCGAACCAGCCCGGCCGGGCCACGCCCACGAGGGCGTTGAGGTTGGCGCCGTCCACGTACACCTGGCCGCCGTGGGCGTGGACGATGTCGCAGATCTCGCCGATCCGCGACTCGAACACGCCGTGCGTCGACGGGTAGGTGACCATGAGCGCGGCCAGCCGGTCGCCGTGCTCGTCCGCCTTGGCCCGGAAGTCGTCGACGTCGACGTTGCCGGCGTCGTCACAGGCCACGACCACGACCCGCATGCCGGCCATGACCGCCGACGCGGCGTTGGTCCCGTGGGCCGACGCGGGGATCAGGCACACGTCGCGCTGGTCGTCGCCGCGGCTGCGGTGGTAGGCCCGGATGGCCAGCAGCCCCGCCAGCTCGCCCTGGGAGCCGGCGTTGGGCTGTAGCGACACGGCGTCGTAGCCGGTTATGCGGGCGAGGCTGGTCTCCAGGTCCTCGATCAGCTCGCGGTAGCCCTCCGCCTGGTCGAGCGGGGCGAACGGGTGGATGTCGGCGAACCCCGGCCAGGTCACCGGCTCCATCTCGGTGGTGGCGTTGAGCTTCATGGTGCACGAGCCGAGCGGGATCATCGCCCGGTCCAGCGCCACGTCCTTGTCGGCGAGGCGCCGCAGGTAGCGCAGCATCTCGGTCTCCGAGCGGTGCTCGTGGAAGACCGGGTGGGTGAGGAACTCGCTGGTGCGGCGCTCGGCGTCCGGGATGCCGCCGCCGCCGACCGGATCGGCCAGGTCGGCCGGGTCGGTGTCGACGCCGAAGGCGGCCAGCAGCCGGCTGAGCACCGGAGCGGTGGTCTCGTCGAAGGACAGCCCCAGCCGGTCGCCGTCCAGGCGCCGCAGGTTGAGCCCGGCCTGGCGGGCCCGCTCGGTGATCTCGGCCGCCTGGCCCGGCGTGTGGACGGTCAGCGTGTCGAACCAGGTGTCGTGGACCAGCTCGTACCCGGCGTCGCGCAGCAGCCGGGCCACCAGGCCGGCCTGCTCGTGCACCCGCTCGGCGACGAGGGAGAGGCCCTCGGGTCCGTGGTAGACGGCGTACATCGAGGCCATGACGGCCAGCAGCACCTGGGCGGTGCAGATGTTGGAGGTGGCCTTCTCCCGGCGGATGTGCTGCTCGCGGGTCTGCAGGGCCAGGCGGTGGGCGGGGCGGCCGGCGGCGTCCACCGACACGCCGACCAGGCGGCCCGGCAGCGAGCGCCGGAAGCGGTCGCGGGTGGCGAGGAACCCGGCGTGGGGTCCGCCGAAGGCCATGGGGACGCCGAAGCGCTGGGACGATCCGACGGCCGCGTCCGCCCCCAGCTCGCCCGGCGGGACGAGCAGCGTGCAGGCCAGCAGGTCGGTGGCCACCACGGCGAACCCGCCCGCTTCGTGCACCGAGTCGATCAGCGGGCGCAGGTCCCGCACCAGGCCGGTCGATCCCGGGTGCTGGACCAGCACGCCGAACGCGGCGGCCGGGTCCAGGTCGGTGGCGGGATCACCCACCACGATCTCGATGCCGAGCGGCTCGGCCCGGGTGGCCACGACCGCGATGGTCTGCGGGTGGCACTCGGCGTCCACGAAGAAGACGTTGCCCTCGTGCTTGGTGGACCGCCGGGCCAGCGTCATGGCCTCGGCCGCGGCGCTGCCCTCGTCGAGCATGGAGGCGTTGGTGATCTCCATGCCGGTGAGGTCGCACACCATGGTCTGGAAGTTGAGCAGCGCCTCCAGCCGGCCCTGGCTGATCTCGGGCTGGTAGGGCGTGTAGGCCGTGTACCAGGCCGGGCTCTCCATCACGTTGCGCAGGATCACGCCCGGCGTGTGGGTGCCGTAGTAGCCGGCGCCGATGAGCGAGGTGACCACCTCGTTGCGCTCGGCCAGGGCCCGCAGCCGGGCCAGGGCCTCGGGCTCGCTGACGGCGTCCTCCAGCTCCAGCGGCTTGTCGTCGCGGATGGACGCGGGCACGGCCTGGTCCAGCAGCTCGTCCAGCGAGCCGACGCCCACCGCCGCGAGCATCCGCTCGACGTCGGCGGCGGTCGGCCCGATGTGGCGGTCGGCGAAGGTGTCGGCGGCGGTCGGCCCGATGTGGCGGTCGGCGAAGGTGTCGGCGGCGCTGCTGTTCACGTCCTGCTCCGGAGTCGAGGATGGTCGCTCGTGCGTACCCCCTCTGTCGGCGCCGATGGCGACTCCAGAGCTGCCTCGCCCCAGTGGTCCTTGGTGCCTGAGAGGTTCCGGGGTGGTTGCCCCTTCGGCGCCCGTGCCGTGCGGCAACGGGACTCTCCCACGGAGGTCGTCAGCGGACCTCAGGCTAGTGGACCCGCCGGGGATCCCCCCACATCGCCGGACCGGCCGGCGGCCCGCAGGAAGCGTTCGCCCATGCGGGCGACATGGTCCACCAGCTCGGGCGGGTCCTCGATGGTGAAGTCGACCCCGACCATGCCCACGAACACGCCCAGGGTGCGCAGCGACTCGCCGCCGTAGGTGACCACGCAGGTCTCTTCGTCGAGGGGCTCGACGATCCCGGCGGCCGGGGACACCCGCTCGGACACCACCGCCGCCGGGGCGTGGAACCTGACCCGGCCCACGTACTGGTAGGGCGCGACGGCCAGCGAGCGCTGCACGTAGGCGGCCATGTCGCCGTCGGGCGGGGGCCGGGGGCGGAACCGGTCCCCGGCGACCGGCATCGGCTCGATGCGGTCGGCGCGGAAGGTGCGCCAGTCGCGGCGATCGACGTCCCAGGCCACCAGGTACCAGAGCCGCCCGGTGTGCGCGAGGTGATACGGCTCGACCGTGCGGCGGCTGGTGGAGCCCCCGTGGTCGCGGTAGTCGAAGCGGATCTGCTCGCAGGCCCGGCAGGCGGCGGCCACCACGGTGAGCAAATCGGGATCGACGGTCGGACGTGGCCCCGGCAGCGGCACCGTGGCGGCCCCGAGCGTCTGCAGCCGGTGGCGCAGCCGTGCCGGCAGCACCTGCTCCAGCTTGGCCAGCGCCCGCAGCGACGCCTCCTCCATCCCCTCGACGGTGCCGCCCGCCGCGGTCCGCAGCCCCACGGCGACGGCCACGGCCTCGTCGTCGTCCAGGAGCAGCGGCGGCAGGTCGGCCCCCGCCGCCAGCCGGTAGCCCCCTGCCACGCCGGGGGTCGACTCCACGGGATAGCCGATGCTGCGCAGCCGCTCGACGTCGCGCCGCACGGTCCGCACGTCGACCTCCAGCCGCTCCGCCAACTGGCGGCCCGACCAGTCACGCCGGACCTGGAGCAGCGACAGGAGCCGTAGCAGCCGGGCTGACGTGTCCCACACGCCCGCCAGCGTGGCACGCAACGAGGACGAGAACTGTCCTCGTTGCGTGCTGTCTGTCAGGTCACCCCGGCAAGGCGAAGGCCGCGAGCTCCCCATTCTTGTAGCCGATCAGCACCTCGCCGTTGTCGATCACCGCGGGGCTGGTGATCAGCTGCGTCGTCCCGACCTGCCCGGTCCACAGCGAGTGGCACACCTGCACGCCGCAGCCGGCAGCGGCCAGCGCGGAGACCTGCTGGCCATGCGTGACGTACAGAACGTCGCCGCCGATCGAGAGCCGGCTGCCCGTGTTCGACGCCTCACGGGCGATCCAGGTCGGTGTGCAGGTGGTCGTGCCGCATCCGCCGGCGGGCAGGGCCGACACGGTCGTCTGGGTGAGGGTGTCGTTCGTTACCGCGTAGATGCTCGTCGGAGTCGCCGCGAGAGGGAAGGCCAGCTGGGCCCCGACCGATGCCGCCCACTCGACCGTGTGGCTGGCGCCGTCGATGACGACGACCTGACCATCGGATCGTCCGATGGCGACGTCGCCGTTGCTCAGCGCGACCGGCGGCCCGACGATCTGGCCGCCGACGTTGACGCTCCACGCCGGCGGGCAGGGCTGGCCCGGGGAGCAGGGGACCAACGGATACGCCGAAACCACGCCGGCCTGGGCCACGAGGATCTGGTCACCGCTCAGGCTCGCGCTCGCGGGCTGGAACCGCGGCGGGGTTGGAGGCGGCGAGTCGATGCACCCGGAGACCTCCTGGGACAGCACCCATCCCTGATCGGCGTCGGTCAGGTCGAAGACCGACACCCGCGCGGTCGCCCGTTCGAAGCTGACACCAGGCGCGCAATTGGCGCCCGGCACCGCGGACGGGTCGGTGACTGCGAGAGAGAACGACGGGACCACGACCCTGCTCGCGGAGGCGAGCGCATCGCCGGTTCCACATTGGGCGAAGACCACCGCTGACGGCGGGACGCTGCCGGGCGGCAGGCCGTCGTAGACCTGCGTGCTGACGGTGGCGCCGTTCGCGGGATTGATCTGCGTCAGCGTGCAGGTCTGTCCGGTCGTCGTGGGCACCCACAGCGACCCCTCGGCCATGGCGGGCACCGCCGGGGGAGCTTGCGAAAAGGTGTCGACGATCCCGAGCGGCACCGACCAGCGGGTCGCACCGGTGGCGAGGTCGAACGCGCTCAGCTTGCCGGCCGACCGCACGTAGGTGACTCCGTTGTCCACGAGCGGCTCCGCGGGGGTCTGGTCCACCAGCACCGCGCTCCAGTCATGGACCAACTGGTTGACGTTGGCCGTCGTGATCGTGGTCTCCAGGTCGTTGAACGCCGTCCGGTTCGGGCCGACCCCGGCCTGGAACCAGCACCCGGACGTCGACATCGCCAGAACCGCAGCAGCTACAACCGCTTTCGCCCGCATGGACCCTCCTCCAGCACCCAGCTTGCAGGGC
>JBKPRS010000226.1:0-5585 GCA_046734695.1 Actinomycetota bacterium | reverse complement strand
GGCAGCGCGACGGTCCTGATCGGCGGGTTCCCGGCCGCCCGGCTGTCCGACATGAGCATGCACGGCACCCCGATCGTCCCCGGACCGGGCTGCCCGACCGTCATCGTCGGGGGCTGAGCTAAGGGGCCTTACGCGCCTCAGACCGGCGCGCGATCAGGAGGATGACGGATGTGGCCGGGGGGTTCAGGGGCGCACGATCGGCCCCATGACCTCCACTCGCACCCTCGTCCGCACCGTGGTCCGCCCGGCCACCGTCGCCGACGTCCCCGGCACCGCTGAGGTGGTCCGGGCGGCCTACCAGGAGCACGTCCCGGAGCTCGACGCCCGCCATCCCGGCTACCTGACCGACCTGCTCGACGTCGGATCGCGGCTCGCCACCGGAACCGTGCTGGTGGCCGAGGCCGGTGGTACCCTGACCGGGACCGTCACGCTCCACCTCGACGGCTCCCCCGCGGGCTCCTCCGGGCCGCAATGCCGGGCGGTCGTCCGGGCGCTGGCCGTCGACCCGGGCGCCCGCGGCCAGGGCACCGCCCGGGCGCTGATGCGATCGCTGATCGCTTATGCGATGCGGGGCGGGGCCGACGAGCTGTGCGTGCGCACACCCCAGTTCATGACCCCGGCCGTGGCGCTCTTCGAGTCGCTCGGCTTCCGGCCGGAGCCGGCCCTGGGCGGGCCGGGCACCATGCTCGCCTACCGGCTGCGGCTCACCGGCGGCCGCCCTGCCACCGTGCGCCGGCTCCACCGCGTGAACGCCCAGGCGCCCTGGCCGGTCCGCCGGCACGGCGACGAGCTCCTCACCCCTGTCTGGATCGCGGGGAGGTGACCACGATGACCACGACCTACCGCACCCAGGGATATCCCTACGACGCCGGCCTGGCCCGCCGCCTCGGCGACGACCGGGCTGCCCGCCGCGCCCGGCGCCGCCGGGCCCGCGCCCTCACCTGCACTCCGCGCCCGTCCACCCGCCGCTGAGCCCACCGCTCAGTGCGAGTGGGTGTGGCCCTGGTTCCGGTCGAGGATCCACTGCGACACCTCGCGCTTGTGCTCCGACAGCCAGTTGGTCATCGTGCCCCGCCACCATGTCGTCTCGTACGGGTGGTTGATGATGCGGTCCACCTCGGCCTCGAGCTTCTGGATCGTGGTGTGCGCGGCGGCCACCTTTCGGTCGGCGTCGGTCGCCGACTTCGCGCCCCGCCCCAGGGGGAGGCCGACCTTGCCCCGTTGCTCGTCCAGCATGGCGATCTGCTCGGTGTAGTGGGCGTCCGAGCGCTGGCTGGAGTCGTGGGCCGCGTGCTCCTCCTGGGTCTCCGGCTTGCCCAGCTCGGCGATCTCGTGGGCGGCGGCGTCGACCAGCTTGGCGATGGTGTCGGCGACGACTCGCTGACCGTGCGACAGCGTCTCGTCGAGGTGCCCGTCGATCCACGCCTTCAGGCGCTGGCAGGAGGCCTCCACCAGGCGGGCGGAAGGCGTCCCCCGCAGGGTGGTGATCAGGTCCTCGACCTGACGGGCGAGAGCCCGGCCGCCGGGGAAGCGGGCCGCGTCCTTGCGGGCCGCTTCCGCCAGCTCGACCAGCTGCTTGATCAGGCCGTCGATCAGCTCGCTCGGCAGCTCGTCGGCGTGGCCGGTCTTCCGGATCCGTTCGGCCATGTCCCGGGTCTCGTGGAAGGACCGGCCCCGCTCGCGGTCCATGGCCTCGGTGTCGATCAGTGGGTCGAGGTGCTCGCCTTCCTCCTCCTCGACCTTGGGCAGGTTGCCCTCCAGCCCCGGGGCCTTGCCGGTGCTGCCCAGCTCGTTCCAGGCCTGGGTGAGCAGGGTCAGGATCGTGCGGTCGGCCTCGTTGGCCATCTTGAACGCGGCCCCGAAGAACGGCGAATCGGCGTGGTCCTTGGCCAGCTGCGAATGCGAGCCCCCGGCCTTGGCCCAGTCCGGCAGCTTGTCGAACTGGGCGATGCGCTCGCCGGCATCGTTCACCGGATCCAGCGCGGCCATCACCACGGGCCGGTCGTAGTCGGCCAGGCTGTTCAGGAACGTCTTGAGCTCGGGCGAGCTGGCCAGCGCCACCAGCTCCTCGGGCGACGCGGCCTGCAGCCGGGCCGCCATCGCGCTGCCCGCGGGCCCGGGCGCCGCGTCCCGCACGGCGCTCACCAGCGCTTTGCGCAGCTCGCCGTCCGGTCCCAGCTGGCCCTTGATGTCGGCCACCTTGCGGTAGATCGGGCTCTCGGCCACGTCGGTGGCGCTGATCCCGCCCTCCAGAGCGTCCATCAGAGTCTGGACGCCCCGCTTGTACGCGGCGGTGAGCAGCTCCCGCAGCTTCTTCTTGAAGGCCTCCTCCGCCTTCGTCAGCGCGGGCAGCAGCTTCTCGCGGATCTCGGCCGGCAGCTTGGTGACCGCCTTCTTGACCACGCCCCAGGCTTGTTCGATCTCCTCGCCGCCGTGCTTGACGTAGTACGCCACCTTGACCAGGTCCATGCGGGCGCCGAGCAGGTCGGCGCCCTCCTTGAGCGCCCCCAGCACCACGGTGTCCCAGGCCTCGCCGGTGGCGTCGACGGTCGCGCTGGCCGCGCCGTGCAGCAGGCCCGCGGCCCCGGCCGCCACGTCGCCGAGGAAGCCCTCGCCGAAGGTGGACCGGGCCTTGCCCTCCAGGCCGCCGGTGAAGTGCTTGATCTTCTGGCCGATGCCCATGTTGTCGACCACCTGCTTCACGTGGTCGGCGAAGATCGCGCCCAGGTTGCCGGCGTCCGCCGCGGCCTCGACGTTCTGGAGCAGCTCGAGGCCGAAGTCCCACCACTTCTCGGTGCTGCCGTCCGGCCCGAACGGCTCCACCCCGGCCAGGACGTTCTGGACCTCGGCCTTGAGCGAGATGAACGTGTCGTGGCCCTTGGAGCCGGGGGCGAACGTGCCGGTCATGAGCGCCGGCCGCGCCTCGCGCCCGTGCGCTGCCACGTTGCCCGCGTAGGTCTCGATGGGTGGCTGGCCCAATTGGAGCCGCTTCTCCACGTCCTTGCCCGCCTCGGAGTTGGCTTCGAGGGTGAACGCGCCGCTCTGGATCAGGTCGCCGACCGCCACCTCGATCCAGTTGGAGTGGGCGAACAGGTCCTCGACCACGTGCGAGAAGTTGCCCACGTGAAACAGCCCCTCCGCCGTGCGCTTGTCGGCGATGGCCGCCCGGATCTCGTCCTTCACGTACTCGCGGGACTGGGCGATGTACTCGGGCACGCCGGCGTCGTTGGTCTTCATGAGCCGGCCGATGGCGTCGGGGCTGAGGTCGCGCTCGGGGGTGGTGAACGCGCCGCGCCCCACCATCGCGATGTTGGTGGTCTCGCCCGACCGCAGCTTCCCGCCGGGGTCCAGCCCGCCCAGCTTGTTCTGAAGGAGGTCGTTGTTGACGGTGCCGGTGGGGTTGTCGATGTGCTCGACCGGGTCGTACATGCCGAGCTGGGCGGGGCTCACGGGACGCCCGAACTTCATCTGTGCCACCGACGAGACCAGTGTCATGGTGGCCTGCCCGCCGATGGTGGTGTTGAGGATGGGCACCATGGCCTGCGACATGTCCTGGCACCAGTTGCCGAGGTAGGCCATCTGCTGCTCCTGGTCGGAGAAGCCGATCTGGTCCATGGCGTTGGTCAGGCTGGCCTGGTGCTTGGGCGCCTCGAAGAGCTGTCTGCCGCGGGCAGGGCCGAGAGCGGGGACCGGCCGTCCGACCATGGCCGCGGCCGCGGCCATGTCGGCCTGGTCCTCGGCGGCTTCGGTGGCGCCGCCCGTCGGCGCGGTCTGCTGCACGACGTGGGCCGACTCGTGCGCCAGCAGCAGGGCACCCGCGGGGCTGTCGGCCGGCGGCGCTCCGGGCGCCACCGCGATGTCGGTCCCCGTGGTGGCGGCGAGCGCGCCCGCCGGGACGTCGGGTCCGCCCTCGCCCGCCTGGTGGACGCGGACGTCGTCCGCCAGGTCGCCCAGCACCGACCGGGCCGCGCCGGCGGACGTGGGCACCGGCGTGCCACCGCGGTCCGGGGGCCGGCCCCTGGCGATGGCGGATGAAACGGCGGCGTTGCCGGCTCGGCGCTGCAGATCGAGCAAGGCTCCGTAGCGTCCGTCCGCCTCCTCGGGGCGGCGCTTGGGGGCCTGCTCGGGCGGCGGGGACGCAGGCCGGCGGTCATGCTTGCGCTCCACCGCGCCAGAATGCATTCACTCCTTGTCGGTCACAAGGACCGCGGGGGCGGCGGAAGGGCAGCGATGTTGCCCGAAAGTGTGCCGTCGCCCAGGCGCGTCAGGACTGTCACATGCTCGGTGTAACTTGGTGCCCGGCAGATCACCTTCGTGTCGCCGGGGGCCACGAGGTGCGGCCGCCCCAGGGTCGCAACCAGGAGGTGCCCCATGGACCCAGTGGTGACCGTCGACACGGACAGCGTCAGCGTCGAACCGGGCGGGCAGGCGAGCCTGACCGTGCGCGTGCGCAACGTGTCGTCCATCGTCGAGGGCTTCCGCATCGACGTGTTGGGCGAGGCGTCCCCCTGGGCACGCGTGCTGCCCGACCACCTCGAGGTCCTGCCCCAGGGCGAGGGCATCGCCACCGTGCTGTTCTCCCCGCCGTCGGGGGTCGCCACCCGGGCCGGCGCAGTCCCCTTCGGCGTCCGCGCCACCTCGCAGGTCGACGCCACCGCCTCGGCCGTCGCCGAGGGCGACCTGGCCGTGGGCGGCGTGGCGCTGTCCCAGGCCAAGATCACCCCGGTCACGTCCAAGGGCCGCTTCTCGGCCAAGCACCGCGTCGAGTTCTCCAACTGGGGCAACACTCCGGTCCGCCTGAAGCTGGAGGCGAGCGACCCCGACGACGCGCTCGGCTTCCTGGTCACGCCCGAGTACCTCGACCTGCCGCTCGGCACCTCCGGTCACGCCAAGGTGAAGGTGCGGTCCCGCAAGCCGCAGTTTCGGGGCATGCCGATGCGTCGCACGTTCCGGGTCACGGGCCGGCAGCTCCAGGCGGGCCAGTTCGAGCCCGCTCCCGGCCCCGCCCCCCAGCCCTACGGCTACGACCCGAGCACGCCCGCGGTCGACGGCGCGTTCGAGCAGAAGCCGATCATCGGCCGCGGCCTCATCCCCCTGGCGATCCTCGCGGTGGCGGCCGCCGGGACCATCGGCTTCCTCATGTCCCGCAACAAGGACGAAGGGCCCGCCGAGAACGTGGCCCCACCTCCGCCCGTGGGGTTGGCGGCCACCCCGCTCACCCCCGACTCGGTGCAGCTCAACTGGACGCCCGCGCAACGGGTCGACAGCTACAGCGTGTACATCATCGACCCCGCCACCAAGGCCTCCCCGACCCCGGCCGCCACCAGCGTCGTGCGCGACATCGACGGCGACCAGAGCCAGTACACCGTGCCGGGCCTCGCCCCGCCCGGCAGCGAGCAGTGCTTCCAACTGGGCGCCACTCGGGGCGACGCCCCGTCAGCCCCGTCCGCCCCCGTGTGCACCACCCTGCCCGCCGTGGGGGCGCCCGGCGCGCCCGCCACACCCACGAACGTGAACGCGCAGGTCGACACGGAGGATCCGGGCAAGGCCCGCATCACGTGGGTCGACCCGTCGGGTGGGGCCGC
>JBKPRS010000225.1:0-9796 GCA_046734695.1 Actinomycetota bacterium | reverse complement strand
TACACGCGCACGGTGCTCATCGCCTTCGGGCTGTTCGTGGTGGGTGTGCTCCTGGCCATCCCGCTGGTGGTGACCTACACCGCCAACGACCTGGCCCTGGAGCAGGCCAACACCATCCAGAACCACCTGGCGGTCACGGGCCTGGCCGCCGCCGTGGCGGGCTGCCAGCTGTTCGTGTCCACGCTGGTCCTGCACGGAACGATCATCGCCACCACCCGCCCCCGGGCCCGGGCCCCTAAGGAGTAGGCACAACGATGTCCTTGCTCAGCTACTACGGCCGCCTCGCCAAGCAGTCGAGCTTCTCGATCGCCAAGGGCGTGGCACTGCCCTTCGTGCGGGGCGAGGCCGTGCGCTCGGGCGCCCACGAGATGGCCTACCCCATCTCCACGTACGCCCCGTGGCAGTCCGACCAGGACTTCCGTCGGGTCTACGACCAGGTGCGCAAGAACACCCTCGTCGACGTGTGGCGGCTCTACGAGCTGTGGAGCATCGTGGGCGAGCTGGCCGACGTGCCCGGCGGGATCCTCGAGGTCGGGGTGTGGCGGGGCGGCAGCGGGGCGCTGATGGCGGCCCGCTCCAAGGCGCTCGGCAACGAGGACGGCGTGTACCTCTGCGACACCTGGGAAGGTGTTGTGAAGACGGGCGAGGTGGACACCTACTACAAGGACGGCAAGCACGACGACACGTCGCTCGCCATCGTGGAGAAGCTCCTGGCCGACATGCGCCTCGACCGGGTCGAGTGCCTGCAGGGCATCTTCCCGGACGACACCGGCGACAAGGTCGCCGACCAGACGTTCCGCCTGTGCCACATCGACGTCGACGTCTACCAGTCGGCCAAGGACGTGCTCGACTGGGTGTGGCCCCGCCTGTCCCCCCAGGGCATGGTCGTCTTCGACGACTACGGCTTCCCCGCCTGCCCGGGCATCACACAGTTCGTCGACGAGCAGCGCATGCAGGCGGACCGGCTCGTGCTCCACAACATCAACGGCCATGGCCTCATCGTCAAGCGCTGAGGGCGGGAGCCGCAGCGAGTCGTTCGGGCAGTCCCATCGGCTGACCCCGGTCGACCGGTTCGGCGTGTGGCTCTCGGGCCGCAGCATCCGCAAGCACGCGGGCGGCTTCGCGGGCAAGCGCGTCGCCGACGTCGGCTGCGGCTACCGGGCCTCGTTCGCCCGGACGATCCTCGACGACGTCACCGGCCTGGTGCTGCTGGACGTGGCCGTCGACCCCGAGCTCAAGGACCACGCCAAGGTCGACGTGGTGGAGGGCCCGCTGCCGGACACCCTCGCGCAGGTGGACGACGCCAGCGCGGACGTGGTGCTCTGCACGTCGGTGCTCGAGCACCTCTGGGAGCCGCAGCGGGCGCTGGAGGAGATGCGGCGCCTGCTGCGTCCGGGCGGCGTGTGCCTCGTGAACGTGCCTTCGTGGCGGGGCAAGTGGTTCCTGGAGCTGTCCGCGTTCCGCCTGAACCTCAGCCCCGCGGCCGAGATGAACGACCACAAGACCTACTACGACCCCCGCGACCTGTGGCCGATGCTGGTGCGGGCCGGGTTCCGCCCCCAGGACATCCGCGTGTCCAAGCACAAGTTCGGCCTCAACACGTTCGCGGCCTGCCGTGTGCAGGCCAGTCCCGACGGAGAGTCATGACCAGCTTCACCGAGGACTTCCTCGACGAGACCCGGCGCATCCTCGACGCCCTCGACCCCGCCAGCGTCGAGGCCGTCGCCCGCGATCTCGCCGCGGTGCGGGCCCGGGGCGGCCGGCTGTTCATCCTCGGCGTGGGCGGGTCCGCCGGCCATGCGGGCCATGCGGTCAACGACTTCCGCAAGCTGTGCGGCTTCGAGGCGTACGCCCCCACCGACAACGTGTCCGAGCTCACCGCCCGCACCAACGACGAGGGCTGGGACACGGTGTTCTCGGCCTGGCTGGAGGGCTCGCGCCTGGGACCGGACGACGCCCTGCTGGTGTTCTCGGTCGGCGGTGGCGACCTCGAGCGCAACGTCTCGCCCAACCTGGTCCGAGCCATCGAGCTGGCCCAGAAGGTCGGGGCGGGCATCCACGGCATCGTGGGACGCGACGGCGGCTACACCGCGGCGTCGGCCACGTCCTGCATCGTGATCCCGCCTCTCGTGGCGGAGCGGATCACGCCCCACACCGAGGGCCTGTGCGCGGTCATGTGGCACCTGCTGGTGAGCCACCCGGCGCTGGCCCGCAGTGCCACCAAGTGGGAAGCCGTCGCCGGCACGGCCGGGGGAGCACAGTGAGCGAGCGGTTCTTCATCGTCGGCGGCGCCGGGTTCATCGGCAGCCACTTCGTGGACCGGCTCGTGGCCGATCCCGAGGTCGCCGCGGTCACGATCTACGACAACTACTCCTCGGGCCGGCACTGGCACCACGCCGCCCACGACACCGATCCCCGCTTCACCGCGGTGGAGGGCGAGGTCGGCGACCTGGACCGGCTGCGCTCGGCCATGGACGGCCACGACGTGGTCATCCACCTGGCCTCGAACCCCGACATCGCGGCGGCGGTCACCAACCCGGCCATCGACTTCGACCAGGGCACGGCCCTGACCAACAACGTGGTCGAGGCCATGCGCACGACCTCGGCCCAGCGCATCCTGTACGCGTCGGGCAGCGGGGTCTACGGCGACCTGGGCCACACCGAGGCGCAGGAGGACCACGGCCCGCTGATCCCCGGTTCCACCTACGGGGCCAGCAAGCTGGCGGGCGAGGCGCTGATCAGCTCGTACGTGGCCATGTTCGACCTGTCGGGCTGCGCCTTCCGCTTCGGCAACGTGGTGGGTGCCCGCCAGACCCACGGCGTGGGCTTCGACTTCGTCCGGCGCCTGCTCAAGGACCCGACGTGCCTGTCGATCCTGGGTGACGGCAGCCAGTCCAAGTCCTACATCGACGTGGGCGACGTGGTGTCGGCCGTGCTCACGGCCCACCGCCGGACCACCGAGCCGTACCGGGCCTACAACGTGGCCACCGGCGACTACATCACGGTGACCGAGATAGCGCACCTGGCGCTGGAGGTGCTCGGCCTCGATCCCGACGAGGTCGCGTTCGAGTACTCGGGTGGCAGCCGGGGCTGGAAGGGCGACGTTCCCATCGTGCGCCTGAACACGGACCGCATCCGCTCGCTGGGCTGGAGCCACAGCGGGGGGTCGGGCGAGGCCCTGTCCAACGCCATGCGAGCCCTGGCCCGCGACGAGGCCGCGGGGTTGCTCTGACCATGGGCTCCGGGCCGGCTGCCGGCAGGGTCGCAGCGTTCCTCGACCGGGACGGCGTGCTCAACGAGTCCGTCGTGCGCGACGGCAAGCCGCGCCCGCCCGCGTCCGTGGACGACATCGTCATCCGCCCCGGCGTGCGGGCCGCGTGTAACTCTCTCCGGGACGCCGGCGTCCTCCTGCTGGTCGTCACCAACCAGCCGGACATCGCCCGCGGCAAGGCCACCTGGGACGAGGTCGACGCCATCAACCAGCACCTGATCACCGAGCTGGGCCTGGACGCCGCCCTCGTCTGCCCGCACGACGACGCGGACGGCTGCAGCTGCCGCAAGCCGAAGCCGGGCCTGCTGCTGCAGGGCGCCGAGCGGTTCGGCGTCGACCTGGCCCGCAGCGTCATGGTGGGCGACCGCTGGCGCGACATCGACGCCGGCCGGAACGCCGGCGTCACCACCGTCTGGCTGCGCAGCGACTACCCCGAGGGCGCGCCGGACGCGCCCGACCACACCGTCGACGGCCTCGCCGAGGTCGTCCCCCTTCTGATCCCAGCCCTCACCGTCGAGGAGGATTCCCTGCGATGATCGACGTCAGCAAGCTCTCCGTCCGTGTGTTCGCCGACGGCGCCGACATGGCGAGCGTCCGCAAGCTGGCCGCCGACCCGCTCATCGCCGGCTTCACCACCAACCCCACGCTCATGCGCGCCGCGGGCGTGGAGGACTACGAGCAGTTCGCCCACGAGTTCCTGGACACGGTCAGCGACCGGCCCATCAGCTTCGAGGTGTTCTCCGACGACTTCGCCGACATGGAGCGCCAGGCGCTGAAGATCTCGTCGTGGGGCGACAACGTCTTCGTCAAGATTCCGATCACCAACACCGAGGCTGAGTCCAGCCTCGACCTGGTGCGTCGGCTGACCAACGAGGGCGTCCAGCTCAACATCACCGCGCTGATGACCAACGCCCAGGTGGACGCGACCGCCGAGGCGCTCGAAGGCGGGACGTCCGCCTTCGTGTCGGTGTTCGCGGGCCGCATCGCCGACACCGGCCGCGAGCCCGAGCCGATCATGGTGGCCGCCCTGGACACGCTCCGCCCGCTGGAGGGCGTCGAGCTGATCTGGGCCAGCCCCCGCGAGGTGCTGAACATCGCTCAGGCCGACCGCATCGGCTGCGACGTGATCACGGTGACGCCCGACCTGCTGGCCAAGCTGGGCCTCTTCGGCAAGGACCTCACCGAGTTCTCGCTCGACACCGTGAAGATGTTCCACCGCGACGCCAGCACCGCCGGGTACGCGCTGTGACCGGGACCGACGCGCCCCGCGAGGTCGCCCCCGACGACTGGGAGACCCACTGGGACGACTACGCCGACTGCGCGGGGCGCAACCCGGCGCAGACGTTCCGGCGCCGGGTCGTGCTCGGGCTGATGGGCCGCGCGGGAGCGCCCCAGCGCTACCTCGACATCGGCTGCGGCCAGGGCGACCTGGCGGCCGACGTGGCGAAGCGCTGGCCGAAGGCCGAGGTGGCGGGGCTGGAGCTGTCCGCCAAGGGCTGCGAGCTGGCCTCGGGCAAGGTGCCCGGGGGCCGCTTCGTCCAGTTCGACCTGCTGAGCGGCCAGGACCCGCCCGAGGCGCTGGCCGGCTGGGCCACCCACGCCACCTGCTCGGAGGTGCTCGAGCACGTGGACGAGCCGGGTGAGTTCCTGATGGCGGCCCGCCGCTGGCTGGCCCCCGGCGCCACGCTGGTCGTAACCGTGCCGGGCGGTCCCATGTCGGCTTTCGACCACCACATCGGCCACCGGCGCCACTACGACATCCCCGACCTGACCGCCCTGCTGGAGGGGGCCGGCTTCACGGTGGGCCAGTGCGGCGGGGCCGGCTTCCCGCTGTTCAACCTCTACCGCCGGACCGTGATCGCCCGGGGCGAGCGGCTGGTCGGTGAGGTCGAGCCCGACGGCAGCACGTCGCTGCCGGTGCGGGCGGGCCTCGCCGTGTTCAGCGGCCTGCTGGCCCTGAGCCCGACCGGGGGCCGCCGGGGCTGGCAGCTCTACGCCACGGCCAGCGCGCCGTTGGCGTCGGAGTCCTCGTCCGAGCAAGGCTGATCCCCCCGAGATGAACGCGATCTCCCGCTGCGCCACGGCCGCCGCGCCGGTGTCCGAGGAAGGCTGATCCCCCAGCGATGCGCACCGTCCCCGAGCGTGCAGTCGAGCCGGTCTCCCAGGAGGCCGAGGCTCGTCCCGCGCCCACCCCGACCCGGCGCCGGCGCTGGAGCTCGAGCTGGAGCAGCGGCCCCCGTGGGGGCGGCGGCCTGGCTCTGGCTTCGCGGGTGCTGGGCTCGGCCGCCATCGCGCTCGGGCTCAGCGACGCGCTCAACCGCTGGTTCCTGACCGGCAAGCCGCTGGAAGAGAACACCGACGTCATCGGCTATCCGACCTTCGCCAACTTCAACATCCACCACTACATGCAGATGTTCGTGGTGGCGGTGGTGGTGTTCCCGGTCGTGATGGTCGCGTCCTACGTGGTGTTCGACCGGGTCGTCCCCCGGGTGCTCGCCCGCCACAGCTCGGCCGCGGTGGTGGCCGGCGCGGGGGTCGCCGGGCGCATCGTGGTGCCGGGGGTGGCGGTCGGCCTGATCGGGGCCATCGCCTTGCAGACCTCGGGCCGCTCGATCTGGCCGATGCTGGTCCTGGGGATCGCGGGCTACGCCGTGGCGGTCGTGCTGGGGGCGCTGGCGCTCGGGATGCGGCGACCGGCGCGGTCCTACGCGCGGCGCCTGGCTCTGGCCAACATGGCGCTGGTGCCCGTCTGCGTGCTGGGCATGGGGGTGGTGTCGGTGGCCACCTCCATGACCGTGGTCGACACCGACAGGGTGGTGTCCTACTCGTTCCTGCCCTGGCCGCTCGTGGTGGTGGCCACGCTGGTGGTGGGGGCGGTCATCTTCCGGGTCGCCCGGCGGGCGGCGCGGGGCCCGCTGGAGGACCTGCGCGCCGCGGAGTTCAACACGGTCGCGCTGGTGGCCGGCTCGGTCATCGTCTTCCTGGTCACCGCGGTGCTGCCCAACGCCCTGGGTCAGATGGACGCCTTCCACGAGGGCGAGGGCCTCGGCACCGCGACGCTGCTGCGCCACGGCCAGTTCCCGTGGCGCGACGTGCTGTTCATCCACGGCCCGCTGCTCGACGGGCTGTGGCCCTGGCTGGGCCTGGACGTGTTCGGCGACTCCCGCTGGGCCATGGACGCGGGCTGGCACTTCCTGGTCGAGCCGCTGTGCTACGTGCTGCTGTTCGTGCTGCTCGTCCGGGTGACGCGCCGCAACTGGGTGATCCTGGCCGCCTTCCCGGTGCTGCTGCTGGCGGGCAGCAAGTTCTTCGGCGGCACCCTGCTGATCGGCGCGCAGGCCCCCCGCCTGGCCTTCCTGCCCTTGCTGCTCCTGCTGCTGGTGCGCACGCTGAGCGTGAACGACTGGCGCTGGTCGCTGGCCATGGGCGCGGCGGCGTTCACCGCCATGATCCTCACGCCCGAGCTGTCGTTCTTCGTGCTCGCCCTGGCGATGGTGGTCGTCGGCTTCGACCTGGTCACCGGCCGGGGCGTGCCGCTGGTCCGGCGCTTCGGGCGCACGCTGTGGGTCGCCGCCGGCGGGCTGGCCGCCGCGCTGGTGTTCGTCGCCTGGCTGGCCGTCAACGGGGCCGTCGACGACTTCGTCTTCTACTTCAGCACCTTCGCCGTGGACCACGTGTTGAAGGGCGCCTTCCCGGTCGACTTCGCGGCCAACGGCACCAACTTCATCTTCGCCGCGGCCCTGCCCTTCGCGCTGGCCGCGCTCACGGCCGGGTTCTTCGCCTGGCGGCTGGCGACCCGCAAGGGCATCCGGCCGGCCGACTGGGCCATGGCCACGCTGGCGCTGCTGGGTCTGTTCATCTACCCGAAGTTCCTGGCCCGGGCCGACAACCACGTGCTGCTGGGCGTGGTGGTCGGGTTCCCGCTGCTCGTCTACATGCTGGCCCGGGTCCTGGAGCCGGGCGACGTGGACGTCGAGCGGGCCAACCCGGGGCGGGCGCCTCGCCACCTCTTCAGCCTCGCCGTCGTCGGCGCGCTGCTGATCACCGCGGTGCCGTCCGCGCTGCGCCAGATGGAGAAGGTGCCGGACAACTTCACCCCGGTGTCCCAGACCGAGGCCCAGGGCCGGCTCGGCTACGCCACCGACGGCGCCGTGCCCGCCGGCCTGCTCGACGACCTGCAGGTGGCCCTCGACTCGGTCGGCCCGAACGCCACGCTGTTCGACTTCACCAACCAGCCGGCCGTCGTCTACTACCTGCTCGGCCTCGAACCGACGACGCGCTACTTCCACGTCAGCATGGCCATCCGCGAGGTGAGCCAGAAGGACGTGATCAAAGAGCTGAAGGCCAACCCGCCCGAGCTGGTCATGTACTGGAGCCTGCTGGGCCTGCCCCAGTGGGACGGCATCATCAACCCGGTCCGTCACTACGACATCAGCCAGTGGATCCTCGACAACTACCGGCCCTGGCTGTCGACGCATGGCGAGCTGCTCTACATCCGCAACGACGTCGATGCCCCCGACCCCGCCTCGCTGGCGCCGGACATGCAGGCCGACCCGATCGGCGACGACCTCACCTCGCTGCTGCCCACCTGCGCCTGGGGCTCGTCGCCCGCGTTCCTCGACGCCGAGAACCAGGTGGGAACGGACGGGCCGGTCATCCCGACCACCCCGGCGGTCGACCAGGTGCAGTACGCGGGCTGGGCCGGGACGATCGACGGCGAGCGCTCGACCCGGGTGCTGGCGGTCAAGGCCGACGGCCGGGTGATCGGCGAGGGCGTGGCCGACCTGCCCCGCGGCGACCTGGAGGTGGTGGCGCCCGACGCCACCATGTCCGGCTTCGCCATGAGCGTGCCGCTGGTGGCGGGTGAGGCGCCCGGCGACGTCCGGCTGGTGGCCGTTACCGGCAGTGGCAAGGCGGCGATGCTGGGCGACGCAGCGCCGCCGCTGCCCGCCGGCACCTCGCTGCATTACTCGGAGGGCCGCACTGCGGTGCTGCGGCCGGGCCCTGGCGTGGGTGGCCTCGACGGATCCATCCTGACCGGAATCCCCGAGGGCAGCCAGGTGCTGCGCCTCGACATCCCGGCCGGGGCCATGCAGGACAACGACTGGCTGGAGATGTCCGTGGCCGGCCAGCCGGTGGCGGCGAACTTCCTGCTCACCGACACCTTCGGCCGCCCGGCCACCGGCGCCAACGGCGGCGCGACCGGCCAGGGGATCAGCTTCGCGACAGTCGACCAGCCCGGCGACCGCTACCTGGTGCAGGGCGCCGCCTGCGGCCAGTGGCGGGGGCTCGACGGCGGGACGGCCTACCTGCAAGCCGGCGTGACCACCGACGTCTCGCTCCAGCTCCAGTCGTCGCTGCACGCGCCGGGCTGATCCGGCGGCTGCGGTCGGGCCTAGGGCCTACGCCTCCAGCCGGGGCGGCAGGCCGAAGGCGGGGAACAGCTCGGGGTAGACGAAGTTGTGGTGGCCGACGATCCTGCCGTCGGCGACCTCGATGATCTGGATGGCCCACGGCTCCCACACGCCCTCGGCGACCTTGTGGTAGTTGCCGAACCCGCCGGTGCCGTTGACGTTGACCGGGACGAGGCGGCCGTCGCGGCAGACGCTGCCTTCGCCCAGAAAAAAGGCCGCCATCTCCTCGGGGCCTTCGAGCCACACGTCCCAGGGCGGCATCGACATGATCACGTCCTCGCGGACCAGGCCGATCAGGTCCGGGATGTCGTAGCGCTCGAACGCGTCGACGTAGCGGGCCAGCAGGGCCTGATGCTCGGGATCGAGGGTGGAGTCGAGCTGCTCGCTGCGCAGGTCGGCCAGCGTGGCCCGCGCCCGCTGCAGGGCGCTGTTCACCGAGGCGACGCTGGTGTCGAGCAGCTCGGCGGCCTCGGTCGCCTGCCAGCGCAGCACCTCGCACAGGATGAGCGCAGAGCGCTGCTTCGGCGGCAGGTGCTGCAGGGCGGCCACGAACGCCAGGCGGATCGACTCGCGGGATGCCGCGACCTCGGCCGGGTCGGCGTCGAGCCGGATGACCCGCTCGTCGGCTACGGGCTGGACGAAGGCGTGCTCGGGCTGGTGGCGCTCGCGCAGCACGATCTCGGAGGCCACGCTGGACGGCCCCATCTCCATCGGGCGGGCGCGGCGCTGCGGGCTGCGCACCATGTCGATGCACACGTTGTTGGCGATGCGGTAGAGCCAGGAGCGCAGCGAGGAGCGGCCCTCGAAGCTGTCGATGGAGCGCCAGGCCCGCACCATCGTCTCCTGCACCGCGTCCTCGGCCTCGGACCCCGAGCCCAGCATGCGGTAGCAGAAGCCGGTCAGCTCCGTGCGGTGGGACTCCAGCGCCTCTTCGAGCCGCCCTCCGGCGAGCGCGGAGGCGTCATCGGTGGCTACGTGGCGTGACCCCATAGGGGGTCGAGCGTACGCGGTGTCCGGCGGGCTTCCGTCCAACGTTTGCATCGGCAAGGATCTCCTCGGGTCAGGGCAGGACGTCGTCCAGGCCGCACAGCTCCAGCAGGCGGCGCAGGTC